>JAZNTV010000042.1:0-35798 GCA_045591985.1 Acutalibacteraceae bacterium
CCTCTTGTATTTGTGTGGAGTTAGTGTTCCAAAAGCCTTCCGAAAATATGCGTTTCAAACCAGAACGCGCGTTTTTGAGAAAAGTGGCAACCAACAAAAAAGCACCGCCATCCTTTTGGATAACGGTGCTTTTTCTGGCAGGGGCAGTAGGACTTGAACCCACGGCACGCGGTTTTGGAGACCGCTGCTCTACCAACTGAGCTATGCCCCTATGTATGAAATTGGGGAGTGGGCCGCCGGAGTTGCGGCCGGCGGCTCCGATCCCTTTTGGTGGGCCTTCAGGGACTCGAACCCGGGACTGACCGGTTATGAGCCGGCTACTCTAACCAACTGAGTTAAAGGCCCGTGTGACCGCCGTTCTTTTCGGCACGAGTAGCATTATAACGCGTTTCATGCCGTTTGTCAAGCAAAATTTACACTTATTCCAACGAAAATTCTTCTGCTGTGTGTGCGGCCTGTTTCGGCGTGCGGCGGGGGATGCGTTTGAGCGGATCGTATTCATACTTGCGGCAACGCTCATACAAAGGCATGGCGCCGCGACGAGGGCAAAGAACCACCTTGCCATCGAACGACCGCTGTCCGTGTACACAAGTCTCGCATGCCGGCGTGACGTGATTGCCGTATAGTTTTTGGCGCATCCGAATCCACTCCTTCTATTCTCCGATATACGTAAAACGCGGGAAGACGTTTCCGTCCCGTTCGACCATTTCCGTCCACATGGCGGCAGGGCGTACCCACACATCACCGTTACCGTATAACGCTTGGTATACCACCATCGGCTCGAGTGTTTCGGAATGGGCGGCAACGGCCAGTACGCGGTAATCTCTACCCTTGAAATGGCGCCAGATCCCGCAGGGAATTGTATCCACTTTCCTCAACTCCCGAAGTTGTTATTTTCTCATTATAACAGAACGGCGATAAAAAAGCAATCCGTTTGCGAAAAAAAGTGGTTATTGCCGTCGATCGGCGAAAAAGGCGTGGGCGAAATGTATGGTATTGCGTTCATTTTGAAAAAGTTTTTGGACAAGTAAACAAACTGTAAAATCTTCGAAAAAACGACTTGAAAAATTTAACAAGATGGGGTATTATATTCTCAAGTTTGAAATTATTGGAGGTTGAATCATTATGTCCGTTAAAGTAGCTATCAATGGTTTTGGCCGCATCGGTCGTTTGGCGTTCCGCCAGATGTTCGGTGCCGAAGGGTACGAACTGGTCGCGATCAACGACCTGACCAAGCCCAGCATGTTGGCTCACCTGCTGAAATATGACACCGCTCAGGGCCGTTACGACGGTCACACGGTGGTTGCTGACGACGAAGCCGGCACCATCACTGTGGACGGCAAGGAACTGAAGATCTATGCCGAGAAGAACGCGGCGGATCTGCCGTGGGGCGAACTCGGTGTGGACGTTGTCCTCGAGTGCACCGGTTTCTACTGCTCGAAGGAAAAGAGCCAGGCTCACATCGATGCCGGCGCGAAGAAGGTTGTTATCTCCGCTCCTGCGGGCAACGATCTGAAGACCATCGTGTTCAGCGTGAACGAAAAGAACCTGACCAAGGAAGACACCATCATCTCGGCTGCTTCCTGCACCACCAACTGCCTCGCTCCCATGGCGAAGGCTTTGAACGACTATGCCGAAATCCAGAGCGGTATCATGACCACCGTGCATGCGTACACCGGTGATCAGATGATCCTGGACGGCCCGCACCGCAAGGGCGACCTGCGTCGTGCTCGCGCCGGTGCGCAGAACATCGTTCCCAACTCCACCGGTGCTGCGAAGGCGATCGGTCTGGTTATCCCCGAATTGAACGGCAAGCTGATCGGTTCCGCTCAGCGTGTTCCCACCTGCACCGGCTCCACCACCATCCTCGTGGCGGTCGTGAAGGGTAAGGATATCACCAAGGAAGGCATCAACGCGGCGATGAAGGCGGCTGCTTCCGAGTCCTTCGGTTACAACGAAGATCAGATCGTGTCCTCCGACGTGATCGGCATTCGTTACGGTTCGCTGTTTGATGCGACTCAGACGATGGTGGCGAAGATCGATGACGACACCTATCAGGTGCAGGTCGTGTCGTGGTACGACAACGAGAACTCCTACACCAGCCAGATGGTGCGCACCATCAAATACTTCGCGGAACTGTAAGTTTCGTAACAATCAATGGCGCTGTTCCGCAAGGGGCAGCGCCATTGTTGCTTGGATTTTGAGGTGTGTAGTATGAGAAAGACTTGGTGGCGTTGGGCGCTCGTTCTCGCGTGGGTCGTGGTGATATCGTTGTTTTCTGCGCAAACGGGGGAGGAGTCGGGGCGCCTCAGCGGCGGCATTACGCAATGGTTTGTGGAACAGATAACTCCCAACTGGCACACCTTGAGTGAGGTCGCGCGGGAAGAATTGCTTTCAACGTGGCGTTTTGTTATCCGAAAAGGGGCGCATATGACGGAGTTTGCCGTGCTCGGCATGTTGCTTTTTAATGCATGGTCGGGTGTGCACACGCGCTCACTTCGTCGTCGCGCGACGCTGGCGGCGGCAGGGTGCTTTTTGGTGGCGGTTCTGGACGAGACCCACCAAGCGTTTGTTCCCGCGCGCGGCCCTTCGTTGAGAGATGTTTTTATTGATTTTACCGGTGCGCTGTTGGGCATACTTTTGCTGTGGTTGCTGATCGTTATTCTGAAAAAACGAGCCGCAAGAAAAGAAACACGCGCTTTTTCTTGACTTTATTGATATTTTCGCGTACAATATAAAAGTGGTAGAAAGAAAAGCGAGGCGAAAGATATGAAAATCGGCTTTATCGGTGCCGGCAATATGGCGGGCGCCATCGTGCGCGGTTTGATAAGCGGCGGTGTACACGGCAGTGATTTGCTGGTATATGATGTGGATACGGCCAAACAAGTCGCCTTGTTTGAAGAGTGCGGCATTTGTATGTGCGGCTCGGCAGACGAGGTGATCGATGGCGCGGAAGCGGTCGTTTTGGCGGTGAAACCGCAGGTGTTCCCGGTGCTGTTGCCGCAGTTGGCGCCGCCTTTACAAGCGGCGCGGCCGTTGGTCGTTTCGATCGCTGCCGGTAAAACGATCGCCTCGATCGAAGAGATGATCGGTGACGGTGTTGCTGTCGTGCGTGTGATGCCGAATATCAATGCCAAAGTGTCGGAGTCGATGTCGGCGTTTTGTTGCAATGCATTGGTAACGACGGCACAGCGTGAACTGGTTACACGCATCTTTGATGCCGTGGGCGAAACGGTAGAACTTTCTGAAACGCTGTTTTCGGCGTTTTCGTCGCTGGCGGGATGTTCGCCCGCGTATACGTTGCTTTATATGGACGCCTTGGCTGAGGCGGGCGTTAAATACGGCATTCCCAAAGCAATCTCGTTGAAGATCGTGGCACAGGCGGTGCTCGGCACGGCGCGCTTGTTGCAGGAAAGCGGGGAACATCCGCGTGTGCTGATCGATCAGGTCTGTTCGCCCGGCGGCACGACGATCGAAGGCGTTGCGGCGCTGCAAAAGTATGGGTTCGAGAACGCCGTGTTGGAAGCGGCGCGTGCCAGTCTGGAAAAGGATCGTATGTTATGATGAAGGTGATTACCGGTACCTTGCGCGGGCGCACGGTGCAAACACTGGACGGTGAGGCCACCCGTCCGACCACGCAACGTGTAAAAGAGGCGTTGTTCAGTGCCATACAGTTCGACATTGAGGGACGCCGTGTATTGGATGCATTCGCCGGATCGGGTCAGCTGGGCATTGAGGCGATCAGTCGCGGTGCCGCTTCTTGTGTGTTTGTGGATAACAGCCGTGAGGCGGCCGATATAGTGCGGAAGAATACAACGGCACTGGGGATCGGCGGCGTCAGCACGGTATTGTGTCAGGATACCATGCAGTTTTTGGCGCGTACCACCGAACGGTTTGACATTGTGTTTTTGGATCCGCCGTATGCTGCCGGTTTGTTGGAAGAGGCCTTGACGGCGGCCGCGCGTCTTTTGAATGCGGGCGGTTTTGTGGTGTGCGAAAGCGATGAACGGGCCGTGTTGCCCGAAACGGTGGAGCATTTGACGTTGTATCGTTCCTATCGATACAGCCATGTGAAACTGTGGGTCTATCGCTGACAGGAGGAATGTATATGCGTCTGGCGATTTGTCCGGGAAGTTTTGATCCGGTGACAAACGGACATTTGGATGTAATTCAGCGTGCCGCCCGCTTGTTTGATCAAGTGGTGGTGTTGGTTGCGGTGAATGCCGGAAAACACGCTATGTTCACAGCCGAAGAGCGTTGTGAGATGCTTTGCCGCGCAACGGCGCATCTGTCAAACGTGGAAGTGGCGGCATACAACGGGTTGCTTGCGGATTATGCGCGCGAACGTAATGCGGCGGCTATCGTTAAAGGGTTGCGCGCTATGTCGGATTTTGAATATGAATTTCAGATGGCACTTACCAATCGCAAGTTGAACGATGAGGTGGAAACGGTGTTTTTGACCACCTCTACGGAATATATGTATCTTTCGTCCAGCTTGGTGAAAGAGGTCGCTCGCCTCGGCGGCGATATTTCGGAATTTGTTCCCCCTTGTGTTGTAAATGACATTTTAAATAAAGTAGAAAGGAACGAAAAAGCATGACTGTTGATGTGATCTTGGAAGAATTGGATGAAATGATCGATAAGGCGTTACGTCTGCCGCTGTCCGGAGGTAAGTGCCTTCTGCCTGCCGATCAACTGCGTGAATGCGTGGAGGGCTTGCGTGCCAAAATGCCGACCGAAGTGAAGCAGGCGAAGGCGATCGTGAACGATCGCGCGGAGATCATTGCCACCGCCCGTAAGGAAGCGGAAGGGATTGTGCGCACGGCGGAAGAACGTGCACGTCGCTTGGTGCAGGAGGAAGAGATCGTGCGTCAAGCGCAGGAGAAATCCACCGAAATGTTAGCACAGGCCCAACAAAAGGCGCGCGAAATGCGTCGCAGTGCGTTTGAATATTCGGAGGATATGCTTAAACGCACCGAAGAAGCCTTGGCACAGCGTTTGACCGAAGTGCGCGGCGTACGTCAGTCGCTTCGCAATCCGCAATCGGCCATCCAAGGAAACGAAGAATAACATGCGACGGAGGAAGTCTTCGGATTTTCTCCGTCGTTTTCTATAAAAACCAAAAAATCTTAAAAAAACTCCATTTTCCCTCTTCTTTTTTTCGGGATAGTGTGATATACTGATGCATATATATCTACATAGCCGACCTTCGGTCGGGAAAGGGAACCGATATGCGGACAGAAGAAGGAATAGGGCGCACGGAAGACGTGATCAGCGGTCGTAATGCGGTGGCGGAAGCACTGCGTGCGGGTCGTCCGATCGATAGTGTACTGGTGGCGCGCGGAAATCGAACGGGGAGCATCGGTGTGTTGATCGCCAAATGTCGGGAGGCCGGTATTCCCGTAAAGGATGCCGACCCGCGTAAACTGGAGGCGATGGGCGGGCCGAACCATCAGGGAATCATTGCACTGGCGGCGTGTAAAGAATATGCCACGGTGGAGGATTTGTTTGCCCGTGCCGCGGAAAGCGGGGAAGAACCGCTGTTTATCGTGTGTGACGAAGTGGAAGATCCGCATAATCTGGGGGCTATCGTGCGTACCGCCGAGGCGGTGGGTGCCCATGGTGTGATCGTGCCGAAACGTCGTTCGGTGGGGCTTACTTCTACGGTATATAAGGCTTCGGCGGGGGCTGTGGAATATATGCCCGTTGCCCGTGTGACCAACCTTGTGGATACCCTGCGTGATTTGAAAAAACGCGGTGTGTGGGTATATGGCCTGGATATGGACGGCGAATCGTACGATAAGACCGATCTTACGGGGGCGGCGGCGTTGGTCGTCGGCGCGGAAGGCAACGGTATCGGTCGTCTGGTGCGTTCGGAATGTGATGTGATCGTGTCGTTGCCGATGCGCGGTAAGATTTCTTCGCTGAATGCGTCGGTTGCATGCGGTATTTTGATGTATGAAGCGGTACGGCAACGTATGGCCAAAGGAAACAACAAGGGGAAGTGAGCGGAATGTCGGATAAGCGAACGGAGGAAGTCATAACTCGTGAGTTTGACATCGTCGGACCGGATACGACCGCCGCGGCGGAAGAAGAGGATATCAAGATCTACGAGCCGAAGGAAAAAGAGGCGGATCTTGATGACCGTCATACCCGTATTTTGGATTTCGAAGAGCAAAAAGCACGCCACAAAGCACCGACATCGCCATCCGCTGTGATGGAAGGGCAGTTGACATTTGACGGTATGGAGCCGGAAGAGGAGCCGGAAGAGGTTCCCCAAAAAACGGTGGAAGAACGGCTGCAGGATGCGCGCCGCGAAAAGGTAGAGAATTTTCGCTTGATCGAAAATGAGGGATTGCGTCTGGCGGGCGAAGAAGAGCCGGGCGCTGCCGAAGAGGCTGCCCCCGAAGAGGGGGATGTGTTGGAGGATTACAACAGTTATGCGGAAACGGCGGCGGTGCGTGGGGAGTTGGCCTATCGTCGTCGCGGAGCACGTATCGGGTTACTTGTCGGCGGCTTTTTGGAGTTTTTGTTGCTGTGCCTGATGTTGGTTTCCCAATCGTCCGGCGCCGGAGTTGAGCCCTTTTTCTTCTTGGGCGCCAATCTCGTGTTGCTGATCGGCTTGATGCTGACGGCACATCGTGTAATAGCGGATGGCTTCGGTGCGATCTTGCGTCGGCGTCCTGTGGCGGATACGGTGACGGCGATCGCCGCATTTGCCGCTGCTATACATACGGTTTTACAGTTCTTAACGCCGGTAGAGGTGGCAAACGGCGAGGTGACGTTGTATTGCGCCGTGGCAGGGTTTTCGTTGCTTTTGGCGCAGTGCGGGCGCGTGTTCCGTCTTACCCGTATCACGCAAAACTTCCGCATGGTTTCCCATAAAGGGGAAAAGTATGCGGCCATGTACGTAGCGGCGGGTAAGGGGCGCGATCTGCTGGGACGATATTTGCCCACGGTGGGTGAACCGGCTATTGCTTACGTGAAGAAAAGCGGCTTTTTAACACGCTTTATGGAATATTCCTATGACGATGAAGGGACCGAATCGCTGTTTTGCTGGTTTTCGCCCATAGCGGTGGCGGCGGCAATCCTGATAGCGGTAGCACATGCGATGTTCGGCGGCGAGACCGCCAACTGGTGGAGTGCCATCGGCGTATTTACGGCGGCGGTGTGTGCGGCGGCGCCGGCGTTTGCAGTGGCCGGTGCGAATCTGCCGCTGTGTCGGGCGGCGCGTGCGCTGCTTCGTCGCGGTGCGATGCTGATCGGCTGGCGAGCCGTGGAAGCGTTCAAAAATACCGATGCGCTGTTGGTCGATGCTTCGGAGGTGTTTCCCTCTGAAAATATTCTGCTCCACGGCATTAAGACCTTCTCCGGTGCACGTATCGACGAAGCGATTTTGGATGCGGCGGCGGTCTCTATTGCATCGGGCGGGCCGCTTGCCGGTGTGTTCCTGCGTGTGATTGAAAATCGCACGAACATGCTGCAAGAAGTCGATACCTTGTTATATGAACAGGATATGGGCCTTTCGGGATGGGTCGGTGGCCGACGCGTGTTGGTTGGCAATCGACGTTTGCTCGAAAACCACGGGGTGGATGTGCCTTCCCGCGATTACGAAATGCGCTATACAAAGGACGGCCGTCAGTTGGTATATTTGTCTACCGGCGGTGATCTGTGTGCCATGTTCGTGGTCAGTTATACGGCCGATCCCGGTGTGGAAGAGGCATTGCATCGCTTGACGGCATCGGGCGTTACGCTGTTGGTGCGTACTTGCGATCCCAATGTGACAAGCGAACTCGTACGTGAAGTGTTTCATATCGATGAGGATATGGTACGGATTTTGGATACGGCGGCCGGCCGCGTGCGGGATGCGTTGGTCTTGGAAGAGGCGGAACGCAGCGAAGCGATGCTGGCGTGCAACGGTCGCTTGGAAGGCTTGGGATTTGCGCTGAGTTTCTGTCGCCGTTTGCGCGGACGAATTCGTGCAACGGGCGTGTTACAGATGGTGGCAGGCGGCATTAGCCTTCTGGCACTGGCCGCTTCTGTGGCTGTGGGACAGATGTTACCGCCGCTTTTTATGATCGTAAATGCCTTGGTTTGGGCGGTGATCACCGCGCTTTCCGCCGGGTTTTTGTGGGAAAAGTAAACAAAAACTGCCTGCCCAGTAATCGGCAGGCAGTTTTTTTGCATTTTTTAAAAGTTTTTATTGAAATTTCCGCAAGTATATGGTATAATTCAACAGAAAGGCAAGGAAGGCTTGAAAAATTTTGGCTGTTTTTGCTTTATCCCCGCTTGCATAACTATGGGAAGCGACATCCGTGATTATGAAAAAGCGGTAGTATTATACGAAAGGGGCGCTTATCTTGAAACAGTATTCGGCAAAGAACATTCGAAACATTGCATTGGTGGGGCATGCGGACGCGGGAAAAACCTCGCTCGCGGAGGCTGCTTATTATTTGACGGGTCAATCCGATCGATTGGGTCGCGTGAATGAAGGCAATACCATTTGTGATTTCGATGCAGAGGAAATTGCACGCAAAGGCTCGGTTTCCATGGCGATGGTACCGGTGGAATGGAAGGGTACCAAGATGAATCTGTTAGACACTCCCGGTCTGTTCGATTTCTCGGGAGGTGTCAGCGAAGGTATTCGCGCCGCCGGCAGTGCGTTGATCGTCATCTCCGGTAAGAGCGGCCTTGAAGTCGGTGCGGAAAAGGCGTTTGCCGCCGCCAGCAAGAAAGGTATCGCCAAATTGTTCTTTGTGAACTTTATGGATAACGAACACGCCGATTTCTATAAGGTGTATCACGATTTGAAGGATGCGTACGGTATGGCCCTGTGTCCGATGGTCATTCCGTATAAGGAAGAGGATCGTGTAACTTGCTACGTTAACCTGATCGAGAACAAGGCATATGCCTACGATAACGGCAAAGCGACCGAAGTGCCGATTCCGCCGTTGGGTGAGTTGTATGCTCGTTTGCGCGTAGAGATCGACGAAGCGGTGGCGGAAAGCAGCGAAGAGTTGATGGAGAAATACTTCGCGGGTGAAGAATTCACCAACGAAGAGCGGATCGTCGGCCTGGCGCGCGGTATTCGTCGCGGTGAGATCGCCCCCGTGTTCTGCGGTTCGGCGTATGAATTGGAAGCGATCGACCAGTTGCTGAACGGCTTGATCTGGCTTGCTCCTTGGGCGGAATCGGTTGCGGGCGAGCACGGTGTGGATGCTGACGGTAACGACGTGGATCTCACGGTGGATGAAGACGCACAGACGGCGGCGATCGTCTTTAAGACGGTGGTCGACCCGTTCGTCGGCAAACTCCTCTATTTCAAGGTCATCAGCGGTTGCGTGAAGGCGGACAGCACCTTGTTGAATCCCCGCACGGGCGCAACCGAAAAGATCGGCAAACTCTTCTTTGTGCGTGGCAAAAAGCAGATCGATACCAACTGCGTGCCTGCAGGTGATATCGGTGCGGTGGCAAAATTGGCATCTACCAACACGGGCGACACGCTGTGTGATCCTGCGAATCCGGTAACTTTGCGCGGCATCGCGTTCGATACGCCGTGCCTGTCGATGGCGGTGGAAGCCAAGAAGAAGGGCGAAGAGGAAAAGATCGCCGCCGGTCTTATTCGTTTGATGGAGGAAGATCCGACCGCTTCCTTCGAGGTGAATAAAGAGACCAAGGAACAGGTGCTTTCCGGTTTGGGCGAACAGCACTTGGATGTTATCGCTTCGAAGTTGAAGAATAAGTTCGGTGTGGAAATGACCATGAAGACCCCGCGCGTACCGTATCGCGAGACCATTCGCAAGAATGTGAAGGTGCAAGGACGCCACAAGAAACAGTCGGGAGGACACGGTCAGTTCGGTGACGTGTGGATCGAGTTTGAACCGTGTGACAGCGAAGAGTTGGTGTTTGCCGAGTCTGTCTTCGGCGGTTCAGTGCCGAAGAATTTCTTCCCCGCGGTCGAAAAAGGCTTGGTCGACAGTGCGAAAAAGGGCGTATTGGCGGGCTTCCCGATGGTTGGTCTGAAGGCTACGTTGGTAGACGGATCCTATCACCCGGTGGATTCTTCCGAAATGGCCTTTAAAACGGCGGCCTCGCTTGCCTATAAAGCGGGTATTCCGCAGGCGTCTCCGGTTTTGCTTGAGCCGATCGGCGCGGTAAAGGTGTTTGTACCCGGTGATTATACAGGCGACGTGATGGGCGATGTGAATAAGCGCCGCGGTCGTGTGCTCGGTATGCACCCCTCGGCAGATGAACCGAACGTCACCTGCGTGGAAGCGGAAGTCCCGATGGCGGAAATGTCCGATTTCTCCACCACCCTCCGTTCGATGACGCAGGGTCGCGGGCGCGTTACCTCGGCGTTTGAGCGGTACGAAGAAGCGCCCGCCCACGTGGCGCAGAAGGTCATTGCGGAATACAAGACCGACGAAGAATAAGATGCGTACTTACAGCAAAAAACGGCAGAATTTTCTGCCGTTTTTTGCGTGAATGACTTGCTTTTGGGCAACGCAGGTGCTATAGTGAAGAATAAGGGGGCGAGCGTATGGAACAGATCGAAAAAAATACCGTAAAAGCCGAAAATCAACTGAAACAGAATCAATATATCACCTATATCAATCCGAACGGAAAAGGTAAACGCTTTTTGGTGGTCGGCAATTCCATCACCCGCCACGGCGTGAAACACGATATCGGTTGGCACAACGATTGGGGTATGGCGGCGAGTGATATTGAGCAAGATTATGTCCATATTCTCTATCGTTCGTTATGCGAACGGTATCCCGATGCCGTTTTGTGTATTACGCAGGTGGCAACGTGGGAGCGGGAGTTCAAAAATGGTGCAGCCATCTTGCCGACCTTTGCGAAAGCGCGTGATTTCGGTGCGGATGTGTTGGTTATGCGCTTGGTGGAAAACTGCCCCAACAACGCGGAGGATACGCCGCAGTTTAAAGAAAAATACGTGGAGTTTATACGGTATCTGCAAGGGGATACCGTCACCCAAACGCTGGTCACCACCGGCTTTTGGCGTCACCGCTTGGATGAGGGGATCCGTGAATGTGCCGCCGAAAACGGGTATACCTTGGTGGAACTGGGAGACCTCGGTGAAGACGCGAGCATGAAAGCCATTGGTCTGTTTGAACACGAAGGGGTGGCGAATCACCCCGGCGACAAGGGGATGCAAGCCATTGCCGATCGCATTTTGGCGGGATTAGCGGAGGAATAAGTGATGCGCAGATCGATTCAGTTGCACGAAGAATGGTATTTTGAGCAAATGCTGGCATACACGGCCGCGGCGGGCTTTCAGGAAGTGGCGATCGGTTTTAGTGAAAGTCCCGTTTGTTTCAGCAAGGATTATGAGCGTGAAGTCGTGCGGTTGCAGGAATTGCTCCAAAAAAACGGGTTGATCTGCCGACAGATCCACCTGCCGTGCTATCCTCTGCTCGAATCGTCGGATATCGTAAAAGAAGAGGTGGAAAACGCCATTAAAGTCGGTATTCGGATAGGCAGTATGCTTGGTGCCGAATGGGGTGCGTTTCATCCGCGTACAGCGGTGGATCAAGGATTTGACCGTACGCTGTCGTTCCGTCATAACCGCGAAAAACTGTGCGAATATCTCGAATGGGCGGAAAAATACGGTATGGGTATTGCGGTGGAAAATATGCCGTTGTATCCGTACGTTAAGCCCGAATGGCGCTTTTTCGGCGGTGGCTTTGAAGAACTTTGCGAACTGGTGGATACGTTGGATTCGGAAAAGATCGGTATTTGTTGGGATTTCGGTCACGCGCATCTTTCCGCATTGGATCAGTCGGCGGCACTGCGACGGGTGGGGGAACGTTTGAAGATCACGCACGTACACGATAACAGCCGCAACGACGATCACCATCAGTTGCCGCTGTTGAGAACCTGCGATTGGAACATACAGTGGGGTCCCATTATGCATACGTTGCGAGCCGTCGGTTATCAAGGGCCGATGACGTTGGAAGTCGTGACGCCGCCGCTTTCGGCGTGCAAAAGTTTTGTGCAGTGCGGGTACGATTGTCTGGCGGCGTTGGAAGAGATCCCCTTTGAGGAGAATGCACAATGAAATTGGAAAAATTGTTTGACACCCGCGGAAAGCGGGATGTTTCGGGCTGGTTTCACGTATGTACCAACGTCGGGTGCGTGGACGGTACCGATGCGGTGACGGTGTGCGGCGATACTGCCACCGTCACGCGGGAACGGTTTACAGCCACCGCGGTGATCGAACGGGTGGGGGACGTGTATATTCGCCGTGATACGCTTCAAAACACGTCGGACGAGGTGCTGTATCTTACCCGATACGACTGCCGTTTCCGTTTCGCCAGTGACGATGTTGAGGTGTACACGCAACAGAGCAACTGGGCGAACGAGAGCAACGGCCGTTGGCAGGCACTCACGGCGGCGGTGTCAGCGGAGAATTACGGTGTACGTACCACGGCGGGTGCCGCACCCTTTCTGGCGTTGTGGGACAATACCTGCCGTCGCGGCACCGCATTTCATCTGTTGCCGAATGCGGCGTGGCAGGTGCGTGCCGCACGACGGACGGCGGGGATGCAGAACAACGTCACGGTGGTGGAAATGGGCATTGCCTCCGAGGGGTTGTATCTGGCTGTCGCTCCGCACGAGACGATCGAATTGCCCGAAATTTGGTTTTATGACTTTGACGATCGCACGGATATGGGATGTCGCAAACTGCACGCGTATTTTAACGCAACCTATCCTACGAAACGTCTGCCTGTGATCTACAATACGTGGTTTGCCAATTTCGACGGATTGTCGTTGGATTTCTGCTTGCGGCAAGCGGAGCGAGCGGCGTCACTCGGCGCGGAATACTTCGTGGTGGATGCGGGGTGGTTCGGATTCGGTACCTGCTGGGGTGACCTTATCGGGGATTGGCGTGAAAATACCACGGGTGCCTTCTGCGGAAAAATGAACGAACTGGCGGATACCGTGCGCCGTCTCGGTATGAAATTCGGCTTGTGGATCGAAGCGGAACGGGCACTGAAAGACGCGCCGATCGTGAGCGCGCATCCCGAATACTTCCTTTACGAGAGCGGCAACTATTTCCTCGATTACGCAAACGATGCCGCCCGTGAATACATCGAAAATACCGTGTGTCGTTTGATCGATACCTACGGCGCGGAATACATCAAATTTGACTTTAACGCCGATTGCGGCAAAGACGGACAAAACGGTGCGTTTTACCGCTATCATCAGGGACACAAGCGGTTTGTTGCCAATTTGCGTGCGTATTGCCCGAATATTTATCTCGAAAACTGTGCGTCGGGCGGCAACCGTATGGATCTGTTCCATGCGACGTATATGGACGGCGTGTGGTTTTCGGATAACCAAAACCCCTATTTCGGCACCCGAATTCTGCGGGATACGGTGTTGCGTATGCCTCCGCAACAACTTGAGCGGTGGGCAGTTCTTAAAAGCGTGGAAGGGTTTTCCTCCATTTACTCGGAGGGTGGGCGCACCACCCGCACCGTCAGCGTGTTTGAAGGCACGTGGCAGTCGGTTACGGGCGTCAGCATGGCGTATATGCGGGCGTTTTGCACGGGTGGTGCGTTTGGCATCACCTGCGATCTTACCGAACTGAACGAAGAGGATTTCACAGCACTTCGTGAGGCGGTCGCGGCGTATAAGGCGATGCGGGCGTTTTACATGACCGCCGTGTGTACGCCCCTCGTTACCACCGATGCACTGACGGTGTTGCAATATACCGATGAAGCGGAGGAGACTGTTGTGCTGCAACTGTTTGAAAATTACGCGCGGCAAGAGACGGTCACCGTGTACCCGAAACTGCAATCGGCGCACGATTATGTGGGGTATACCGCCGCCGATCTGCGTGAAAACGGGGTGGTACTGCCCGTTCGTCACGGTGCGGGCTGTTCGGATTTCTGTGCCGTCGTTATGCTCAAAAAGGAGTAGCGGCATGAATGTACGCATTTTACAAGGTGTGGAAGGCGCCAAACGGGCGCGCGGACTTGTGGTGATCATCGACGTGTTTCGCGCCTTCACGCTTGAGTGTTATTTGTTTTCGGCAGGGGTAGAGCGGATATTTCCCATCGGATCGGTCGAGGAGGCGCGTGTACTGAAAGTGCGGAATCCCGCCTACGTCTTGGCGGGTGAGCGGGACGGGCGCAAACTGCCCGATTTTGACCTGGGAAATGCCCCTTCCGAAGTGAAAGGACACACCTTTCACGGTAAGACCGTCGTACATACCACAAGTGCCGGTACGCAAGGTATCGCAAATGCTGCGGGTGCGGATGAGATCTTGGGTTGCAGTTTGGTAAACGCCGCCGCGACCGCCGCGTATATTCGTCGTTCGGGCGCTGCCGAGGTGTCGCTCGTGTGTATGGGCTGGGCGGGGGTGCGCAAGACCGAGGAGGATACCCTCTGTGCCCGCTATATCGAAAGTCTTTTGAACGGTACGACACTCGATATGCAGGCGGAACTGTCTCTCGTGCGGCAGGGCGAAGGAGCGAAATTCTTCGACCCCGCACGGCAAGACGTATTCCCCGAAGCGGATTTTTATTGCTGTACGGCGGTGGATGCGTTCGATTTCGTATTAAAGTTACATACCGACGGTGAGATACCGTACATAAAAAACGAGGTGATCTGTGATGGATAGGGTGAAATTACCTGCCGATGTAAAACGGGCAGTGCGGAAAATACGGTGGCGCAGTATCGGCTGTTCGCTTTTGTGGTATCTCTTGTGGGCGGTCAGTTTGTGGCAGTACTATGATCGCAACACCGATGTGCATCCGCATTGGTCATTGTTCTTTTTTCTGCTTGCCGTAATCTTGCTTCCGCTGTGGATGTTTCGGTTGGACAAAGTTTTGTTTGATCGTTTGTGGACGGGGGAGATCGTGAAGATCAAATACCGCAAAATGTCGGAAATCCCCTTTTTAAGCGAGGATATCGGGCGTGTGGAACGCCACGAAACGGCGGTGTTGACCGTTCGTTTGGCGAACGGCAAAAAGCGCCGTGTGGCGTGTCGCCGTTTGTGGTATGCCGCTGACCGCTGCTACAGCGTAGGGGATACGGTGCGTCATATCCCGCTTGTGCCGTTGCCGCAAAATCTTACGGCAGAACCCGAAGGCGGCAAACTCTGTTTGATGTGTGCAACGTTAAGCGAAGACAGCCACGAACACTGCGCGGCCTGTAACCATACGATATTTTAAAAAGCGCCCTTCGGGGCGCTTTTTTGCGTAAATATTACAGTTTTGTAACCTTAAAATCCCCTTGCGGCGGTTGACAATGTGAGCGGTGTTTGCTATTATATAATATATATGCTTATATGTAATTTGTGTAAAGGATGAGCAACATGATTCGCAGTATGACAGGCTTTGGCCGTGCACAGGAACACGTGTCGGGCATGGATGTAACGGTGGAGATCCGCTCGGTCAATCACCGCTATTTCGAATGCGCCACGCGCTTGCCTCGTGCCTATGGCTTTTTGGATGAAAAGCTGAAGAGCTTTTTGCAAACTAAGGTGACCCGCGGCAAGGTGGATGTATCGGTGTATATCGACCTTACCGATGTACCGGGAACGGAAGTGGTGGTCAACAAGGCGTTGGCCGAGGCCTATTTGAAAGCGGGCGCCGAGTTAGAAAAGGCGTTCGGTTTGAAGAACGACCTGACTGTACGTTCCGTGGCGCAATATCCCGATGTGTTAACGGTGCGTCGTGCTGCCGAAGACGAAGAAGCCGTGTGGGCGGCGGTGCGCACGGTGGCGGAAGAGGCCTTGGTTCGCTTTGTGGAAATGCGCGAGCGGGAAGGCGCCAAAATGCGCGAGGATATTCTTGCCCGTCGCGAAACGTTGCTTTCGGCGGTGACATTTGTGGAAGAACGGTCACCTGCGTTGGTGCGGGAATACATGGATAAACTGGAAGGCCGTATGCGCGATCTGCTTGACGGCACAGCAGTGGACGAATCCCGTCTGCTGACCGAAGCGGGTCTGATCGCCGATAAACTGGCAGTAGCGGAAGAGACGGTGCGATTGCGCAGTCATCTGGAACAGCTGGAACAGTTGGTGAACAGCAACGAGCCTGTCGGTCGTAAGCTGGATTTCCTGGTGCAGGAGATCAACCGTGAAGTGAACACGACCGGCTCGAAGATCCAGGATCTGCAAGTTACTCGCGTGGTGGTCGATATGAAATCCGAGATCGAAAAGATCCGTGAACAGATTCAGAACATCGAATAAGGGGTGCGATATGAAACTGATCAACATCGGATTCGGAAATATGGTGTCTGCCGAGCGGCTGGTGGCGATTGTGAGTCCCGACTCCGCGCCGATCAAACGCCTTGTGCAGGATGCCAAAGACCGTGGCTCGTTGATCGACGCCACACACGGCCGACGCACCCGCGCGGTATTGCTCACCGACAGTGAACACGTGATCCTTTCGGCAGTACAACCCGAAACGGTGGCCAATCGATTTACAGAGGAGGTAGACGAAGATGGGGAATGAACAAACACGCGGTCTGTTGATCGTACTGTCCGGCCCGTCCGGATCGGGGAAGGGCACGATCGTTAAATCCCTGCTCAGCAAACGCAGTGACACGGTGTTGTCGGTATCGGCTACCACGCGCGCTCCGCGTGAAGGGGAGATCGACGGGGTACACTACCATTTTATCGACCGCGAAACATTTCTTCGCATGATCGAAGAAAACGCTTTCCTGGAATATGCCGAATACAACGGTAATTTTTACGGTACGCCCAAGGCGCCTGTGGAAGCGGAATTGCTTGCCGGGCATAACGTGCTGTTGGAGATTGAGGTGCAAGGCGCCGAAAAGATAATGGACAGTGGTGCCGATTTGGTTTCGATATTCATTACCATTCCGTCGAAGGCCGAATTGGAACGCCGTCTGCGTGGGCGCGACACCGAAACCGAAGAGACCATTCGTTCGCGTTTGGCAATTGCCGAGCGGGAATTGAAACGGGCGTTTCGTTACGACTACGTAGTGTTGAACGATGAAGTCGATGCTGCGGTAGCGCGAATCGAAACGATCATGCAAGCCGAAAACATGCGGTATCCCCGCATGAGTAACACAATTATGGAGGTATTAGAATCATGTTGAGACCGACCGATATTGAAAATCTGAAGGGCGAAAAGAGCCGCTATGCCGTTGTGATCGGCGTGGCTAAGCGTGCACGCGATATTGCCGATCGTGCAGAGCAAGACGGGGTTATCCTGTTGGAAAAACCGGTCAGCATGGCGATTGCCGATCTGACTACGGGAGACTACAAAATCTTGATGTCTGAACCCGAAGAGGAAACGGTTGCCGAAGTTGAGGTCGCCGAAGACGAAGCGTAATTTTGATGGAAACGGGAGGGATGACGGTGTATCTGCCGCATGTAGTTAAGGTGGCTGTGGAACAGGCATCCTTCCATTTCGATAAGTTATACAGTTACACCGTTCCCGAATCGTGTTGGCCCGTTTACCGCGGGTGCCGTGTGGTGGTGCCGTTCGGCGGCGGAAACCGCAAGCGGCAAGCCGTGGTGATGGAAGTGGACACCGCCGCGGAAGTGGACCGCTTGAAACCGCTGTGCGCGGTGATCGACGACACGCCGCTGTTGGATGACGAATTGTTGGGATTGGCTTCTTGGATGAAGCAACGCACTTTTTGCAGTGTGTTCGACGCGGTACACACCATGATCCCCACCGGTTTTTCCATGAAACTGACACCTGTCTATCGTACGGCGGTGGGCGATGAGGTGTTGGAAGATCCTTCTCTTTCGGTGGAGGAAAAACGGTTGCTGTCGACGCTTGCTTCGTATGAAGATGGGTTGGAACGCGGGCGGTTACTGTCGCTGATGGGGTTGGAAAGCGATTCTCCCTTGCCGCAACAATTGGTGGATCGCGGATATCTGTTGCGTACCGATGTAGCGGCACAAAACGGCAGTGATGCGACTGTGCGTATGGCACGCCTGACCTTCCCGCCCGAAACGGCAGAGGACGTGTTAAAACAGACTGCCTGTACCCCGAAACAGACAGCCGTTGTGCGGCTGCTGTGTGAAGCGGGGGAGGCCTCGGTCAAGGAAGTGTGCTATTTCGCCGGCGTTACCACAGCGGTGTTACAAACGCTTGTCAAGAAAGAACTGGTTGCGATATATGACCGCGAACAACTTCGTTCACCCCATACTGCCGATGAGCGTCCGCCCATTCGTTCTGCTGTGTTAAACGATGAACAGCAAGCAATATACGATGGCTTATTATCGCAGTATCGTCGCGGAGAAGGCGGTGCGGCGCTGTTGTTCGGTGTTACGGGCAGCGGTAAAACACAGGTATATATGAATCTTATCGACCGCGTGTTGGAAGACGGCAAACAGGTGCTTGTATTGGTGCCCGAAATCTCGCTCACACCGCAGGTGCTGGATCTGTTTTTACGGCGATACGGCACACGGGTGGCTGTGTTGCACAGCGGACTTTCCATCGGCGAGCGAATGGATGAATATAAGCGCATCAAGCGTGCACAGGCCGATATTGTGATCGGCACGCGTTCGGCCGTGTTTGCGCCGCTTTCGCGTATCGGGTTGATCGTAATGGACGAGGAACAGGAGCATACCTACAAGTCCGAATCCAATCCGCGATACCACGCACGCGATGTGGCGCGGTATCGCACGGCCTATCATAAAGGCTTGTTGTTGTTGTGTTCTGCTACACCGTCGATCGAAAGTTATCACGCGGCCAAGAGCGGGCGCTATACCTTGTATGCGCTGAAAAACCGCTACGGGAACACCGCCCTTCCCGCCGTCGAGGTGGCTGATCTGCGCGGTGAATCGCTTGCAGGCGCTGTGGGAGAACAGTTGCGCGAGGGAATTGCCCGTTGTCTGGAGGATAAACGGCAAGCCATATTGCTTCTTAACCGACGCGGATACAACACTCATGTCACTTGCCCTTCCTGCGGCTATGTAGTAACCTGTCCGTTTTGCAGTGTATCTATGACCTATCACCGTGCGAACGGGCGATTGATCTGTCATTATTGCGGGCATACACAAGCGGCGCTGCAACAGTGCCCTACCTGCGGGACGGATAAGATGCGCTATGCGGGCCTTGGTACCCAGCGCCTGGAAGACGAGATCCGCGAAATGTTTCCCGAAGCCTCGGTGTTGCGTATGGACGCCGATACGACCATGTCGCGTTTCGCCTATGAGCAACGGTTCGGTGAATTTGCCGACGGGACTTACGACATTATGATCGGCACCCAAATGGTGGCGAAAGGGTTAGACTTTCCCCGCGTTGGTTTGGTCGGCATAGTATCGGCCGACCAGGCATTATACGGCGGAGATTATCGTAGTTTTGAAACCGCTTTTTCACTGCTTACACAGGTCATCGGCCGTGCGGGGCGGCGGGAAGAGACAGGGCGGGCGATCATTCAAACGTACACCCCGGCGTGTTATGTGGTGGAACTCGCCGCCAAACAGGATTACGAAGGCTTTTATGCAACTGAGATCGAAGCGCGCCGTATGATGCGGTATCCGCCGTATGCCGATTTGTGTGTGTTTACGGTGTCGGGCGTACAGGAGAAGGCCGTTGAAGCGGCAATGAACGCCTTTTTGCATATGTTACACGCGGCGGTTACCGGCCCGTATGCAGGCATTCCCGTGATCGTGCTCGACCCGACACCCGCCCTGGTGGCCAAAGCGTCGGGACGCTATCGTTATAAATTGGTGATGAAAGCCAACAATACCAAAGCGTTGCGTGAAATGATCGGTGAATTGCTCACTGCGTTTTCGCGCCGCAAAGAACACAAGAACATGCTGTTGACGGTGGATATCGATCCCGTTAGCATTGTATAAATTTGTCAAGGAGGATTTGCTGTGGCATTGCGCAATATAGTAAAAGAGGGCGATCCGACTCTCAGCAAAATTTCCCGTCCCGTGACGGAATTCGACGAACGGTTGTGGCAGTTGCTGGATGATATGGCCGAAACCTTGGAAAAAGCCGATGGTGTAGGCCTTGCGGCACCGCAAGTCGGTGTGTTGCGCCGCGTGTTCATTATGAACTTCGGTGAAGGGGTGATCGAAGCGGTCAACCCCGAGATCGTAGACCGTAAGGGTACACAGGAAGAGCAGGAAGGATGCCTTTCTTGCCCGGGAGAATACGGTATTACCCGCCGCCCGAAAAAGGTAAAACTGAAAGCACAGGACCGTAACGGCAAGTGGTTCTATATGAACGGCGAAGACCTGGTGGCGCGTTGCATTTGCCACGAGACCGATCATCTCGATGGTATGTTATTCAAAGAACATGTGATAAGGATGTTGGAGATTTCATGAAGGTCGTATTTATGGGTACGCCCGATTTCGCGGTGCCGTGCTTAGAACGCTTGTTGCAAGAGGGCCACGACGTGTCGTTGGTGGTTACTCGTGCAGATCAGCCGAAAGGGCGCGGGCATAAGATGACACCTCCGCCTGTAAAGGAATGTGCCTTGTCGCATAACCTGCCCGTCTTACAACCCACGACGCTGAAGGACGAAGCGGTATATGAACAATTAAAGGCGGAAAACGCCGATGTGTTTGTGGTGGTAGCGTATGGTCGTCTGCTTCCGCAACGTGTGCTTGATCTGCCGCGACACGGCTGTATCAACATCCACGCGTCTTTACTTCCGAAATATCGCGGTGCCGCGCCGATTCAATGGGCGGTTCTGGAAGGCGAGAGTGAATCCGGTGTAACTTCCATGCAGATGGATGCGGGATTGGATACGGGGGATATGTTGCTTACTGCCCGTGTGCCGATCACGGAAGAGATGACAGGCGGTGAGTTGCACGATGCGTTGATGGCGCTTGGTGCCGATGTGCTGGCAGATACCTTGACAGCGCTTGAAGCCGGAACGTTGCAACCGCAAAAGCAAGGGGAGACCACGACCGCTTATGCCGCGATGTTGGATAAATCCTTGTGTCCGTTGGATTTTAAAAAATCCGCCGCTGTGTTGCACAACCAAATTCGCGGTTTGAACCCGTGGCCGTCGGCCAGCTGTCGTTGTGAAGGAAAACTGCTGAAGGTACACAAAAGTGCGGTCGGCGGAGCGGTAAATGCCCCGTGCGGCACAATTGTAAAGTTGGATCCCTTGACGGTTGCTTGCGGTCAAAACAGTTCGCTGATTCTTTTGGAAATCCAGGCGGAAGGATCGAAACGCATGGCAACGGCGGATTTTTTGCGCGGCCATGCATTACCTCTCGGAACCATCTTAGAATAACAAGGAGCGATTACTACGTATTTCGATGTATATTATCTGATTTTGGTCGTACCTGCTTTGATTTTGGCATTGTGGGCCCAAGTGAAGGTGAAATCCACCTTTTCGAAATACAGCAAGATCCCCGCGCGTATGACGGGGGCGGATGCCAGCCGCACCATTCAGCGGCGTAACGGTATTTCTGTGCCCGTAGAGGCGATACGCGGCAACTTGACCGATCATTTTGATCCGAAGGACAACGTTATTCGTTTGTCCGAGCCGGTGTGTAATGCGGCGACGATCGCGGCGGTTGGTGTGGCTGCGCACGAAACAGGGCACGCGTTGCAACACGCCGAAGGGTATGCCCCGATGAAGTTGCGCCATTCCATTGTGCGTATCACGCAGATCGCATCAAGTGCATCGTTTTGGCTGTTTGCCATCGGTCTTTTGATTGGTGCGTATGCCGAAAACTACACCGTGGCCTATCTCGGTGTGTTTGGTTTCTTTATTCTGTTTTTCTTCCAGTTGATCACTCTTCCCGTGGAATTTAATGCCAGTCGCCGCGCCGTGAAAGCGTTGGAGGCGGAAGGGATCCTTTCGGACGAGGAGTTGCGCGGAGCACGTAAAGTGCTTTCGGCCGCCGCTTTGACGTATGTAGCAGCTATGTTGGTGGCACTCGGCCAATTCTTGCGTTTGCTCATCATTCTCAGCAACCGGAGACGTGACTGACATGACTGCACGTGAGTGGGCGGTACGCCTGTTGATCGATGTCCGACGGGAGGAAAGTTATTCCAATATCCTGTTGGAAAATATGCTGAGTAAGACCGAACTTACGGTGGCGGATAAGGCGCTTGTTACCCGTTTGGTATACGGAGTGATCGAACGGCAGATCACGCTGGACTGGTGTCTTGCCGCTTGCGCGGATAAGCCGCTTAAGAAATTGCATCCGTTTGTGTTCGATACTCTGCGCGTGGCGGCGTATCAATTGCTGTATATGGAGCGTATTCCTGCGTCGGCCGCGGTGAACGAGGCGGTCAAAGCGGTAAAAAAGAAACAGCCGTATGCGGCGGGTATGGTCAATGCCGTGTTGCGGAACCTCTCTCGTCGAAAGGCCGATATATTCGATGAATTGCCGACGGGTGACGGTGGACTTTCGGTGAAATATTCCTGCCCCGAAGCGCTTATCCGCTTCTGGCGGGAAGCGTATGGCGAGGAGCGATTGCCTTCTTTACTTGAAGGGATAAACGATGCACCGCCCGCCTATGTGCGTGTGAACACGTTGTTGACGGATACGACTTCTTTTTCCGAAATTCTGCAAAAGGGCGGGGTCGCTCATCGTGTGTTGGCGGTGCCGCCCGCCTGCGTCGAGGTGCTGGATACGGCGGCGTTGCAGGCATTGGGAGAAGATGTCAAACGGCTGTATTATCACCAAGATACGGCCTCGCAATACTGTGCAATGGCTCTCGGTGCCAAAGCGGGGGAATGTGTGGCCGATGTATGCGCCGCCCCCGGCGGTAAAACCTTCACGGTAGCCCAGTATATGGAAAATTGCGGCAAGATTTTGGCGAGTGATCTGTATGCGAAAAAATGTGACGAAATGGCGCGCCGCGCCGAAAAACTCGGCGTATCCATTGTGCAAATGGTGTGTCGCGACGCATCACAGCCGACTCCCGCGATTTTGCATGAGTGTTTCGACCGCGTGATCTGCGATGTGCCGTGTTCGGGGTACGGTGTGATTCGCCGCAAACCCGAGATCCGATATAAAGACCCGTCCGTTTGTGCCGATCTACCGCCGTTGCAGTTGAAAATACTGAGCGAAGCGGCCAAACTTGTGAAAGACGGCGGTGTGTTACAATATTCCACTTGTACATTAAACCCCGCGGAAAATCGCGCGGTGGCGGAAGCGTTTTTACGGGAATATCCCGATTTTACACCACGCGCCCTTGTCGGTTTGCCCGAAAGTGTGTTGGAAGAACCGACGTGGTGTCGTACACTGTTTCCCGCGTATCACGGGACCGACGGCTTCTTCATTGCCGCATTTGAAAAACATAAGAGGTGAACGTAAGCATTGATCGACATTAAATCCTTGCCCCGCGAACAATTGAAAAGTACCGTAACGGCGGCAGGATTTCCTGCGTTTCGTGCCGCGCAGATTGCGAACTGGCTGGATCGCGGTGTGACCGATTTCGATCGTATGACCAATTTACCTGCCGATCTTAAGGAATGGCTGAAGGCAGAATGCTGTGTTCCCACCGTTACGATCGAGCGACGTTTGGAATCCCAAAAAGACGAAACGGTAAAATATCTGTTTCGCCTGGCAGACGGCGAGACGGTGGAATCGGTGTTGATGCACTATCATCACGGATGGTCGCAATGCTTGTCTACACAAGTGGGGTGCCGTATGGGATGCACCTTCTGCGCCACCGGCATGGGTGGCTTGGTGCGCAATCTTTCGGCGGCGGAAATGATGGCGCAGATCGAAGCGGCGCAAGCTGATCGCGGAGTGCGTGTTTCTTCCGTTGTGCTGATGGGAATGGGCGAACCGCTCGACAATTACGACAACGTTCTTCGTTTTTTGCATATGCTGTCTGAGCCCGACGGCGTACATATCGGTATGCGCCACGTTTCTCTTTCTACCTGCGGCTTGGTGGATCGCATCTACCAATTGATGGCGGAAAATCTGCAACTGACCTTATCGGTCTCATTACATGCGCCGAACGATGAGATCCGTCAGCGTACCATGCCGGTGAATCGGCGATGGGGTGTGGAAGAATTGTTGGATGCCTGCCGCACGTATGCGAACAAAACCGGGCGGCGTATCTCGTTTGAATATGCGATGATCGACGGGGTGAACGATACCGACGCCTGCGCCGAAGAACTGGCCGAAAAACTGCGCGGTATGTTGTGCCATGTGAACCTGATCCCGGTGAACGAGGTGGAAGGCAAAACGCAAAAGCGCAGTCGCGTCGAACGCATTACGGCATTTTCGAATATTTTGTCCGCACGGGGCATCACTGTTACCGTGCGACGTACCTTGGGGGCGGATATTGAAGCCTCCTGCGGACAGTTGCGACGAGCGGCTGATCGCGAAAAAACGGAAAAAGAAAGGGGGAATCGGTGATGCGTGTGTACGGACGGACCGATATCGGGCGTGTACGCCAAAGCAATCAAGATGCTTTTGTGTGCGGTACGCTGTCGGATACAGCGCTGTTTGCCGTGGTGTGCGATGGTATGGGCGGCGCCAACGGCGGTAACATCGCCAGTGCCATTGCCGCGAAAGTGACTGCGGAACGTTTGGTGGAAAATTATCGCGATAATATGACGATGGAATCGGTACACAACATTTTGGAATCGGCGGTATCTGCCGCCAATGCCGAAATATACGACACCGCGTTGGCGGATCCCTCGTTACGCGGAATGGGCACCACAATGGTGGTGGCGGTGGTTTGCGGTGACCAGGTGTGTGTGGCTCATGTGGGCGACAGTCGTGCCTACAGTTTGACAAGAAAAGAGCGCCGCATCCGCCAGGTCACGACCGACCACTCGGTGGTGCAGGAAATGATTGCGGGCGGTAAACTTACCCCGGCACAAGCCAAAAACCACCCACGCAAGCACTTCATAACCCGTGCGCTCGGCGTGGAAGAGACGGTCGAGTGCGATTTTACCGTGTTTCCGTATCCGGAAAACGGCATGCTTTTACTCTGTACCGACGGCCTTACCAACATGGTCGATACGGATGAGATAAATATCATAGCGTATTCCTCAGGTAAGGATGAGATAGCGGATCGCTTGATAGCCGCTGCGAATATGAGCGGCGGAAGCGATAACATTACGGTGGCAGTAATTTTGCCGGATACAAGAAAGGATGGCAAACATGGATAAATACATCGGAAAGCGGCTGGATGGCCGTTATGAGATCAAAGAGATCATCGGTGTGGGCGGTATGGCGTACGTTTACAAAGCGTATGACAATATCGATGATCGTGTGGTTGCGGTAAAGATCTTGAAAGAGGAGTTCTTGGCGAACGAGGAGTTTACCCGCCGTTTTAAAAACGAATCGAAAGCCATCGCCATTCTCTCGCATCCGAATATTGTGCGGGTATACGACGTGAGTTTCGGCGAAAAGTTGCAATATATCGTGATGGAACACATCGACGGTATTACGCTCAAGGAATATATCGATCAGAAAAAGGTTATTTCGTGGAAAGAGACGGTACATTTCACGGTGCAGGTTTTGCGCGCCTTGCAACATGCACACGATAAGGGCATTATTCACCGTGACATTAAACCGCAGAACATTATGCTGACTTCCGACGGTACCATCAAAGTGACCGATTTCGGCATTGCTCAGTTCTCTCGTAACGAGATCCGTACTGACGGCGAGCGGGCGATCGGTTCGGTGCACTATATCAGCCCCGAGCAGGCAAGCGGTGCCATCACCGACGAAAAGGCGGATATCTATTCGCTCGGTGTGATGCTTTATGAAATGCTGACGGGTAAACTGCCTTTCGAAGCGGATAATGCGGTGTCGGTTGCGATCATGCAGTTGCAATCTACTCCGGAAATGCCGCGTGAGATCAATGCTTCCATTCCCGAAGGTCTCGAGGAGATCACCATAAAGGCGATGCAAAAAGATCCTTCGAAGCGATATCAATCGGCGGCCGAGATGCTTTACGATATCGACGAATTCAAGCGTAATCCCAGCATTCATTTCGAATACAAGTATGTGTTTGTGGATGAAACACCCACACGTTTTGTGGAAACGATCGCCAAAGTGCGCGAAAAGGAAAAGGCAGCGGAATCCGAAGAGGAAGATACGACGCCGCGTCGCCGTTTCCCCGTGTTGCCGATTTTGGCGGCCATTGCAGCGGCGTTGGTTCTGGTGGTTTTGTTTGGCGCGGGATTTATGCTTGTGGATAATATTCTGAACGGCGGCGGTGATCCCGATGCGGGCATGATCACCGTTCCCGACCTGATCAATCAGCAGTTTATTGACCAAGAAACTTTCCTTGCCGAGTATCCCGAGTTGGCCGCACTCAACATTACGGTGACGCGTCAGTGGGATGAGACCTATGCCGAAAATGCGATTATCGCGACCGATCCGAAGCCGAAGAAAAAGTTGGAACCCGGCGAAACGCTGAGCATTACGGTCAGCCGCGGTGCGCATATGGTACAAGTGCTCGAGATCACCTCGGACGAATCGGCAGAGGTGTATGTGACCCGTCTGCAAAACGCCGGTTTTGTAGTTGTTCGTAAGACCATGGCGAGCGACGAAGTGGAAAAAGGCTTGGTCGTGCGCAGTGAGCCGTCGTATCCCGATTCGGTGGCCTATGGCAGTGCCGTGACAGTATTTATCAGCAGTGGTTCCGAAAATGTGGAACCCGAAACGAAACTGGTTCCGAATGTGGATCAGCTCTCCGAAGAGGCGGCACGTGCGGCGCTCGAAGAGGCGGGGTTTGTTGTCGGTACGGTTACGACCGAAAACCATCCCGAATATCCTGCCGGCGTGGTGGCTAAGCAAGAGCCGGCAGGCAATACGGAAGCGCAGACGGGCAGTGTGGTGAACCTTGTGATGGCGTCGGGGTATCGCAATGTTGAACTGCCGTTGGCTCTTCCCGAAACATCGTCGGTCATTTCGCTTGAAGTGTTTATCGACGGTAAACCACAGACTCGCCCCGAATACTCGACCGAGCTGCAGAATATTCTTCCCAGCGCTATTTCTACGTGGTATTTCACGTTTGACGAGCAGGTGGCGAGCTATATAGTGACCTTCCGTATCAAGGGTGAAGGCGCCTCCACTTTCCAACTCTATGCCAGTTATACCGTGAATGCCTTGACGGGTGAGTGGTCGCAGGATGTGCTGTATCCGTTCGGTACCACAACTACGCCGACAACTCCCACGGAAGAGGCGACGGCGACAACACTGCCGGATGCGACTGCCCCCACAGAGACCGACCCGGTCGTGCCTGCGCTCTGATACGTGTATGGAGAATAATCAAGGTTTAGTATTAAAAGGTGTGGGTGGACTCTATACGGTGGCCGTAGACGGCCGCACGTTGGATTGCCGCGCCTGCGGGCGTTTTCGCCGCGAACGTATCACCCCTTTGGCGGGTGATCGCGTAACGGTAGAATTCCAAGAGGATGGCAGTGGCTTTCTGACCGAAATACTTCCGCGCCGTAATGTGTTGGTGCGTCCGCCGGTGGCCAACTTGGATCTGTTGGTCATTGTGGCGTCTGCCGCACAACCGGCCCCCAACACTTTGGTGATGGATA
Organism: Acutalibacteraceae bacterium; assembly: GCA_045591985.1. GTDB lineage: Bacteria > Bacillota > Clostridia > Oscillospirales > Acutalibacteraceae > SIG588. The sequence goes on from JAZNTV010000042.1 coordinate 27,469, forward strand.
AACTTATCGCGGTAGCGGAAAAAAACGAGATCGAACCGGTCATTGTGGTGAACAAGACCGATTTGGCAGATGCCCGTGCGTTGGAAGAAACCTATCGCCAAAGCGGGTTCCCCACCTTCTTTCTCACAGCTACCCAACCCGAAAGTGTACGTCCGTTGCAAGCGTTTTTGCGTGGTAAGGTAAGCGCTTTTACCGGTAACTCCGGCGTGGGAAAGTCCTCTTTGCTCAACTGTATCTGCCCCGAACTGGCTTTGCCAACGGGGGAGATCAGCCAAAAACTCGGGCGTGGGCGGCACACCACGCGTACCGCCCAGTTGTATCCGTTGACGGAGGGCGGCTATTTGGTGGATACGGCGGGTTTTTCTTCGTTGGATATGGAACAGGTCGAGCCGATCTTGAAAGACGAATTACCGTTTTGTTTCCGCGAGTTTGCCGATCATTTCGGTAAGTGCCGCTTTACCTCTTGTGCCCATTTAAAAGAAGTGGGATGCGCGGTCAAGGCGGCGGTGGAAGCGGGGGAGATCGCGCGCTCGCGTTATGAAAGTTACGTTGCCATGATGGAAGACGCCGCGAAACTTGTAGAGTGGAAATACCATAAGAAATGAAAAAAGCACCCGTGCGGTGCTTTTTTTGCACCCTTCGGGTGCTCTTGCATAGTATGGAATGTAACGGGAGACCGAGTAAAGGAGTGACGGTATGCGAGGTAAAAAATGGTATGCAGCGGGGGGCTATTGTGCGGCATTCGGGGCAGGATTGCTCATCGCCACCGTGTTTCCGCCCGAATGTATTTTGATCTTTGCGGCGGCGGCACTGGTCTTTCTCGGATGCTCTCGTGTACGCATCCGATGAAGGGGGATTGGCCTATGAAAATTGTGGTGGTTCGCAGTCCGAAATTGTTTAGCGGTTTGCTCAGACGCATGTTCGGGATCAAAAGACAAGAGTACATAGAATAAACGGAACACGGATGCCGCGGGGCATCCGTGTTCTATTTTACGCGGTAGGTGCATACAGTGAAAACAAGACCAAAACGGAAAGTAAGGAGAGAGGATATATGGATTTCCGCGTGACCAAAACGGCGATAGCGACCTCGAGTGCGGTGGTAAATGCCGTATCCGAGCAACCGGTGGATGGAGATTTCGTTTTGCCTGAATACTGTCCCGATGTGGCATCGGTACTGAAATGCCATCTTACCCCGACGGTGCAAACGCGACAACTCAGCGGTGATCGCTTAACGGTGGAAGGTTTGCTGGGATTGCGTGTGTTGTATTTGGATGAGGAACGCCGCTCGGTGAGAGTCTGTGAGTTCTCGCAACCGTTCAGCACGGCGTTCTCTCTGCCGCCGCTCACCAACAAGGCGTTTTTTTATCTGAATACCGATACCGACTATGTAAACTGTCGCGCAGTAAGTCCGCGTCGCTTGGATATTCACGGCGCCTTCACCGTGACGCTGACGGTGGTGGATGCGGTGGAGTGCGAGGTCATCACTGCGGCGGAAGGGGATGGCGTGTACACGCGTCGTAACCTGCTTACTTGTACAGTTCCGGCTGCGTTTCAGGAAAAGCCCTTTACGGTAAACGAGGTGTTGGAACTGGGCGGTGATCGTCACCCTGCCGAAGCCATACTGTATACCGCCGTGACTCCGCAGGTAAACGAATGCAAAGTGCTCCAAAACAAAGCGATCGTCAAAGGCGGATTGCAGTTGTGTGCGCTGTATGTAACCGATTCGGTAAGCGGTGCGGTGGAGGAGGCGGTTGCCGAGATCCCGTTCAGCCAGATCGTGGATATGGAAGGGCTTTGCGAAGAGTGGATCTGTGATGCAACGGTGAATGTCACGGCGTCTGAGTTGCAGGTGGAGTTGTCACAAGGCGGTGATACGACGCTTCTTTCGGTCAACGCCAAACTGCTTTGCAGTGTATACGGCTGGCGATTTGAAAGTACCGAGGCGGTATGTGATGCCTATTCCGCACATTGCCCGTTACAAAGCGAGACACACGCATTATCGATGACACAGCTGTATGCCGTACATCGCGAGGAACACACGGTACGTCAAATGTGTGAATTGCCCGCGGAAGATGTGCGAGAGATACTGGGTGTGTGGTGTACGGTGCTTTCGGTCGGAATGAGCGGCGAAGAGGAGTCGCTGAAATTGGACGGACGATTGATGTGGTGTATGCTGATACAAGACAGTCACGGTGAGACGGCATATTTTGAGCGTACCGAACCGTTCGTGTTACCTTGTGCCGATGGCGGGCGGGATGATAAACCGCAGATGCAGGTGTGCCGTACAACCTGTCAAATGATGGGCGGCGGCAAGGTGGAAATGCGTGCGATCGTGGCGGTGACCCGTCGCTCGACCCGTACCGCAACCTATACGATACCGCATACATTGATCGCCGATGAAACGGCGGCGTATCCGCCCGATAAAGCGGCGTTGAAGATCGTCTATGCCGAAAAAGGGGAGTCGCTGTGCGAAATTGCGCGTCGCAGTCGCACGGCGGTAGAAGCCATTATGGAAGAAAATCACATGACCGATGATATTCTTTCGGCAGATACCGTATTGTTGATTCCGCTTTGCTAAACAAAAGGCAACACGTTGCAGCGTGTTGCCTTTTAGGTTTTCTCGGGTTGCAACTCGGTGATGTTCTTCCAGTATTTTTTGGGCATCAACTGTCGCTGCAGTTGCGGGTTCAACCGTTCTTTGATTGCAATCGTATCGTAAAACGTCTTCCATAATCGGCGGTAATTTTTTTCGTCTTCCGACAGGGCAGGAATGGTCATATTCTCGGTAGATACCAACACCCAGCCTTTGCGGCCGTATACCCCGGCGAGCCCGTGGGTCTTATCGTGGATCAGAAACGGGTGTGCGTTCATACGCGCCGCAAAATGCGGCATAATGAGCGGAAGTGTCATATGCTCGGGTGTGATCTCGGCGTAGTAAAGATGCCCTTCTACTTCTGAAAATCGCACAAATTCAGTGAGATAGGAAGCCTCGCGTCCCGTGATAGCGCAAAGCTTATCAATGGCCAGCACGGTAGGGTGGGTGAGCATTTGATGGACGCGCTCACCCTCTTTCATTCCCAACCGAATGTAGCGGTAAATGACCGAATCCTTCTCCGGACTATCGTGTAAAAAGGCTTGCCACACCTTGCGATACCCCAGTTGTCCCATTTGTCGCCGTATTCCTGCGATCACTCGTGCGGCACGGCGCGAATCGGTTGTCACTTCTTTGTAACGGCACCCCAGCTGCGGTTGATAGCAGAAAACGGTGTCCAATCCTTGCGGGGGCGGGGAATAGGAATAGGAGTCGAACACGGCACACAGTACCCCTTCCAACGTACCGTCGTGTAAGAGAATCAAATTTGGCCGCTCAGACATTGTACCACGTCCTTTCGCGTCGGGAGCAGAGCGGGGGTGTCGAACCACGAGAGTTGTTGTACGGTTGGGTCGGGCGGAAGTCGGTCGGGATGTAACGTAGCCGAAGCGGTAAGGTGTCGATATATAGCGGTGGGGTCAAAAGCGATACCTTCCTGCATTTTGCCGTCACAGGTGACAAAGAATGCCGCGCGTTTCAGTACTACGCCGAGTTTCTTTAAATCCTCAAAGCGCAACGTCCCGGCGCGGCGAGCGGTGAGAATGCGCCCGGCCGAACGCACACCGATACCCGGCACACGCAATAACAATTCTCGTGGGGCGCGGTTGACTTCCACAGGGAACTCCTCTAAATGGCGAAGTGCCCACTGGCATTTCGGGTCGAGCAACGGGTCAAGCGAGGGGTGTTGTTCGTCCAACAATTCGCTCACCGAAAAACCGTAAAATCGCAACAACCAATCGGTTTGATACAGGCGGTGTTCGCGAAGTAACGGAGGCGGTTGGTCGGCGGGAAGAAGTGTGTGATTACCTACGGGAATGTAGGCAGAAAAGAACACACGCTTCAAGCGGTAGGTCTTATAAAGACTTTCGGACAGTCGCATAATTTGCAGATCCGTCTCGCCCGATGCCCCCACGATCATTTGTGTGCTTTGCCCCGCGGGAGCAAACGGAACAGCGTGGCGAAACACAGCCAACTCTTCGCGGCTTTGGGTAATGCCGTCGCGAATCGCCCCCATCGGGCGCAGAATAGCACCCTTTTTCTTGTCGGGCGCTAAACGGGCCAAGCTCTTTTCGCTGGGGAGTTCAATATTCACACTCAAGCGGTCGGATAACCGCCCGAGTTTGTCGATCCATTCGGGAGAGGCGCCGGGAATGGCCTTGGCATGGATATAACCGTTGAACCCGTGATGACAGCGCAGAAGTTCAAGCGTGCGGCACATCTGCTCGGTCGCACGGTCGGGACTCCCCGCTACGCCCGAACTTAAAAACAATCCTTCAATATAGTTGCGGCGATAAAATTCCATGGTCAGCCCCGCGAGTTCTTCGGGGGTAAACGAGGCGCGGGGAACGTCGTTGGAACGACGGTTGATGCAATATTGGCAATCGTATACACACACATTGGTCTGCAACACTTTAAGAAGCGAGACACACCGTCCGTCCGCCGAAAAACTGTGACACAGCCCCGGCAAACAGGTGGCGCCGAGCATACCGTGTACCGCCGCCCGCTTCGAGCCGCTTGAAGTGCACGCCACGTCGTATTTGGCGGAATCCGCCAGTATTTGCAGTTTCTCCATCAATTCCACGGTATCCCGCCCTTTCTGCGTGGTATGTTTACAGTATACCACACGATTTCTGAAAAGTCAAACATATGTTCGTTTTTTAGGATAAGAAAAATCTGCCTTTACAAAAAGGTAAAGGCAGACGCTTGTGCGGGGACTCAGTCTAGGTATTTTTGCATATAGATCTCACTCAAAAAAGTACCGTCTTTAAGTTTGAAAGCGTTTGGTTTTTGCGAAACGACACGGAATCCGAACTTTTCATACAGACGTTGCGCACGGTCGTTTCCTTCGGAAAATTCAAGTTCCATAATGGCGACTTTACGTAACCGTGCCGCAGCTATCAACTCTTCAAACATAGCGGAACCGATTCCGAGATTCCAGTATTTCTTGCCGATCGCAATCGAAACGGAGGCGCGGTGAGCGGTCTTTATGCTGTTATTGAAGAGAATCTCGCAGTGGCCGACGATCGTGCCGTTCACATAACAGGCAATGCCCATGGTGTCGGGGGACGAGCGTTGCCGCTCGATCCAGGCGGCCTCTTCTTCAACGGTAACAGTCCACTCTTCGGGATAACGTGCCAGAAAATCCGTTTCACCGCAGGCTTGTTTTACGCAGTTTAGCAATTGTTCCGCCTCTTCGACGCGCGGACTCTGCAAAACGGCGGGTTGTCCGTCTTTCAGTGTTATGATTTTGCGGTCGAACAGCATGCTTACACCTCACAGAAGAATTCGAGTTGCTCGTTGTCGGGGCCTTTCACAAAGGCGATGTGAATACTCATCGGGGCGGGGGAAGATGGGAGCGGCACCGTCTTGGGCTCAATATGCGGTAAGAACCCGGCCTTCAAAGCCAGTGCATACGCCCCGTCTACATCGGTAGTGTGCAGTGCCAGATGTTGCCATTTGCCGTTTTCGTGATAGGCATCCGACCCGTCGGCAAACAGTTCCAATCGGCCGCCGTCGCCGATATCCAACATTACGATAAGCCCGCTGCCTTCGCCCCAGCGCGCCACTTCGATCATGCCGAGCGCTTTGTACATTGTGAGGCTCTTTTCGATGTCGCAGCACCGCAGAGCCGCATGGTGAAAGCCGAGAGCGGGAAGATGTTGATTTTTCATGATGATTTCCTCCTGTTATCGAACGGGGATGCAGAGATCACACCGTTCTTTGATGTTGGTTTGGGTAAAATAGGCGTTTTCCATCGGGATCCATTCCTCGGAAAACCGTTTGGCAAGTGCGGGGGTATTACGTTTGGCAATGCGAGCTTTTTGTTGTTCGGGCGGGATATCCAAGAAGAGTAACAGGTCGTAATAACGGCCGAAGGCGGTATGCGCGGCGTATACGCCCTCTACCACCGTCAGTTTCTTTGGCGGGACGGATATCTCTTCGCCCGGGGTCATTGTTCCGCAATCAAAGCGGCGATAGTGAATGGGGGAGCCTGTTCTCATCGGTTGCAACACTTCTTCTGAAAAGCGTTCACGGTCGATGTTGCCGCCGACTTCCGAAAGACGTGCGGCGGTACGCTGTTCGGGACGCAAAAAGAAATCGTCCATCGCAATAAGGGCGGCATCATAAAGGGTGGTAAGCAGGTTGCTTAAGGTGGATTTCCCGGCGGCACTGCCGCCCTCTATGGCCAGGGTTACCGACCCGTTGCGCAGTTGCTTGTCGAGTTCTTGAAACAGCGGTAAGAAGGGGATAAATTCATTGGCGATCACACGGTATGAAGGACGATAGAGGTTGCGAAATGCGTCGGAATGATGCAAGGCGGGATATCCCGCCGTTGCCCATTTTGCCGCCGCAGCGTCGAAGGCTTCACTCGAAAAAGGAAGCACCCCTTCCGCGACTAACCCTTTCGCTATGGCCAGTTTTTCCGCCAAACGCACAGCACCGTCTGCCTCTGTTTTGGCCGAAAGCAAGAACAAATGTCCGAGCGTTTCAGGGGCAAGAAGATCCAACGGGATACGGCTGTATGCGCCGTCGAGCGGTTCGATCGCTTGCGGTGTGTGTCCTTTGTCGACTTTTTCTGCCGCGATGCGTTCCACCGCCGTATCAAGCGACGATACCGCGTGTTCACATCCGAAAGAACTTTGAAATACGTATTTAAAAAGATCTTCGATCTGCAAGGCAGGATACGCCGTGCAATACGAGAGTAATCGTTCGCGGGTGGTATTCACACAGATTCACTCCATCGCTGAAATTTACTTTCCCACAGCATTACCAATACGGGAATCAGTACGATCTGCAAAATAACGGCAGGAATCGCGTTGGTAACGGCACCGGCCCAAAACGCCGCCCACGTGAAAGAGCGTGCTTGCATTCCCAAACACAGCATCATCGTCGCCCCCCATACCAAACGACCGAGGAGCATGGCGGTTATTAACGAGAGGTAAATATACGGCTTTCGGCGCGGGAGAAAGCGATGCATCCATCCCGCTACGGCGCCATAGGTGGCCAGTTCCGCCGCCATGCAGACGGCTGTAGGGAACATCGGTGGCATGCCGAGTATGAGCGAGCGCAACAACGGTGCGATCAGACCGAGCGCCGCCCCCCACGGCCCACCGCAGAAGAATCCGCAAAGCAGTACGGGAATATGTAAAGGGCAAAGTGTGGCACCGATTTCGGGGACTTGCCCCGTTAAAAACGGCAACACGAACGCCATCGCCAAAAACAATGCGGTGATGGTCAATTTTTGCAGGTGAGAGAGCGTTTTCATACAAACTCCTTTGGGTGGGGATTGGTTTCAGTATAACACAAACATTGTCGAAATGCAACGGGGGCGATCACTCTCTTGTAAGGACTGTAAAAGATGGTTTGCCGTCTTGCATATTATCTCAACGCTCCGTTGTCTTCCACACGGGTGGCTGTTAGCAAATGGCGCAATATACGTACAAAACGTTAGTTTTTAGTGATAATCCGTCTTCGACGGAGTGATATATTTTGCTGCGCAAAATGTGATATTGAAACCTGCGGTTTCAGTGATATTATATTCGCCCCTAACGCCCGCAGGCATATCACTTGCGAAGCAAATATCACGCACCGAAGGTGCATATAACTCGCCGTAAGGCGAATATAACTGAAAACGACAAGTTTCTATCGAAACTTGTCGTTTTCTGGCAGAGGATGAGGGATTCGAATTCCCCCAGGTGATTACTTTTTATAACAAAAGTTCGCAATATATTAGTAAATATAAGCGTTTCCGAAACTTTTTAGTAACACTTTTAACCACCGTTTACTACCCTATATCACTCCTATAAGGGGAAAAATAAGGGGAAACTTTTTATGAACGCTGCATAGCAGGTACAAATAAAACGTATAATAAATTTATGTCGCAGACAGCCTAAGCAACTGTCTGCGACATAATACTATTTTCTCCCTTTTCCAAGGGGCTTTTTGATTTTAGGGAATTTGCCCGGCAAGCTCATCCAAAATGCCCAGATCCCAAGCTAAGCGGGATAGGACATATTTATCCCGAATGTCCTTGGTTGCTTTAAAGGTAGTTCTGGCACATTCAGTGTCTACGCCGATGGCAGATAAATCCTTGGGAATACCGATGGTATCCAGCAGTTTTTCGATCTCCTCAGAAGAAGGCAGTTCTTCGTCCATAATCTGCAAAATTCTGTCCCAATTTTCGGCTATAATGTTAAATCGTGCAGGGTGGGTATCTTTCCGATACTTGCCCTCTTTC
>JAZNTV010000043.1:0-25834 GCA_045591985.1 Acutalibacteraceae bacterium
GTTGATTTGATTGATTGCCATATAAAAACAGATATTATCTGACGTGGCATTGCTGATATTCTCCATAATGGTGTCATAGGTATCGCCGCGAATTTCGTTGTGACGTTGCTTATCGCCGTCTAAACTCAGAAGAATCAAATCAGCTTCGGGTAGATCAATCGGGAATGTGCCGTTTGTAACCACATTGACAATAAGAAACCCCATTTCTTTTGCCTCGACAACCAAGTCACGAAGTGATCGGCCACCGTCTTTCCAAAGAAATGTTTCGCCGCCACAAAAGAATAAAATGCGCACTCCCATATCATACAGCTGCTGCATTTCCTGACAAATTTGTTTATATGGATGAACAATGGCGGTTATGTTATTAACAGAGCAGTGTTTACAATGTAGATTACATTTATCAGTAACAATTACAGTTCCAAGAATTGGCGTTTTCTTTTTTAAAAGAATCGTTTTGACACCAAAGGCGGCAAAATGCAAAAAAGATGATAATTTCATATGCATCCTCTTTCGTGATAAATTGATAATTTTTCATATTATAACATACATTAGCTTAAAAGTAAATTCAAGCAGTATAAATTCCCACGAGTTACAAATAATAGTATCACGATTTGAATTTAAAGGAGATTTATATATGAAAGCAACAGGAATAGTTCGTAGAATCGATGCTGGTGTTATTAAAACACCAAGCATATATAACTGTTGAAAAAGTCAGAGTAATTTGATATAATGTATGTAAAGTATTTATTGTCTTAGGAGAAAATAAAATGGCTAACTTTTGTGGTAAATGCGGTCAAAGAGTAGATGCAAAAACCGGATTGTGTCCTCAATGCGATCAGGCAATTTTGATGAAAAAGAAAAAAAGAAAAAAATCGGTTAGATCTGTTATTGCGATATTGTGTTGTATTAGTATAATTGCCGTTGGAGTTTTTGCAGCTTTAAGATTCTTTAATGATGATACTGTTTTATATACATATGGTGAATACAATTCTTTTATGGAGGGCTTTACTGATGTTATTGTAACTGATGAAAAGTCAGCTATAGAAGCTGTTGGCTCTGTATCTAAATCTTTAGGCATAGATAATGCAACAGAGGAACTAAAAGTAAGCAATGTGCAAACGGTTAAGGATGATCGTTTTTACCGAATACAACAATATTACAACGAAATTCCTGTATATGGTAGGAGTATAGTTGTTACAGCCGATAAAAACGGTTATGCTCTATCTTTAACATCGAATTACAAACAAACATCCAAAGGCATTGATTTAGAGCCGAAAGCAACTCAAACCGAAATAGCGAAATCAATAACGGAATATTTGAAAATAGATAATCTTTCAATCCCCAATATAAGTCAGGACAATCTTGTTATTTACAATCTTGGTGAGAAAGAGATTTTAGCCTATACTGTGACAATAAACGGGTTAGGCACAGTAATTGTAGATGCGGATACAGCCGAGGTCATTCATTATGTAAAACTTTTCAATGACATTACAGCAGAGGTAAAATCAAAAGATGGCACAGTATCTTCAATCGGTTGGCAAAACGATGATGGTAGTTACCATTTATACAACGATGAACACAAAATCGAAGTTTTTGATGTAAAAGGTATCAACACTGTAATTGATGATGAAGGCAGAGTGCATACAAACTTCAAAGATTATGGTATAGATACTATATATTCCAAAAACAATAAATTTGATAATGATGCGATTATACTCTTAAATGATGTTATTGATATTTCAGACTATTACAAAAATTTAGGTTTTGGTGGGTTTGAGCAAGTTCACGCCGCAATAAATGATAGTTACGATAATGGTAAAAATGCACGTGGCGGTGGTGGTGAATTTGATGGAAAAGATTGTGCAATAATGTTGATAGGCAAAAAATTTGATTTTGCCAATAAAGATGTTACCGCACACGAATACACTCACGCTGTTACAGGGTTGCTTGTTGGTTGGAGTGGAAATCATACAGAAAACTCGGCTTTGAATGAGGCTTATTCTGATGTTTTTGGTTCTTTATATGAAAACAACCAAAATCCCGACTGGCAAATGGTTCACTTATCAGAAGTTATAAGAGATTTGACAAACCCATCACAAACGAACAGTTATGATAATATGGCAGACATTGATGATGCGGATGGCTACAATCAATATACTCTTTCAACTATTGTATCTCACTCTGCATATTTGATGTGGAATGGTATTGATGGAAGTGAAAACAGAAAAATAAATGCAACGACATTAAGTGAAATATGGTATAGATCAATGTTGTTGTTACAATCTGACGCAGATTTTTCTCAATGCAGAAATGCGGTAGAGTTGTCTACCCGAATGATGTTAAAAAACAACCAACTAACCGAGGAACAGTATAGAACTGTTGTTACTGCATTTGAACGAGTGGGCATTGAAAATGCTACATTTACCTATACAGAAACCGTAAAGAACAAATTTGATTTATCAGTTTTGAGTAGCGAAGAAACAGAAAATGTGCATTTTAAGCTTGAAGTTATTAAAATGCCAACTATTAAAGCTGGCCCCGGAATTATTAACAACGAAATGCCAAAGTTGGTTATGGAGAAAACTGCAATTACCGGACGGCAACCATTAGACTTGAAAGATGGGACATATGTACTTCGTATAACCGATGTTAGCGATGAACGTAATATATCGCAATCAATTAACATTAAAATTGTTGTTAATGGCGATAGCAGTAATGCAAAAAATGAAGTTGTTGTTAATACAGACTTTACCGATGTAATAGTAGTTGTTTTGAATGAAAAACCGTCCGACAATAAAGAGGAACAGAATACAGATGCTACGGATGGTATCCTTTCCCCTGAATCAGCAGTTGATATTTATATGGCAAATAAGAGTGTTTGGATGGAGAATCCTGAATATATGCCGATGCAAGGCTATGGTTACTGTTTATTAGATTTGGATTTTGATGGAGTTTTGGAACTAATCAATAGTACAAATGATGGTAGTGGTAGGTATAGTTATAATAAATTTTATAGGATCAACCTTGATAAATTAACAGTTGAGGAATTTCAAGCCCAATCAGAACAGCAAGAGGGTGGTATAGATTATTGCTATCTGGCTCATCAATCAAAATTGTTGAAAAATAAATCGACAGGCAACTTGTTTTATCTGTTTGAAGATTATTTGCGCGTTAGCACAGAAGAAGGTGTTGAATCTTATGCCGAAGTTTATATGAAAGATAATATACTTTATGAAAACTTCCTTTTCTCTGAATACTGGCATCCTGATTATGATAACAACACTACAAATGAAATTAGAGAGTATAATTTCAAAGATGACGATGTTACCAAGTCTGAATACGAACAAAAAACTAATGCTTTCTATAGCGAAAATAAAGATATGAATTTGGTTTGGAAATGTATCTCAGGTAGCGAATTTGATAAAGGTACTGACAGTACACAAAAACAACTTTTATTGGATGCCTATCGCAGTTATTCGTATGATGGATTTTCTTTTGATGATATAGACACCTACGATATTACGCCGAAAGATTCCGAAGAACCTCAATTAAACATCGAAAAAGCCAAGCAATATTCTATAGTAGATTATTATGGTATGACTATTAACGATGTTACGCAAATCTGGGGTAAGGATTATACTATATTGAATGGCTTGATCGGCGGTGGTTGGGGCGGTATATACTATGAAGATAAAAGATGCCCCTTTACTTTTTGCTTTAAATCAACATCAATGCCTGCCAAATGTAATGGAGATGAATTATTATCCGGTATTATTGTTTATCCCGAAATGCAAGACGATGATTTTTTTGCAATCGACAATATAAAACTTGTTTGTTCTCTCTCGGAAGTTTCTCAAAAATTGAACGGAACATCTTATGAAAACGAATTATATGGAGGACAGTCTTATAGTTGTGAATTAGAAAACGGGGTTTTACTTGGTTTCACTTGGATAGATAATAACAATCTTCCATCGGAAATTAGCGCAACATTCATACGATAGGATGATTTTTTGTCCCTTTTACTAAAAAACTATCAACGATTATGTGTGTGGTGACACAACCACCCTAAAAATGAATTAAAACAGTATAAATCTCCTTGTTTTACAGATACTAACAGTACAAATTTGTAAAGCAAGGAGATTTTTATTACGAGGGTACCGAGTAACAAGGTTCTCGGCACCTTTCAAAAATCTCAGATTTTTAGAAAGGTGAGGTTCTTATATATGAAAGCTACAGGTATTGTAAGACGCATAGAGGAATATGGTATAATAGGACAAAAGTTGTCCAAACCCGCATAAATACTAGATTTTCGCTGAGTCTTGTCCAACTCGATTTGCACAAATCAATATATACATAGCAAAAGCGGAGTGATTTCACTCCGCTTTTAATGCTTTTGCTTACGTTCTTTTTTTGCCTTTTTAACTATCAAATTAAATCCGACCAAATTGTGTGAACACGCGTATATTATTTTATTTTATTTTGTTTATTTCGAAGGATGGCATTCTTTTCTAACGATTTGTTACGTCGCTCGTATTCTTGGATATCGACTTTTTTAACATCCTTCCAGAATATCTGTTGACAATACTGTATTGGCGTGTTACTCTCTAAACAGAGAGGAAAACTCTCGGTAAATACATAATTTATGTGCAGGAGGCGATTGGGTTTATGGCAATTGTGAATCCTAATGAGTGGACAAGCCAGTATGTGCGAAACAACGAAGAAACGTGTGTTGAAATTTTGAAAAGACTTGCAGGCGCTCTGCAAGATTGCGTTGCTGAGAAAGATTATAGGCTTGCCCTTCAATGTTGTGACGGGATATGCAACGGTTTTTCTTTAATGGCAGGTATGAATCCAAACGCTTATGCACCAATGCTTTATGCGTATTCCTTTGTGCTGGCAGAGCTCTGCCTTTTTGGCGTTGGCGGAAGCGCGGGAATGCGTGCAGCAATTCCACCTTTGGAGGATGCGTTAGATTTCGCAAAGGATTGTGCAAAGCCTGGCAGGCGAACGGCAGAGCGAGCAAAAAAAGATGCGATCAAAATAGAAAATATGTTAAGAGATCTGCGCAACGGTTATTCCGTCGAACAAATCAGGCGGACATATTGCCCTGACTTCCCAAATGATATTATAGATGGCATCTGAGCTGCTGCATACTCCATTTTTCGTTCTCAATATAGGGACTCCTCTGTGCATTGCACAGAGGAGTTTTTCTCTACTGCGGTATAATCTCCGTGAGTTTACAGATACTAACAGCGTAATTTGTAAAATTATTGCAGGGGCGGATGCCTACATCCGCCCGCGGGTCGATGTGGGCATCGACCCCTACAGATAGGAAAAGGGGAAAGATATATGAAAGCAACAGGCATTGTGAGAAGAATAGAGGAATGCGTTATAATAGGGCAAACCGTTTGAAACCCGCATAAACACTAGGGTTTTCGCCGGTTTGCCCCATTGAACGCATTGGTGTCAAAAACGGGTTTTCGGCGGTTTTTATACATAGCAAAAGCGAGGTGAATTCACCTCGCTGTATATTATCTGAAATTCCTATGACAGTTTTGCTTTAAGAATTCTTTGATTTCTCCACTGTCCTTATCTTCATAATAATTTATCAAAAGTTTTTTGAATTCAGGAATGTGATTTTCGGGTATAACCAAGAGTCCCCCCGCTTTTGAAATTAAATAGTGATTTGCAAATATAACCGATGCTCGTTTATTACCATCGTTGAAAATTTGTGTTTTCATACAGTAAAGGCAAAGGGTGATGGCAATATTTATTGGCTCATCATTTCGGTTTATAATTTCTAAAATGTTTTCAATAACAACAGTTTCAATAGGTAACTTCGGAACATAAGAAGTGCCGCCTATGGTTACGGGTACTCCTCTTATTCTGCCACCACTTGCAAAAAAGCCTTCATTTACAAGTTTTGCGATGTGGCAGAGAATAGAATAATCACTTTTCACCTGCAAAACGTCTTTATCAAGGATAAATTCCCAAGCGTGTTTGAGGTTTAAGATTTTTTGCACGTCGCTTGCCGTTACACCGTTTACTTTTCCGTTTTCGATAATATCCTCGGTTTGAGGAAAAGAGGTTGCAACACCTTCTAAAACTGCCTGTTCATAAATGGATAATTTCATATTCATTCGGGCAAAATCAAGATTTAAAAGCACATCGGGGGATAATTCGTTCTCGGTGAAACCTTTTTCAGCAAGCGCTTTTTCCACCTTGCGAATTTGCTTTCTGAGTTCCTTTGATTCCGCATTATTACGAAGCAAAAGCTGATATAGGGTATCAGAATACACATCAACGTAGGTCGATGTCACTCGGCTACCGACACGCTTGCGAACATAAAGATATTTACCGCTTTTGTTTTCTTTTATTTCGGGCGTGCCATCATAAGCAAGTAGTTTAAGTCGGGCATACAAATCGGCTCGCTGCTCTAATAATTCTTGGATTTCTGGGTAATTGTTCATACTAAAACTCCTTTTAGGGAACTTTTCATAAATTTATTATAATAATTGTTCCCTACAATGTCAAGCGTTATTCATTGTCACATTTCGACAAGTTTTGCATTGCGATACATAGTGTGGTTGAGAGAGCGACAAAGACTTGACTGTTATGACGAAACGTGATATCCTATTATTAACACAATTGAGGGGTACTGATATGGGATTATTAGATAAATTTTCAGCCCTGCTGATGGGTAAAGAAACAATGTCAGAGGAGAAACTTGGTGAAAGTAATGTCGTTTTAAACACCAAAGTGGAACAACGTTTTTATTCTGAGGCGGATGATTTGTTTAAAGAAGGGGCTTTGAAAGAGATATTCAAACATGATGAAATCACTATATGTAATGTTGGAAATGCCTTTTATGTTGCCTTTTTGTTTGGCGAAAACTGTAGTGATGAGGAAATAAATTTTATAATTATTCCAGCTGAGCAGCTAGAGTGTATTTTGAAGGATAATACGTGTTTGTACGAATTATTTTCACTTAGAGATGAATCATTAAAAGGAGTGTACAGATTCGATGATCGTGCAAAATCAACAATAAGAAATGCCTATAAAAAAACTCAAGAAGAAGGTGCAAGAGTCGATTTGAAGTTTGAAGCTGAATTGTTAAAAAAGTATCAACATAGAAACGAACTGCATAACAGATAAAACTGATTCAAAAAACAGAAAAAACGTATAAATCTCTTTGTTTTACAGATACTAACAGTACAAATTTGTAAAGCAAGGAGATTTTTGTATATATGAAAGCAACCGGAATAGTTCGTAGAATAGATGATTTGGGTCGTGTGGTTATACCCAAAGAAATCCGAAGGACAATGAGGATAAGAGAAGGAGACCCTCTGTAAATACATACGCACACATAACAAAAAGAGCAGTTCAAATCGAACTGCTCTTTTTGTTGCTTTTTAACCGATAACGCGGTCTTCAACCTCTTTCAATGCACGGGCGAGGAACTCTTCCACCGACATCGCACCGAGATCCACACCGCCGCGGGCACGCACCGCCACGGCGTTGTTTTCGATCTCTTTGTCGCCGATGACCAACACGTACGGCACTTTCTGCATCTGCGCTTCACGGATCTTGTAACCGATCTTTTCGTTGCGGAAATCGGTTTCCACACGCAAGCCCGCCGCCGCGAGTTTCTCTGCCACTGCTTTGGCGTAATCGCCTTGGCGGTCGGTGATGGGCATCACGCGCACTTGTTCGGGGGCAAGCCACATCGGGAACGCGCCCGCATACTTTTCGATCAGCAACGCTAAGGTGCGTTCGTAGCAACCGATCGAGGTGCGGTGGATGATGTAGGGGTTCTTCTTGCTGCCGTCACGGTCGGTGTATTCCATACCGAACTTCTCCGCCAGCATTTGGTCGATCTGGATGGTGATAAGGGTATCCTCTTTGCCGTGGACGTTCTTGATCTGAATGTCCAGTTTCGGACCGTAGAACGCCGCTTCGCCGATGCCGATCTTGTAGTCGATGCCGAGATCGTCCAAAATGGTCTTCATCACGCCCTGCGCTTCGTCCCACTGTTCCGCCGTGCCGATATACTTCTCACGGTTGTCGGGATCCCACTGGGAGAAACGATAGGTCACGTCTTCATACAGACCGAGCGTTTTGAGCATGTAGATGCACAGGTCGAGACAATTCTTGAATTCCTCTTCCAACTGTTCGGGCAGACACATCAAGTGACCTTCCGAAATGGTGAACTGACGCACACGGATAAGACCGTGCATTTCGCCGCTTGCCTCGTTACGGAACAGGGTGGAGGTTTCGTTATAGCGCAGCGGCAGATCGCGATAGGAACGTGCACGGTTCAAATAGGCCTGATACTGGAACGGACAGGTCATCGGGCGCAGGGCAAACACTTCGTCCTCCGACTCGGGGTCGCCCATTACGAACATGCCGTCGCGGTAATGATCCCAGTGGCCCGACACTTTGTAAAGATCGCTTTTCGCCATCAGCGGAGTCTTGGTAAGTTGCCAGCCGCGACGTTGTTCCTCGTCCTCCACAAAACGTTGGAGCAACTGAATGATGCGCGCGCCCTTCGGCAACATGATCGGCAAGCCTTGGCCGATGATCTCGGAGGTGGTGAACAGTTCCAGTTCACGGCCGAGTTTGTTGTGGTCGCGTTTTTTGGCTTCTTCCACCTGCAAGAGATAGGCTTCCAGTTCGCTCTTCTTCGGGAAGGCGGTGCCGTAGATGCGCTGTAACATCTTGTTCTTTTCGTTGCCGCGCCAGTAGGCACCGGTGCAAGAGGTCAGTTTTACCGCCTTGACACAGCCGGTATCGGGCAGGTGCGGGCCGGCACACAGGTCGGTGAAGTCGCCTTGACGATAGAACTTGATAGCCTCACCTTTGCCGGCGTGTTCTTCCATCAGTTCGAGCTTATACGGTTCGTCTGCCATCTGTGCACGTGCTTCGTCGATCGGCAGTTCAAACGCTTCGATCGGCAGTGCTTCCTTCATGATCTTGCGCATCTCGTCTTCGATCTTCGCAAGGTCGTCGGGGGTGAAGGGCGTATCACGGTCGAAGTCGTAATAGAAACCGTTATCCACCGCGGGACCGATGGCGAATTTGGCATCGGGGAACAGGCGGCGCACCGCTTGCGCCAGAATGTGCGAGGCGGTGTGGCGGTACGCCTTCGCGCCGTCGGGGTCGGCAAAGGTGAGGATCTCCAGTTCCGCATCGGCAGTCAGCACGGTGCGCAGATCCACCACAGCCCCGTTCAAACGGGCGGCGCAGGCGTTGCGATACAGCCCCATCGAAATTTCGCGGCAGAGCGCGTCGATGGTGGTGCCGTGCTCCACCTGTTTGACGTCGCCGCCTTTTAACGTAATGTTCAGCATATACGATCACTCCTTAAAAAATAAAAACCGCGCCCCTGAAAAGGGACGCGGTAAAATGTACTGCGTGGTTCCACCCTTGATTCAACGGCCAACGCCGTCCTCAAGCGACCGATAACGGGGTCAGCCGTCGCGCTCTACTGCAATTTCAAGCGTGCTCTCAAGGGTGGTGGGGATAACGACGTCTGCCTCGTGTGCCGTTTTCAGCCGACGGCGGCACTCTCTGCGGGTGAGGTGATGGGTCGTATCCCGTCCCTATCAACGATTTATGGATACATTATACCATTCCACACAAAAAAGTCAAGGGGGAATTTTTGCACGATTTGCGTGACGCGCGACGATCGTTCTTGACTTATAGGGTGAAAGGGGGCAGAGAAATATGTTGAAACGAAACGGTTTGATTGGATGCTTGATCTGTTTTTTACTGTTCAGCCTGACCGCTTGTGCAGAGGAGAAGCCGCTTGAGACAACGGTGACTACGGCGACCACGACGACCGAAACGACGACGCAGACGATGTTACTCACGACGGAAGGTGCCGCCGTGACGACGACGGAGACGACCTTGCCCGTGACGGAAGGGATCGAAGTGACCACGACCACGGAGACGAGTACGACGACCGAACGGACGACTTTTCCTGAAGAATGGCGCACGACGGTGATCTGTTCGCTGCCGACAACGATACTTTGTACGGTTACTACGACGGAAGTGCCGTACGCGACGACCACGCGGCTGACGGGGCCTGATACCGTGGTTACGGCGCCGCAAACGTCGTGGGACCCCTCTACGACGACTACGACCACATCGACGATTGCGACTGTTCGTACGACGGGTACTACTGAAGCAACGTATCCTGAGCCACACGGACAACAACTCGAAATTTTGCTTAACGGTAAAACAGTACGGCTGACATTCTCCAAAACTGCTTATTACAACAGGACGCCAACCCGTTACCGCACGCTTCACGTATACGAAGGCGTTTTGTCGAACGGAACGACCGTGATTTGCAAAGTCGTTCCGCTCGTAAATCGGATACACAGTATCACATACAACGCGCCCCTCGAAGTTGGCGTCGTAAAAAAAGAGGACGCGCAAGCTTTCGTGTTGGCAGAACTTGAAAGAATGGGCTTTAAAGATTTGCAGGGGGAGAAATTAAATCTTTCAGTTATCAACAACAAGGGAATGTTGGGAAATTTTTTAGTATTCTTTGATATAGAAGTCGCTCCTTGTGAGACGCTTTTCGGCGGCGCACAACTTGTGGATCGGAAGTTGGTGCTTACCAACTTGCGTACGCAACACACGATACGCCGATATAGTGAACAGAGCAACGGTACAACCGATTGGGGCGAAAGTGAGCCGTACTTTACGGAATACGCCTCTTCCTATTTGATTCCAAACTGGGTGTAAAACAAAAAACCCGCCGTACGGCGGGTGGTCATAGGGATAAAAAGGAGAGGATGCACTCTTGCGGGCGCATTCTCTCCTTGTGTTTTGTGGATGTTTATGCCACTTGGAAAGTGGCTGTGACCCTTGGCCCCCTTGTCTAAAGGGGTGCTGGCAAAGCCGTAGGCTTTGACTGAGGGGTAGTGAAAAAGCATAGAACTTAAACTACCCCTCTGTCTTTGGCTTCGCCAAATCCACCTCCCCTGACAAGGGGAGGCTTTGGTTTGCACTAATCCCTAATCGCAACTCACTTACGGCGGGCTTTTTATATGCTTATTCTTCCATCATTTCGAGGCGATACTCCGTCACGGTGCGGTAATCCTCGCCCGCGTCCACACGGGTGGAGGGGAAGGCGGGGTGATTGGGGGAGTCGGGGCAGTGCTGTGTTTCGAAACAGAAGGCACTGCGGCGGGCGAGCGGGACGCCGCCTTTGCCGAGCGCGCCGTCCATCACGTTGCCGGTATAGAGTTGGGCCGCGGGTTGGTCGGTAAAGCAGGTGAGTTTGATACCGCTTTCGAGCGAGACGGCGGTCATCACGCGGCGAAAGCCTTCGCCGTTTAAGAGATAATTATGGTCGTACCCGCCGCCGATCGCGAGTTGCGGATGGTCGCCGTCGATATCCCGCCCGATGGGTTTCGGCTCACGGAAATCGAAGGCGGTGTCGCTGACATCCAGCCACGTACCCGTGGGGATGAGATCTTCGTCTATGGCGTTGATGGAGTCGCTGTCGATCCACAAGAGTGTATTCGCGATTGAACCGCTGTTGTCAAGACGGAAATAGGCGTGGTTGGTAAGGTTGACCACTGTGGGGGCATCCGTTTTGGCATTGTATGCGATGCGCAGCGCGTTTTGGGCGGTTACCGTAAAGGTGACCGACACCAAGAGGTTGGCGGGGTATCCTTCCTCTCCGTGGGGGGAAAGGCGGGAAAAGCGCACCGACGGCTCGTTGCCTTCGCTGAGCACAGCTGCGTGCCACACGCGCTTGTCGAATCCGACGTTGCCGCCGTGCAGGTGGGTCACGCCGCGCTCATTACAGGGCACGGTATACACTTCGTTGTCCAGTGTGAAGCGGCCGCCTGCGATGCGGTTGCCGTAACGGCCGATGGTGGCCCCTTGGTAGCCGCCGTTTTGTCGATACCCATCGATGGTGTCGTATCCGCATACTATGTCGAACCCGCCGAATGTCAACTGCTGGATCGTCGCACCGTAAGTGAGAAGAGCCGCGGTAAGGCCGCCCGCCCCTTCCAGAATATATCGATCGATCTTCTCGCCGCTCGGCAGGGTGCCGAAGGCTTCCACGCGTACACTCATATTGAAAATACCTCCTGTAGTATCTGTGATTTTCAGTATAGCATCAGATTTTTAAAAAAGCAATTGCAAAATCGGAATTTATGTTGTATACTTGTCCTTGTGTTTTGAGAGTTGCAAAAAGAAAGGAACATATACTATGGGAAAAGGGACACGTAAAAGAGAAATGGCGGAGATCCGCCGCGTACAGGAACAGCAGCAGGCGGCTGCCCGTAAGAAAGAGCATACCCGCAACGTCGTTGTCGGTATTGCGGCGGCACTGGCCGCAGTGGCGGTTTTATTTGTGGGCGTCTTGGGCGTTTGGAACTCGGTTACGGACGGCGCACTTATCGGCAAGTGGTTAGAGAAGCGGGAGGCGAAGGTTGCCAGCCGCGAACTGCACACCACGATCGTGGCGAAGTCGGCGAACTACGAAGTTACCAAAGCAATGATGACCTACTTCACCGCTTCGACCTATATGAATTATTGCGCCAACTACGAAGATCAGCTGGAAGATCTGGGGTTGGATACCAACAAGGCGTTGAATGTACAACAGTGTGCGTATGACGACAGCCTTACATGGTACGACTACTTTGTGGATACCACCGAAAACACGGTGAAATGGATGCTCAGTTTTGCGGAGCAGGCTCGCGCGGACGGCGTGGAACTTTCGAAGGAATATGAAGATCTGATGAAGGAAACGCTGGAGGCGACCAAACCCGAAAACTTCGGTGAGTATTTGACGTTGGACGATGTGGCGGCGTGTCTGGAACTGTTCTATATGGCTACCATGCAGGAAGAAAAGGTGCAGGCGGGCAACACCGCCTCGGACGAGGATATCCAGGCGTGGGCGGACGAGAATAACAAGACGTTGCTTCGCGCGGACTACACCTATTACAACATTCCCTACGGTACGGGTGCCTATTACGCCGACGAGGCGACGGCCCGTGCGTTGGCGGATAGACTGTTGAACAGCACCGAGGAGGAGTTCATCGCCATTGCGAAGGAAGAACTGCTTGCACGGAAGGTGTATGCGGATCAGGCGACGCTGGATGCACAGTTCCCCGCCAACTACCTGCGCAGCGGGTATGCATATAAAGACGGCGACGGATTCAGTGATTGGCTGTTTGATAAGAACACCAAAGCCGGAGATACGAAGTTGATCGAGCGGGCGGAAAGCCAATCGATCGCGGTGTACCTGTGCCGCGCGGCTGCTGTGCGCGACAGCGAACCGGTGGTAGATGTGCGACACATTCTGTTCACCGAAGAGAAGTATGAGACCGACGAGGCTGCCAAAGCCAAGGCGGAGGAAGTGTTGAAGACGTGGCAGGAGGGCGAAGCTACCGCCGACTCCTTCGGGGCACTTGCCAAGGAATTTACCGAGGATTCCAACGGTGAAGAGGGCGGCCTGTATGAAGGCGTGACCCAAGGCCAGATGGTGGAAACATTTAACGATTGGTGTTTTGATGCCGCCCGTAAGACAGGGGATACCGGTATTGTGAAGACCGATTACGGCTATCACGTGATGTATTTCGTAAAATCCTATGATCGTTGGTATCTGACTGCCAAGCAGACCATCGAAAGCGAAACCTACCAGGCAACCTCCTCCGGCTACGCCTCTACCTACGGTGTGACGGTGGACAGCGAACTGGCTCATACGGTGGAATTTGCGTAATTCTACCACGGAGCCGTGCGTTTCATACGGCGAAAAAGGCCTACCCTCTGTTCGTTTTGACGGAGGGCAGGCTTTTTTTGTGTGCGTATATTGGGCAAATAGGAAAAATTTGCAAAAAAAATAATCAATTTCCGTTAAGGAATTGACTTTTTTACAAAAATAGTTTATGATAGTAAACTGCACAATCTTGCGGGAGGGGGAGACTGCGCCCTTAGTGTAACATATTTCGGCGCAAAATGCAACCCCTTTCAGCAAAATGACGGAATTCTCCCGTGCCGCTTCGGGACAGCGACGACGGGTGCGTGAAAAGAAGGAGTGATCGACCGTGCAAACCAAGCAGGTAAAGTTGGGTCGCACCGAGCGTACGAGCTTCGGTAAGATCAACGAAGTGCTCGAGATGCCCAATCTTATTGAGATCCAGAAGAATTCGTATCAGTGGTTCTTGGACGAGGGATTGAAGGAAGTTTTTGCCGATTCCCCCGCGATCGAGGACTACACCGGTAATCTGATTTTGGAATTTTTGGATTACCGTCTGGACGACACCCCGAAATATACGGTGGAGGAGTGCAAGGAGCGTGACGTGACCTACGCCGCCCCGTTGCGTGTCCGTGCCCGCCTTATCAACAAAGAGACCGGCGAGATCAAGGAGTCGGAAGTGTTTATGGGCGATTTTCCGCTCATGACCGACAGCGGCACCTTCGTGATCAACGGCGCCGAGCGTGTTATCGTGTCGCAGCTCGTGCGTTCGCCCGGTGTGTACTACGGTCTGGATTACGATTCGACCGGTAAAAAGCTCTATAGCACGACGGTCATCCCGAACCGCGGCGCATGGTTGGAGTACGAAACCGATTCGCAGGATGTTTGCTACGTCCGCATTGATAAGAACCGCAAGATCCCCGTGACGGTGCTGGCGCGTGCGCTCGGCCTCGGCTCGGATGCGGAGTTGATCGAGATGCTCGGCGAAGATGAGCGTATGCACGCCACCATCGAGAAAGATCCGACCAAAAATACCACCGACGCACTGCTCGAAGTGTATCGCAAACTGCGGCCCGGCGAGCCGCTGACGGTGGAAAACTCGAAACAGCATTTGGAAGGCTTGTTCTTCGATGCACGCCGTTACGACTTGTCCCGTGTCGGACGGTATAAATACAATAAGAAACTCGGTCTGGCAGGCCGTCTGGAAGGCTGCACCATCAGCCGCCCCGTCGTGCACCCCGCCACCGGCGAGATCCTGGCTGAGCCGGGCGAGGTCATCAACCGCGCGCGTGCACAGGAGATCGACAATACCGGTCTTTTGGAAGTGTACGTGACGGTGGAAGAACACGGTGCGACCCGCGAGGTCAAGATCCTCGGCAACGGCACGGTGGATATCCGCGCGTTCATTCCCGCGGAATATACCACCATCGATGAGGCATTCCTTGAAGAGGCCGGTATCGGCGAGCGCGTGTGGATCCGTGTGTTGAACGAACTGCTCGAACAGAACACCGACGAAGCGTCGTTGCGCGAGGCGATCATTGCCCGTGCGCACGACCATACCGTGAAAAATGAAGAAAACAAGGAAGAACTCATTCCCGGTCTGATTCCGAATCACATCACCCGCGACGATATCTTTGCGTCCATCAACTATCTGCTCTGCCTCGGTCACGATATCGGTACCACCGATGATATTGACTATTTGGGCAACCGTCGCATCCGTTCGGTGGGTGAATTGTTGCAAAACCAGTTCCGCATCGGGTTTTCCCGTATGGAGCGCGTGATCCGCGAGCGCATGACGTTGCAGGCGCAGGATATGGATGTTATCACCCCGCAGGTGTTGATCAACATCCGTCCCGTAGTGGCGGCGATCAAAGAGTTCTTCGGCTCGTCGCCGTTGTCTCAGTTTATGGATCAGAACAACCCGCTCGGCGAGTTGACTCACAAGCGTCGTCTTTCCGCCCTCGGCCCCGGCGGTCTGTCCCGTGACCGCGCAGGTTTCGAAGTGCGTGACGTTCACTACAGCCACTACGGCCGTATGTGCCCGATCGAGACGCCCGAAGGTCCGAACATCGGTCTGATCTCCTATATGGCGACCTTTGCCCGCATCAACCGTTACGGTTTCATCGAAGCGCCCTACCGCAGGGTGGATAAAGAGCGCGGCGTCGTGACCGACGAAGTGGTGTATATGCCTGCCGATGTGGAAGACGATTTCCTCGTGGCACAGGCTAACGAACAGCTCGATGCCGAGGGCCGCTTTGTCAAAGAGCGTATTACCGTGCGTCATCGCGGCGAGTTCTACGATGTGGAGAACACCCGTGCCGATTACATGGACGTTTCTCCGAAGATGCTCGTGTCGGTTGCGACCGCGATGATCCCCTTCC
This sequence comes from Acutalibacteraceae bacterium, assembly GCA_045591985.1. Lineage (GTDB taxonomy): Bacteria > Bacillota > Clostridia > Oscillospirales > Acutalibacteraceae > SIG588. The sequence continues at coordinate 16,108 of JAZNTV010000043.1, forward strand.
TTGAGAACGATGATGCGAACCGTGCTTTGATGGGTTCGAACATGCAAAAGCAGGCTGTGCCGCTGCTCACCACCGAGTCGCCGATCGTCGGTACCGGTATTGAGTACAAGGCCGGTGTGGACTCCGGTGTGTGTGTGCTGGCGAAAGCGCCCGGTACGGTACACAGCGTTTCGGCGGATCACATTGAAGTGCGCCGCGACGATACCGGTGATATCGACTCCTACAAGTTGATCAAGTTTGCCCGTTCCAACCAGGGCACCTGCGTGAACCAGCGTCCCGTGGCGCAATTGGGTCAGCACGTGGAAGTCGGCGACGTACTTGCCGACGGTCCCGCGACCTGCAACGGTGAGATCGCGCTTGGTAAGAACGCCCTCGTCGGCTTTATGACGTGGGAAGGTTACAACTACGAAGATGCGGTTCTCATCAACGAGAAGGTCGTGCGCGACGACGTGTTCACCTCCATTCATGTGGAAGAGTATGAAATTGAGTCGCGTGATACCAAGCTCGGGCCGGAAGAGATCACCCGCGACATTCCGAACGTCGGTGACGATGCACTGAAGGATCTGGATGAGCGCGGTATCATCCGCATCGGCGCGGAAGTGCGTGCGGGCGACATTCTGGTCGGTAAGGTCACGCCGAAGGGTGAAACCGAACTGACGGCGGAAGAGCGTCTGCTTCGCGCCATCTTCGGCGAAAAGGCGCGCGAAGTGCGCGATACGTCGTTGAAAGTGCCGCACGGCGAATACGGTATCATCGTGGATGTGAAAGTGTTCACCCGCGAGACCTGCAGTGAACTCAGTCCCGGTGTGAACATGGTGGTACGCTGCTATATCGCACAAAAGCGCAAGATCAGCGTGGGCGATAAGATGGCGGGCCGTCACGGTAACAAGGGTGTTGTGTCGCGTATTCTGCCGAGTGAAGATATGCCCTTCCTGCCCGACGGTACGCCGCTGGATATCGTTTTGAACCCGTTGGGCGTTCCGTCTCGTATGAATATCGGTCAGGTTTTGGAAGTGCACCTCGGCTATGCGGCCCGTGCACTCGGCATGAAGATCATGACCCCGGTGTTCGACGGCGCGCACGAAGAGGATATCCGTGAACTGCTCACCCGCGCAGGTATGCGTGAAGACGGTAAGACCGAGTTGTACGACGGCCGTACCGGTGAGATGTTCGATAACCCCGTTACCGTGGGTATCATGTACTATCTGAAACTGCATCACCTGGTTGACGATAAGATCCACGCCCGTTCCACCGGTCCCTATTCGCTGGTTACGCAACAGCCGCTCGGCGGTAAAGCGCAGTTCGGCGGTCAGCGTTTCGGTGAAATGGAAGTGTGGGCCCTGGAAGCATACGGTGCAGCCTACACCCTGCAGGAGATCCTGACGGTCAAGTCGGATGACGTGGTCGGCCGTGTGAAGACCTACGAAGCGATTGTGAAGGGACAGAATGTGCCGAAGTCGGGCGTGCCCGAGTCCTTCAAGGTGTTGGTCAAGGAACTGCAGTCGCTCGGTCTGGATATCCGTGTCTTGAATAAGGATAAGGAAGAGATCGACCTGAAACAGACCTTCGAAGAGGACGAAGAGTTCAACATGGTTGCTGCGGATGACGATGCATTCTCGACCGTGGCGAACGAAGACGACTTCGAGGGTTACGATGTGAAGGATGCCGAAGACATGGACTTTGCCGACACCGAAGAAGTTTATGAGGACGATTATGATGAAGACGAGTCCTACGATGACGGGGACGAATTTTAAGGAAGGGGGCGCTTGAATAATGATGGAATTTAACATTTTTGATTCGATCCAGATCGGCCTTGCTTCCCCCGATAAGATCCGCGAGTGGTCCTACGGTGAAGTGAAGAAACCCGAAACGATCAACTACCGCACCCTCAAACCCGAACGCGACGGCCTGTTCTGTGAGCGTATTTTCGGGCCTACCAAGGACTGGGAGTGCCATTGCGGCAAGTACAAGCGTATCCGCTATAAGGGTAAGATCTGTGATCGCTGCGGCGTGGAAGTGACCCGCGAAAAGGTGCGTCGCGAGCGCATGGGTCATATCGAACTGGCGGCCCCCGTGTCGCACATCTGGTATTTCAAGGGCATTCCGTCCCGCATGGGTCTGCTCCTTGACATTTCCCCGCGTCTGCTCGAGCAGGTGCTGTATTTTGCCTCGTATATCGTCACCAATCCCGGCGATACCCCGCTGATGAAGTGCCAGGTGTTGTCCGATAAGGAATATCAGGATTGGTACGAGAAGTATGAGAACGATTTCGAAGCCGGCATGGGTGCGGAATACATCCAGAAATTGCTCGCTGAAATCGATATCGAAGCGCTTTCGGAAGAACTGAAAGCCGAGCTTGAAGGGGCCTCCGGCCAAAAGCGTGCCCGCCTGCTCAAGCGTTTGGAAGTGGTGGAATCCTTCCGCCAGTCGGGCAATCGTCCCGAGTGGATGATCCTGAACGTGATTCCGGTCATTCCGCCGGATATCCGTCCGATGGTGCAACTCGACGGCGGCCGTTTTGCGACCTCCGACTTGAACGATTTGTACCGCCGCGTGATCAACCGTAACAACCGTCTGAAGCGGTTGCTTGAGTTGGGTGCGCCGGACATTATCGTGCGCAACGAAAAGCGTATGTTGCAGGAAGCGGTGGACGCGTTGATCGACAACGGCCGTCGCGGTCGTCCCGTGACCGGCCCGAACAACCGCCCGCTGAAGTCTCTGTCGGATATGCTGAAAGGTAAGCAGGGACGTTTCCGTCAGAACCTGCTCGGTAAGCGCGTTGACTACTCGGGTCGTTCGGTTATCGTTGTCGGTCCCGAACTGAAGATGTATCAGTGCGGTCTGCCGAAGGAGATGGCAATCGAACTGTTCAAGCCCTTTGTTATGAAGCGTTTGGTGGAGACCGGTTCGGCCGGTAACATCAAATCGGCGCGTAAGATGGTCGAAAAGTTGCGCCCCGAAGTGTGGGATGCGCTTGAGATCGTGATCAAAGATCATCCCGTGATGCTGAACCGTGCACCGACGCTGCACCGCCTGGGTATTCAGGCGTTCGAGCCGGTGCTGGTGGAAGGCCGCGCGATCAAACTGCATCCGCTGGTGTGTACGGCGTTTAACGCCGACTTCGACGGCGACCAGATGGCCGTGCACGTGCCGTTGTCGGCCGAAGCACAGGCGGAAGCGCGCTTCCTGATGTTGGCAGCCGGCAACTTGCTGAAGCCTTCCGACGGTAAGCCCGTTGCGGTGCCGACGCAGGATATGATCCTTGGTTCGTACTACCTTACCATTTATAAACCCGGTGAACCGGGCGAGGGCAAGGTGTTCCGCAACGAAGATGAAGCGATGATGGCGTATACCAATAAAGCCATCGGTCTGCACGCGAAGATCAAGGTGCGCCGTACCATGGAAATCGGCGGCGTGATGCAGAGCCGCTTGGTGGAGACCACTATCGGCCGTATCATCTTCAACGGTCCCGTGCCGCAGGATCTCGGCTTTGTGGATCGTACCGACGACGAAAACAAATTTCTCTATGAAATTGATTTCAAGGTCGGCAAGAAACAGCTGTCTAAGATCATTGAAAAGTGCATTAAGGTACACGGTGCCGCCGACACGTCGGTGGTGCTCGACGCCATCAAGGCACAGGGCTACAAGTATTCCACTCGCGGTGCGTTGACCGTGGCGGTGTGTGATGCTTCCATCCCGCCGCAGAAGAAGCAGATGGTGGCGGATGCCGAAGCCGAAGTGCTGAAGATCACTCGTTTGTACGAAGAAGGTCTGCTCTCCGATGACGAACGTTATCGCCGCGTGATCGATGTGTGGAACTCCACCACCGAAGCGGTATCGCAGGCGTTGCAGGAGAACATGGATCCCTACAACCCGATCTATATGATGTCCGATTCGGGCGCTCGTGGTTCGATCAGCCAGTTGCGTCAGCTCGCCGGTATGCGCGGTCTGATTGCGAACACCTCCGGTCGTACCATCGAAGTTCCGATTCGTGCCAACTATCGTGAAGGCTTGAAGATCCACGAATACTTTATCTCTTCGCGTGGTGCACGTAAGGGCTTGGCGGATACCGCTCTGCGTACCGCTGACTCGGGTTATCTGACCCGCCGTCTGGTGGATGTTTCGCAGGATGTTATTATTCGCGAGGACGACTGCGGTACTCACGAGGGTATCGAAGTGTATACCATTAAGGACGGTAAGAACGATATCGAAAAGATCGATGAGCGTTTGTCCGGCCGTTTCCTGTCGGATGACTTTGTGGATCCCGCTACGGGCGAAGTCGTGGTCAGCCGCGACACCATGATGGGCGACAAGGAAATCCGCCGCTTGATCGACGAATACCACGTGGAGAAGATCCGCATTCGTTCGGTGCTGACCTGTCACGCCCGCCACGGTGTGTGTGCGCATTGCTATGGTGCCAACCTTGCAACGGTGGATCCCGTGTCGGTCGGCGAAGCAGTGGGTATCATCGCGGCGCAGTCCATCGGTGAACCCGGTACGCAGCTGACGATGCGTACCTTCCACACGGGCGGTGTTGCCTCGGCGGAAGATATCACTCAGGGTCTGCCGCGTGTTGAAGAACTGTTCGAAGGCCGTCGCCCGAAGCATCTGGCCATCCTCTCCGAGATTGCCGGTACCGTGCGTCTCACCGAAGAACGCAAGAAGCGCGTGGTCGTTGTGACCAGCAACGAAGAGGGGAACATCGATGAGCGCAGCTATCCCATTCCGTTCGACTTCCGCATCTGTGTGCAGGAAGGCGACTACGTGGAAAAGGGTCAGGCACTGACCGAAGGTTCCAAAAACCCCCACGATATTCTTGCTATCAACGGTCCGCTCGCGGTACAGGATTACCTCATCGAAGAGGTGCAGCGCACCTACCGTCTGCAGAGCGTGGATATCAACGATAAGCACATCGAGGTTATTGTCAGCCAGATGATGCGCAAGGTGCGCGTGGACGATGCGGGCAGTACGACGTTGCTGGCGGGTGCACTCGCCAATCGTGCGGACGTCGAAGCCGAAAACCGGGCGGTACAGGCGCGTATCGATGCCGGCGAAGAAGGCTTGGCGCTTGCTGCGTGCACTCCCGTGCTTCTCGGTATTACCAAGGCGTCGCTCGCAACCGACAGTTTCTTGTCTGCCGCCTCCTTCCAGGAGACCACCCGTGTGTTGGCGGATGCCGCCATCAAGGGTAAGGTTGACCCGTTGCTCGGCTTGAAAGAAAACGTCATCATCGGTAAACTCATCCCGGCAGGTACCGGTATGCAGGTCTATAACAATGTGGACGTGGTGAACACCCACAAAAACGACGACGCGCCGTATGTGGCGGCTTTGCGCAGCATGTTGGACGATGTCGAAACGACCGGTGAGAGTGCCGAAACCGCGACGGAAGAAAATATTTCCGAAGTGCAAGAATAATACTTGACAAACCACGGCAGACTATGCTAGAATATCATACTGTGGATTTGTGCGGTTAACCGCCGGAGCTTTCCGAAGCTTCGGCGGCTTATCCCGCGTAAAGATACCAAAATAAAAGAAAGGAGATGTCATCATTGCCCACTTTTAACCAGTTGGTACACACCGGTCGTAAGGACCTGGAGAAGAAGGCGAAGGCGCCGGCTCTTTTGAAGGGTTGGAACTCCAAGAAGCGCGTTGCCATCAACCAGAATTCTCCCCAGAAGCGCGGTGTTTGCACTGCGGTTAAGACGACGACCCCGAAGAAGCCGAACTCGGCTCTGCGTAAAGTCGCCCGTGTGCGTTTGTCGAACGGTATCGAAGTTACTTCGTATATCCCCGGTGAAGGCCACAACCTGCAGGAGCACAGTGTCGTGCTGATCCGCGGCGGTCGTGTCAAGGATCTCCCCGGTGTGCGTTATCACATCGTGCGCGGTACGCTGGATACGCAGGGTGTTGCGAAGAGAATGCAGGCCCGCTCCAAGTACGGTGCCAAACGTCCCAAGGCCGGCGCGGCCAAGAAGTAAGACAAATTCATCAGCGGCTTCAATGCGCTGATCACTATATATAATGGGTCATCCGTTTTGTATAGGATCTGCATTGGCCAACGGGAGTATGTCACTTTCGAGTACCTATGATATCATCATTATGAAGGAGGGAAGTAAAGTGCCCAGAAGAGGTTCTATCGCAAAGCGCGATGTTTTGCCCGATCCGCTTTACAATTCCAAAGTCGTAACCCGACTTATCAACAACATTATGCTGGACGGTAAGCGCGGCGTTGCCCAGAAGATCGTTTACGGTGCGTTTGACATCGTTGCCGAAAAGACGGGCAAGGAAGCGCTCGAAGTGTTCGAGCAGGCGCTCGAGAACATCATGCCGTCGCTGGAGGTTAAGGCTCGCCGTGTCGGCGGCGCTACCTACCAGGTGCCGATCGAGGTTCGCCCCGTTCGCCGTCAGACCCTGGGTCTGCGTTGGCTGACCACCTATTCGCGCGCTCGTTCGGAGAAGACGATGAAAGAGCGTTTGGCTGCCGAGATTCTGGACGCCATCAACGGCAACGGCGGTGCTGCCAAGAAGCGCGACGATACCCACAAAATGGCAGAAGCCAACAAGGCGTTTGCTCATTTCCGCTGGTAATCGCTTAAAAGGATTTTCTTTAAAACGAAGGAAAAGGAGGAGCGTACTATGGCAAGAGATGTATCTCTGGAAAAAACCAGAAACATCGGTATCATGGCGCACATTGATGCTGGTAAAACCACCACCACTGAGCGTATCCTGTACTATACCGGTGTAAACTATAAGATCGGTGAGACCCACGACGGCGGCGCTACCATGGACTGGATGGCGCAGGAGCAGGAGCGCGGTATCACCATCACCTCTGCTGCTACTACTTGCTACTGGGATAAGCAGGGCGCTGCGGACAAGCACCGCATCAACATCATCGACACTCCCGGCCACGTGGACTTCACGGTGGAAGTGCAGCGTTCGCTGCGCGTGTTGGACGGTTCGGTGACGGTTCTGTGTGCTAAGGGCGGCGTGGAACCCCAGTCCGAAACGGTGTGGCGTCAGGCCGACGACTATCAAGTTCCGCGTATGGCGTATGTCAATAAGATGGACATCTTGGGTGCGGACTTCTATCGCGTCGTGCAGATGATGCGTGACCGTCTGAAGTGTAATGCCGTTCCGATTCAGTTGCCGATCGGTTCCGAAAACCTGTTCAAGGGAATCGTGGATTTGATCGAAATGAAGGCGGACGTCTATTACGACGAAATGGGTAAGGATATGCGTGTGGAAGAGATTCCGGACGACATGAAAGACCTTGCCGAAGAATATCGCGAGAAACTGCTGGAGGCGGTTGCCGAGCAGGATGACGAATTGATGGAGAAATACTTCGGCGGCGAAGAGATTTCCGTTGAAGAGATCAAAGCGGTCATCCGTAAGGCTACCATCGCCAATACGATGGTTCCCGTGTGCTGCGGTACTTCCTATCGCAACAAGGGTGTGCAGAAGTTGCTCGACGCGATCGTCGACTTCATGCCCTCGCCGCTGGATGTTCCCGCGATCAAGGGTGTCAACCCCGAAACCGAAGAAGAGGAGCATCGTCCCTCTTCCGACACCGAGCCGTTTGCGGCTTTGGCGTTCAAGATCGCGACCGACCCGTTTGTGGGTAAACTCGCGTTCTTCCGTGTGTATTCGGGTACTGTTAAGGCGGGCGACACCGTATACAACTCCAGCAAGGATTCCAACGAGCGTCTCGGCCGTATCGTGCAGATGCACGCCAATGCTCGTAAGGATCTGGATGTGGTGTACGCAGGCGATATCGCCGCTGCCATCGGTTTGAAGAACACCACCACGGGTAACACCCTGTGTGATGAGAAACATCCGATCATTCTCGAATCCATGAAATTCCCCGAGCCTGTTATCCGTGTGGCTATCGAGCCGAAGACCAAGGCAGGCCAGGAGAAGATGGGTATTGCGCTGGCGAAGTTGGCGGAAGAAGATCCGACCTTCAAGGCGTATACCGACGAAGAGACCGGTCAGACCATCATTGCCGGTATGGGCGAGCTCCACTTGGAGATCATCGTCGACCGTTTGCTCCGCGAATTCAAGGTGGAAGCGAACGTCGGTGCGCCGCAGGTTGCGTACAAGGAAACTGTGCGTAAGCTCGCGGATGTCGATTGTAAGTATGCGCGTCAGTCCGGTGGTAAAGGTCAGTACGGTCACGTTAAGATCAAGCTTGAACCCAACGAGACCGGTAAGGGTTATGAATTTATCAACGCCATCGTCGGCGGTGTGGTTCCGAAGGAATACATCCCCGCTGTCGATTCCGGTATCCAGGGTGCTATGCACAGCGGCGTCGTGGCAGGGTATCCTGTCGTGGACTGCAAGGTCACTCTCTATGATGGTTCGTACCACGAAGTCGACTCTTCCGAAATGGCCTTTAAGATCGCCGGTTCGATGGCGTTCAAAGAGGCTATGCGTAAGGCCGATCCCGTGTTGATGGAACCCATCATGAAGGTGGTTGTCATCGTTCCCGACGAATACATGGGCTTCGTTGTCGGCGACATTTCGTCCCGCCGCGGCCAGATGGAAGGTTCGGAGAACATTAACGGTGCGGTGCAGATCCGTGCGAATGTCCCGCTGTCCGAGATGTTCGGTTACGCGACCGACCTGCGTTCCGGTACGCAGGGCCGCGGCCAGTATGTGATGGAGCCCAGCCACTATGCGGAATTGCCGAAGAGTGTGGCCGAGGCGATCATCGCGAAGCGCACCAAGAAAGAGGGCTAATGCCCCGCTTTTGGGTGTGATTCAAGAGAAATTCCGCATAAAGTCGGGTTTCTTTGAAAAAACACTTGCAATTTTTGCAAACACTTGCTACAATGTAAGTACGTTTGCAAGGCAAAGATAAAATTAATTTCAAGGAGGAAATTCCAATGGCAAAAGCAAAATTTGAGCGCTCCAAGCCTCACGTAAACATTGGCACCATCGGTCACGTTGACCATGGTAAGACCACTCTGACCGCTGCGATCACCAAGGTGCTCGCTCTGCAGGGCGGTGCGGAATTCACCGATTACGCGAACATCGATAAGGCTCCCGAAGAGCGCGAGCGCGGTATCACCATCAACACCTCTCACGTTGAGTATCAGACGGCTACCCGTCACTACGCTCACGTGGACTGCCCCGGCCACGCCGACTACATCAAGAACATGATCACCGGCGCTGCGCAGATGGACGGCGCTATCCTGGTTATCGCTTCGAGTGACGGCGTTATGGCGCAGACCAACGAGCACTTGCTGCTCGCTCGTCAGGTTGGCGTTCGGTCGATCGTTGTTTTCATGAACAAGACCGACTTGGTTGACGATCCGGAATTGCTCGAGCTCGTCGAGATGGAAATCCGCGAAGCGCTCGACAAGTACGAGTTCCCGGGCGACGACACCCCGATCATCAAGGGTTCCGCTCACCAGGCTCTCGTGAGCACCGCTACCGATCTCTCTGCTCCGGAGTATGCTCCGATCATCGAGCTGATGGATGCTGTTGACAACTACATCCCCACTCCCGCGCGTACTGCTGACAAGCCGTTCTTGATGCCTGTTGAAGACGTGTTCACCATCACCGGCCGTGGTACGGTTGCTACCGGCCGTGTGGAGCGTGGCCAGCTGAACATGGGTGAAGAAGTGGAAATCGTCGGGCGGAAGGACGAAAAGCCCAAGACCGTCGTTACCGGTATCGAAATGTTCCGTAAGCTGCTCGACTACGCGGAGGCCGGTGACAACAT
>JAZNTV010000044.1:0-14423 GCA_045591985.1 Acutalibacteraceae bacterium
GCATGATCTTGGCCAGAGCGGCTTCGCGCTCTTCCACGGTGTCGGAGCAGATCATCTCGCGGAAGGAAGCAATTCTGCCTTCCTCGAAGAACATGTGCTCGGTACGGCACAGGCCGATGCCTTCTGCACCCAGCTCACGGGCCTTCTTGGCATCGCGGGGGGAGTCAGCATTGGTGCGGACCTTCAGAGTACGATACTGATCGGCCCATGCGATGATGCGGCCAAACTCGCCGGCGATCTCAGCGTCCTTGGTGGTGATGATGCCGTCGTAAATATTACCGGTGGAGCCATCCAGAGAGAGCTCGTCGCCCTCGTGGAAGGTCTTGCCGGCCAGAGTGAACTGCTTGTTCTCCTCGTCCATGTTGATCTCGGTGCAGCCGGAAACGCAGCAGGTACCCATACCACGGGCAACAACGGCTGCGTGAGAGGTCATACCGCCACGGACAGTCAGGATGCCCTGAGCAGCCTTCATGCCGGTGATGTCTTCGGGAGAGGTCTCGAGACGGACAAGAACGACCTTCTCGCCGCGCGCATTCCACGCCTCGGCATCCTCGGCGGTGAACACGACCTTACCGCAAGCCGCACCGGGGGACGCGCCCAGACCCTTGCCGGCGGGGGTAGCCGCCTTCAGCGCCTTCGCATCGAACTGCGGGTGGAGCAGGGTGTCGAGGTTACGGGGATCGATCATCGCGACAGCCTTCTTCTTATCGATCATGCCTTCGTCCACGAGGTCGCAGGCGATCTTCAGAGCGGCTTTCGCGGTACGCTTACCGTTACGGGTCTGCAACATGTAGAGTTTGCCGTCTTCCACGGTGAACTCCATATCCTGCATATCACGATAGTGGTCTTCCAAAATGGCGCACACTTCGTTAAACTGCTTGAACGCTTCGGGGAACTTCTCCGCCATCTCGGCGATCGGCATGGGAGTACGCACACCGGCCACAACGTCTTCGCCCTGCGCATTGGTGAGGAATTCGCCCATCAAGCCGGGTTCGCCGGTCGCGGGGTCACGAGTAAACGCCACACCGGTACCGCAGTTGTCACCCATGTTACCGAACGCCATCATCTGCACGTTAACGGCCGTACCCCAAGAGTAGGGGATATCGTTGTCGCGGCGATACACGTTGGCACGCGGGTTGTCCCAGGAACGGAACACCGCTTCCACAGCGCCCATCAACTGTTCCTTGGGATCGGTCGGGAAGTCCTTGCCGATCTTGGACTTGTACTCAGCCTTGAACTGGCAAGCGAGTTCTTTCAGATCCTCGGCGGTCAGTTCGACGTCCTGGGTCACGCCCTTTTCTTCCTTCATCTTGTCGATGAGTTCCTCGAAGTACTTCTTACCGACTTCCATAACAACATCGGAATACATCTGGATAAAGCGGCGATAGCAGTCGTACGCCCAACGAGCGTTGCCCGACTTCGCAGCCATGGTCTCCACCACTTCTTCGTTCAGACCGAGGTTCAGAATGGTATCCATCATACCGGGCATGGAAGCGCGAGCGCCCGAACGCACCGAAACGAGCAGCGGGTTCTCCTTGTCGCCGAACTTTTTGCCGACAACTTCTTCCATCTTGATGATGTATTCCATGATCTGCGCCTGGATATCATCGTTGATCTTGCGACCGTCCTCATAGTACTGAGTGCAAGCCTCGGTGGAAATGGTAAAGCCCTGCGGCACCGGCAGACCGATCTTGGTCATTTCCGCCAGGTTCGCACCTTTACCGCCGAGCAGCTCACGCATCGAAGCGTCGCCCTCGGAAAACAGGTATACATACTTGTGACTCATGTTTTCATTCCTCCTGAAATTATTTGCCTGTGAGCGTTGAGATTCACAGGGCGCTCCACAGTAACGGATTCATTATAGCACCCTTTTTTAAATTTTTCCATAGGTTTTTTCAAAAAAATTTGAAATCGTGGTATTTTACTCAAAAAATCCGTAAATTTGTGCGTGGTATGTGAAAAATAATGCACTTTTTCGCTTGCAAATCCCGTTTTACTCTGTCATAATAGAAACACGGACATTAGGCACACACTTAATGCCCGCATTTCCCGTTTGAGGTGATACGATCATGTTCTTCAAGAAGAAGACGACCGGCCCTGTGGATTGGCTTATCGTGGGGCTCGGCAATCCCGATAAAAAATACGTGGGGACCCGCCACAACGCGGGGTTTGCCGCATTGGAAGCGCTGGCGGAAAAACTGGCGATCCGTGTGGATCGTGTGAAATACAAATCCTTTTGCGGCGAGACCGCCATCGGCGAGCACAAGGTGCTGCTCATGATGCCGCAGACCTATATGAACAACAGCGGCGAAGCGGTGCGGGAAGCGATGAATTTTTACAAACTTCCGCCCGAGCGTGTGCTTGTTCTGTTCGACGATATTTCGTTGCCCGTCGGCACCCTTCGTGTGCGCCGTGCGGGCAGTGCGGGCGGTCAAAAAGGCATGGCCAGCATCATTCAGTTGTGTGGGAGTGACAAATTCCCGCGCGTGAAGATCGGCGTGGGTGAAAAACCGCACCCCGACTACGACCTTGCGGCGTGGGTGCTGTCGAAGTTTACCAAAGACGAGGCCCCCCTGGTGGCCGATGCCGCCCGCCGCGCCGCCGACGCCGTCTGCCTCATTGTGGAAGATTCGGTAGATGCGGCCATGAACCGCTTTTCGAGGTAATATAGTATGTCGTTATTTTCGAACGGATTACACGCGCTCCCCGCCTTTGAACGTCTGGTTTCGGACGTGACCGCCGGCCGCCTGCCCGCCGCCGTCACCGGTGTGGGCACGGTACACAAAGCGTTGCTGCTTCACGGGTTGCGGGAAGCAACCGGCCGACGCACCCTCATCCTGGTGGGCGAAGAAGCGGAAGGCACCCGCTTGGCGGAAGACCTTGCGGCGCTCGGCGAGCGCGTGTGTACCCTCCCGGGGCGCGACCTCTCGCTGCGTCGGGTGGAATCGGTCTCGCGCGAATACGAGCAACAACGGCTCGGCGCGCTTGCGCGCTTCTTGAACGGGGACGCCGACCACATCATTGCCACGGCGGATGCGGCTATGCAGTTTACGCTGTCCCCCGACGCCCTGTTGGAGCACACTCTCGACTTCATGGCGGGCCAGGCTTTACCGGCGGACAACCTGCCCGAAACGCTCACGGCCGCAGGATATGAGCGGTGTGCCCAAGTGGAAAGTGCGGGGCAGTTTTCGGTGCGCGGCGGCATTGTGGATATTTGGGCTGCCGACAGCGCCGCCCCGCTGCGCATGGAGTTGTGGGGCAATGCGGTAGATACCCTCTCGTATTTCGACCCGCTCACCCAGCGGCGCACCGACCCGCTCGACGCGGTTTCGGTACCGCCGGCGGCGGAAATCTTGTGTGATCAACCGACAGCGCTTGCCGAAAAGATCCGCGCACTCGCCGCCGGTCTTAAAGGCAAAGCGGCGGCGTCCGCCCCCGCTTTGGAAGCGGACGCCGAACGACTTTGCCGCGGCACCGCCCCCGCTTCGCTCGATAAATACATTCCCCTGCTGTACGATGCTCCCGCCACCTTGTTCGACTTTGCCGAGGATGCTCTTCCCGTCCTGTGCGAACCGGCAAAGGTGAAAGAACGCGCCCGCACGTATCTGTGGCAGATGGAGGAAGACATCACCGCTCTGCTTGCGGAAGGGCAACTCTGCCGCGGACTTACGACCTATGCCATGGATTGGGACACCCTCTCTCGCCGTTTGCAACAGGGCTGTATTACATTGGATGCGTTTGCCCGCTCGTCCGAATGGTCGATGAAAGCGCTTTACAATCTCACCGCCCATCAGTTGCCCGTGTGGTCGGGCAGTGTGGAGGTGTTGTGCGACGATCTGCGCGACCACTTAAACCGCGGCATGGCGTGTGTGGTGCTGGCAGGGCAGGAAGAACGTGCCGCCGCCGTGTTGGCGGAAGATCTGCAAAAAGCGGGCATACCCGCGCTGTATGCCCCCCACCCCGAAAAACCGCTCACGGAACGGGTACTTGTCACCCACGGCGGCCTTTCGAGCGGCTTCGAGCTGCCCGATGCCGCGTGGTGTGTTATCACCCACGGGCGCGCCGCCTCGGCGCGTCGCACCCACAAAGCAAAGCGGCATAACAAAGGTGCGCAGATACACAGCCTTTCGGAACTGACCGCAGGCGACTATATCGTCCACGCGGCCCACGGCATCGGTATTTACGAAGGTATCCACCAACTGGCGGTACAGGGGGTGGTGAAAGACTATTTGAAACTGCGCTATGACAAAGGCGACACGCTGTATGTCCCCGTCACCCAACTCGACCTTGTGTCGAAATACATCGGCACCAAAGAAGATGTTACCTTAAAACTGCACCGACTCGGCGGACAGGAATGGCAAAAAGCCAAGGTGCGCGTGCGCGCCGCCGTAAAGGATATCGCCAAGCAACTCATCGCCCTCTATTCCGCCCGTATGGCGACCAAGGGCTTTGCCTTCGACGAAGACGGCGCGTGGCAAGGCGATTTCGAACGCCACTTTGCCTATGACGAAACCGAAGATCAACTGCGTTGTACCGCCGAGATCAAAGCGGATATGGAACGCCCCGTGCCGATGGATCGCCTGCTTTGCGGCGACGTGGGGTTCGGCAAGACCGAAGTGGCGCTCCGTGCCGCTTTCAAGTGTGTGTCCAACAGTAAACAATGTGTGTTGTTGGTGCCGACCACCATTCTGGCGTTTCAGCATTACAACACCATCTGCCGCCGCATGGAAGGGTTTCCCGTAAAGGTAGAGATGATCTCCCGTTTTCGCACCCCCAAACAGCAGGAAGAGATCTTACGCCAGACGGCACGCGGCGAGATCGACATTTTGGTAGGCACTCACCGTCTGCTTTCGAAAGATGTGAAATTCCGCGATCTCGGCCTCTTCATTGTGGATGAAGAGCAACGCTTCGGCGTGGCGCAAAAGGAACGTATCAAGGAGATCGCCCCCGCAGTGGACGTGCTGACCCTGTCGGCTACCCCCATTCCCCGCACCTTGAATATGGCGATGAGCGGGATTCGGGATATGTCCATTTTGGAGGAAGCGCCGCAGGATCGCCGCCCTGTACAGACCTATGTGCTCGAACACGACAACGGTATTATTGCCGATGCGATCCGCCGCGAGTTGCGGCGGGACGGGCAGGTGTATTACCTGCACAACCGTGTGGAAAGCATCGAACGCGTCGCGGCCGGCATTCAAATGCGTGTTCCCGAAGCGCGCGTCGCCTTTGCCCACGGAAAAATGACCGAAGAACAACTCTCGGATATTTGGCAACAGATGTTGGAACACGAGATCGACGTGCTCGTTTGCACCACCATCATCGAAACGGGTGTGGACATTCCGAACGTCAACACCCTGATCATCGAAAACGCCGATCGTTTCGGTCTGTCGCAGTTGCACCAGATCCGCGGACGTGTGGGGCGCTCGTCTCGCCGTGCGTTTGCCTATCTCACCTTCCAGCGCGGCAAAGCACTTTCGGACGTTTCGGAAAAGCGATTGGATGCCATGCGGGAATTCACCGAATTCGGCGCCGGCTTCAAAATCGCGATGCGCGACATGGAGATCCGCGGTGCGGGCAACCTGCTCGGTGCCCAACAGCACGGTCACATGGAAGCGGTGGGCTACGATATGTATCTGCGGTTGCTTGCCGATGCGGTAGATCAAGAAAAGACCGGGCGCACCGAAGACACGCCCGATGCGGAATGCCTCATTGACCTTGCGGTCTCGGCCCACATTCCCGACGAATATATCCGCGAAAACGCCCAGCGACTCGGGGTCTATCGCCGCATTGCCGACATCCGCACGATGGAAGATTCGCTCGACGTATATGACGAGTTGATCGACCGTTTCGGCGAACCGCCCGAAGCGGTGCAAGGACTGATCGACGTTGCCCTTCTGCGCAACATGGCAGCAGGGCTGGGGATCGTGGAAGTAAAGCAGCAAGGCGACAGCCTGTTGCTCTATCCCAAAACGCTGGATATGGCACTCGGCGGACGAATGACCGCCGCACTCGCGGGGCGGGTGATGATCAGCGCAGGCAAAAAACCGTACTACGCCGTGAAAATGAAAAAAGGTCTTACCCCGCTCGACACCTTGCGCGAAGCCTTGGAAGCGGCTGTGGAAACAGCGGAACATTAACTTTTTCGGAGGAATATAGTATGAGAAAACTGGCTTTTTTGATGGCGCTTATGTTGGTGTTGTCGTTTTCGGCATGTAGCCGCGCCCCCCAAAACACGCCCGACACCGATACCACCGGGACCACCGCACCGCTTTGGGGAGAAAACGACGGCGCAACCTATAAAAACACCCATTTCGGCCTGACATTCACCCCCCAAAGCGGCTGGGATCTGTTTGACAACGACGAGATCGCCGAACGCAACCTGCCTATTTTGTCGCTCGGCGAAAACCAGGACTACGCCGATGCCGTGAGCCATGCAAAGGAATTTTACGATATGTATGCGGTACAGGAAAGCACCGGCAATACCATCGGCGTGCGGGTGGAAAATTTGGCGACGATGTACGATTTCATGCCGTCTGCCGTAGAATACCGCGATATCCAGCTGTCGATGCTCGAAGGCATTCCCCAGTTGACCACCGAAGCGTTTACCGCCACGGTGGACGGGAAGGAATTCCTCGCTATGAAGGTGTTGTGGGGCGAAGGGGACGATGTGCAGACCGATGTATCGGTATTCGTCCTGCGGGATAATTACCTGCTCGCACTCGAGCTCTCCTCCACCGACGGAGACCACACCGACGAATGGCTGTCGGGGTTCAAGTGGTTATAAAAGCGGTAACAAACAGAGGGCATGCCCGTTTTCCGGGCATGCCCTCTCTTTTTATCTGTGTTATTCCGTCGTCAACACGGCCGCCGACAAAGGCGGCAGGTGTAATTTCCCGTTTTGCATCTGACCCGCCCCGAGTTTACACGAAGCGTCCGCAAACGCAACCGGCACGGCAACGCATACCGCCGACTCTCCGCGATTGACCGCACAGAGCAGTCTCTCACCGCGGGTGAACGCCACCACGCTGTCGGGAGCGGGCAAACGATGAAACGCGCTGTCCGCCAGCGCGGAACAACCGGCACGCAGTTTCCCGAGCGCCGCATACCACGCCAACAGGTCGGCGTCCTCGTGACCCCACGGATAACATCCGCGGTTAAAGGGGTCACGCCACCCCTCCATCCCCGTTTCGTCTCCGTAATAGAGGCAGGGCACGCCCGGCAGACAGTATTGGAGTACCGCCGCCAGTTTGAGCAAGGCTTTCCCGTGCGCATATTCCGCCGGCGACAGACGGGCTGTCGCCTGCCATTCCCGCCCGCGGCGCCCCGCCGGCTCGCCGCCGAGCACCGTCAGCGCCCGCGGCGTGTCATGGGTACCGAGCGGATTCATCAGCACCCGCAAGACCGGCGCAGGGTAATGTTCCAAAATATCCCCTACCGGGTGAAAAAACGCCTCGGGCGACTCGCCGCTCAAGAAGGCATAGATGGCATTGGCAAAAGGATAGTTCATCACGCTGTCGAGCTGTTCTCCGAGCAGGTACCGCCGACGGCGACCGTAACTGAATTTGTTGCTCGCATCCTCCCACACTTCGCCGAGCACCAAGGCATCCTTCTTTTCGGCTTTGGCCGCGCGACGCAAAGTATCCAGAAAGCCATCGGGCAATTCGTCTGCAACATCCAGTCGCCATCCGGCAACGCCCGCACGGAGCCAGCGACGCACAATGCCATTTTCGCCGTTGATATATTCCGAAAATGCCGGGTCTTCCTCTTTCACCTCGGGCAGGTTCTCGAAATCCCACCACGCGACGTAATCGTCGGGATAGCGGCGGAAGGTATACCACGAGGCATACGGCGAATCCGAAGACTGATAAGCCCCCGTTTCCGCATACCGCCCGTAGCGGTTGAAATAGCGGCTGTCCGCGCCCGTATGGCTGAACACGCCATCCAATATCACACGAATACCGTGTTTTTTCGCCGCACGACAGAGCGTTTTCAAATCGTCTTCGCTCCCCAACAGCGGATCGATACGTTCGTAATCCGCCGTATCATACCGGTGGTTGGAATGCGACTCAAAGATCGGGTTCAAATACAGACAGGTAACACCCAACGCCGCCAGACGATCGAGACGGGCGGTAATCCCTTTGAGACTGCCGCCGAAATAGTCGTTGTTGCGCACTTTGCCCTCAGCATCGGGTTGCCAATGCGGCACCCCGCCCCAATCGGTACGCAACACACGGTCGGTGGGAACGCCCGTTTTCTCGCTGCTGTCGGGCGCAAAACGGTCGGGAAAGATCTGATACATGGTACCGCCCGCCAACCATGGCGGAGTTTCAAACGCCGCGTCGTAGCAGGTGATCTGCCAACTCTCGCCGCCCGTGTCCGCCAGACGGGCCGTGCCGTCGGGACATTTCACCAAATACCGTATGCCGCGGGCGGTATCCAATGCAAAACGATAAAACAGCAAGCCGGCCTTCGGCGGCGCATAATCGCATTCCCACCATTCGTGCGACTCGCCCTCCATGCCGCACCAAAACATACCCCAATGAAAGGCCCGCTCGCCGTCCGGCTCTAACACCAAGCGCACGGCATAACATCCTAATGCACGCGGCAAACACACGCGAAAATGGATCGATTCCTCGGCCGCCACCGCACCGAAGGGGGCACGATAACGAATGTCGCGGGAATCAAACATTTGCTCGGTGGCAGGGCGTGAAAACTCTCGATGCAACATGGGCGGGCTCCTTTTTCATACATTCTGACATTTAGTATACCCGTATCTCCTAAAAATTGCAATAGGGGATTGCAAAGTGCTCTACTTTTTCGTATAATAAGAGAATACAGGGAGGTGAGCGGCATAACTATTGTCTTTGTATGTACAGGTAACACCTGTCGCAGTCCGATGGCCGAGGCGCTGATGCGTGCGGAACTTACCAAACGAGGGTCGTCTGCCGTTGTGACCTCGGCGGGGCTAGCCGCCGCGGGAGAACCCGCCGCCGATCACGCCGTCACCGTGATGGAAGAATGCGGGCTGAACATCACCCGCCACCGCTCGCGCCCGCTCACCAAAGAGTTGGCGGACGCCGCCGACCACATTGCCGTAATGACCGAAAACCATCGCGCGCTGTTGCTGGCCGCCGGGGTGGACGGCCGTAAAATTACCGTTCCCGCAGGCGGCGTACCCGATCCGTTCGGCGGCAGCATAGATGTCTATCGCCGTACACGCGACACCTTACAGGGCATCGTCTCCGACCTGGCGGACACCTGGTTCGGCGAGGTGACAACATGAGCATTACCGTTTTACCGATGACCGCCGAGCACATCCCCGCCGTGGCCGCGCTTGAAGCCGCCTGCTTTTCGTTGCCGTGGAGCGAAGAGGGCTTAAGAGAAGAACTGACAAACCCGTTCGCGCGATTTTCGGTCGCGGTGGACGGCGACACGGTAGTGGGATATATGGGCATGCATGTTATTGCCGGCGAAGGCGCCGTGACCAATATCGCCGTTTCCCCCGCGCGCCGTCGCGAGGGCATCGCCCGCACACTGTTACGTGCCGGCGCCGCTGACGACGGCCTTAGCCGTATCACGCTCGAAGTGCGGCAAAGCAATGCCGCCGCGCGCGCGCTGTATGAACAGGAAGGGTTTGTTTGCGACGGGGTGCGCCCCCGTTTTTACGAGCATCCCACCGAGGACGCCGTATTGTATTCGTTGGATTTGAAAGAGGAGTAACCGTTATGAACATACTGGCTATCGAATCCTCCTGTGACGAGACCGCCGTAGCGGTCGTGAGCGACGGGCGACAAGTCCATTCGTCACTCATCGCCTCACAAGTGGAGGAACACAAGCTCTATGGCGGTGTCGTACCTGAGATCGCCTCCCGCCGTCACGCGGAAGCCATCAGCGGACTGACGCGCGAAGCACTGACCGCCGCCGCCATGACCCTCGACGATATCGATGCCGTGGCGGTCACCGCCGCCCCCGGTCTGATCGGGGCGTTGCTCGTCGGTGTAAATTTTGCCAAAGGGTTGGCCTTCTCGGCCGACAAGCCGCTCATCCCCGTGCACCATCTACGTTCGCACATTGCGGCGAATTACATTGCCCACCCCGACTTGAAACCACCGTTTCTGTGTCTGGTAGTCTCGGGCGGACACACCCATCTTGTACAGGTGGAAGATTACACGACCTTCACCGTACTCGGCAAAACGCGTGACGATGCGGCGGGGGAATGCTTCGACAAAGCCGCCCGTGCAATGGGGCTCCCCTATCCCGGCGGCGTACATCTGAACGAACTGGCCAAAGGCGGCGATATTCACGCATTTCGTTTGCCGCATCCCAAGGTGGACGGCAGTGAATTCGATTTCAGTTTTTCGGGGCTCAAAACCGCCGTGCTCAATCAGTTGAACAATGCCAAGCAAAAGGGCGAAGAGGTGAACCTGCCCGATCTGGCCGCCTCGTTCCAGCACACGGTGGTGGACATTCTTTGCACCCGCACCCTGCGCGCCGCCGAACAGATCGGCGCGACCGCCTTGGTGCTCGCGGGTGGGGTATCGGCGAATACTCTGTTACGCGAAGAGATGGCCACCCGCTGTGCGGCGCGCGGTATCACGCTGTATTTTCCGCCGCTGCCTCTGTGCGGCGACAACGCCGCCATGGTCGGCGCACAGGCTTATTACGAATACCCCGCCGACCACAGAGCCGGCACGGCGCTTAACCCCGCCGCCACCATGCCGATCGAAAACGAATTTTAAAAAAGGAGACTGCCGCTGTGAGCAAAGAAAATTGGAAAGACGCACTGTTCCTTGGGGACGAAGATGAGATCCCCGAAGAAACCGCCGACGTAACGGAGGACGACGCGGACGAAAATACCGACGAGATGTCCGAAGAGGACACGATCGGCATCATCGATGAAGATCCGTTTGAAAACGCGTTCCAATACACCAAAGAAGATACCCCCAAGCCCTCCAACCTGCCGGTGGCCATACTTGCCGTTTTGCTTGTGCTGGTGTTGGTCGGCGGTGTGTTGTGGGCCACCGGTGTCTTCGACAAAAAACCTGCCGACAACAACGGCGACGATGTCGCCACCGTTGAACCCTTCGGTCTGACAGACGTATCGAACGCCATTGCCGCCACTTGCGACGGCATCGAAGTGTCCAACGGCGCCATCGCGTTTTTCATGGAAATGGAATATCAGAATTCCGACCAATATCTCTCTTACGATAAAACAAAACCGCTGAAAGAACAGGACGAAAGCGCGTACGAAGCACTGGTCACCTCCGCCAAAACACAGTTTGAACGCCTACTCACGCTGAATGCCTCGGCGAAGGAGAACGGCACCACACTGAACAAAGCGGCCAAAAACATGATCGAAAAAGCCACCCTTTCGGTGAACATCTCGAACTTCCATAACGGCGTGACCTCCGACGACGTGCGTGAATTCTATACGTTGTATTACGTCGCATGGTTGGAGGAAAGTTCGCTGTTCAACAAGGTGTCGATGACCGACGAAGAGATCGCCGCGTTGTACGACGAATACGCCCTCGATTTCCAAACCTGTTCGGTGGCGAGTTATCTGCTCTATATCGATGAAAACGGCGCTTACAAAACGTTGGAGGAAGCGACTGCCGCGGCCGAAGCTCTTACATCTTGCAAAACCCCCGAGGAATTCCGCGCGACCGCTATTCGGATGATGGTGGAGTCGGGCGAAGCCCAAGACGAAGAAGAAGCCGCCGAGATCTACGATACCACCTATTTTGCCGAAGGCGTGGGGTATAACGAAGAGTTCGATATTGCCAAATGGCTGTTTGATAAAAACACCAAAGTCGGCGACACCAACACCAGCTCAGGCGAAGATTACGTAACGGTCTACATGCTTGCCGTCGCCCCCGAAAAGGATACCGCTCCGCTCGCGCATATGTATCATCTCTTCCTCTCCACCGACAGTTACGGTGACAAGACCGCCTTGGATGCACTCGAAAAGGAGATCATGGACAAATGGGAAGCCGGCGACGGCACCCCCGAGGAATTCCGCGCGCTAGTGCGGGAATACACCGCCGATTTCAGCACACTCGACGGTGCTTTCTGGGAATTCGAAGACAGCCCTTCTATCAACGAGGAGTTTACCTCGTGGTGCTTTGACGAGGCGCGCAAGGCCGGCGACGTTGCTGCGATCGCATCGGATTACGGCCGTCATATCGTATACTACGTAGGTACCGAGGAGATGTGGCACGCACAGGTGCTTACCACCGTGCAAAACGACGCCTCCTCCGCTGCCATCGACGAGCTCTCCCAAACCTTCCCCGCAACCTTTAAAGACGAGACCATTCATACCATTGAATTGTAAGTGACCCCAAAGAAAAAAGTTGGGAGAAACTTCTTTACGAAGTATCTCCCAACTTTTTTGTATAAAAATTAACACTTGGGGGTTGAAAATGTTATAGGGGGTATATGCTTTGAAATTGCACCTAACTCAAAGATAAGAATATTAGCTTTATTGTGAGACTGGTCTCACAGTGATATTTTACCTTTCGGCAAAGTGATATTAAAACTTATCGTTTCAGTGATAGTATATTCGCCGATCGGCGAATATACCTGAGGCGCACTTCCTTACGGAGTGCGCCTCTTGGCCGGACTTTTTCTTTATCGCGCCACCGTGGTCGTGTTCGGCAACAAATCGGTTGCATCCGGCAACAAACCGTCGGTCGTGGTAGCCGGGGCCATGGTGGTCGTCGTGGGCATCATCGTGGTCGTCGTGGTCGTGGTGGTGGTGGTCGGGGCCGCCGTGGTCGTAGTTGTGCCGCCCTCTTCCTCCGTGGTGCGGCCGCAACCGCAAAGACCAACCATTACCGAAAACGCCAGCAACAACACCAGCACACATGTTGCAATACGCATACAAATTCTCCTTTGCTGTCAATATAGGGTTTTTGCGCATTGCTATTGTGTCCGCAGGCTGACGCAATTATGCACCGCTCGCTTTTTGTGATTTTTTTAAAATTTCAGTTGACAAATGCGCGTATATACATTATAATAGGTAGGCGCTGTTGGAAAGTCCGCGCGTTGATCCCGCCTCGCGCGGGTTAACATATACGGAGCGGTATCGAAGTGGGCGCGTTGGCGAGCGCCGCCGGCTGCGGATACAGCGAGCCATAAGCGGGTGCCGCGGTCGAAATTCGCCGAGCGAAAGCGTGGAATGCGAATTTCGGGCACCGCAAACGGACATAACGGGCCTGCCCGTTATCAAACAACATAATAATGCGTTAATCCCGCCTCGCGCGGGTTAACATATACGGAGCGGTATCGAAGTGGTCATAACGGGCCTGACTCGAAATCAGGTAGCCCGCAAGGGCTCGTGGGTTCGAATCCCACCCGCTCCGCCAAACATAAAGGACACCCTTTCGGGTGTCCTTTATGTTTTATCGTTGGTGGGATTCTTCTTTTTTACTTGAAAAGCCGTGCAAAAGGTGCTATATTGTATCTAACAACCGACAAGGAGCGATATACATGGCAAAACCTTTTGGAAAAACAAACGACACTACGCAAACCACCCCGCACGATCTTTTGCGCGGTAAATACCACAGCGCACGGTCCAACTTGCTGTTGGCAATGGCGTTTACGGTGATAAACGTCGTCATCGCCTTTTTTGACGGCTCGTCCTATTTCCTCTTTTCGCTGTTCGTACCGTATTTCCTGGTATTAACCGGTCTGCTGATCACCGGAAAGTTGCCTGCCGAACTGTACACGGAGGACTGGGCCGACGCGGAATTCTTAGACAGTTCCGCACTGGTCGTAATGGTGGTCATCGCCGCCGTGATCCTCTCCCTTTATCTTTTGTGTTGGATCTTTTCGAAAAAAGAAAAAGTGGGATGGCTTATCTTTGCATTGGTATTGGTGAGTATCGACACCGCTTTGATGCTTTTGATTCAAGGCGTCAGTGTAGACACCATCATCGACATCGCCTTCCACGCGTGGGTAATTATCTCGCTCAT
This sequence comes from Acutalibacteraceae bacterium, assembly GCA_045591985.1. Taxonomy (GTDB): domain Bacteria; phylum Bacillota; class Clostridia; order Oscillospirales; family Acutalibacteraceae; genus SIG588. The sequence continues at coordinate 13,974 of JAZNTV010000044.1, forward strand.
AAACGGCATCGGCGCGTACCGCAAATTAAAGAAGTTACCCGATGAGGTTGTCACGGTCGAAGCCGCAAACGTTATCGAAGGCACGGAAACGGAAATCACCGAAGACACGGCGGAAGAGAACACCTCCCGTCTCAGGATTGCCGATTCAGACGTCAAATGCAACGTGTTGCTTACGGCCGAAAAGGACGGCCTCGCGATCACCTACCGCCGCGTCAAGCGCACAAATGAATTGATCGTAAACGGCAACGTGTACGACGAGTACGAAGCACTTATCGAGTCGTCGCACATTCTCACTGCCGTGGTGAATCACCATACCGTTGAAGCCGGCTTTGACGGGGTGCGCAGTTTTATCTCGGTCGATGGCGAACGTATCGCCAAAAAGCTCCGCTTGAGATGACCTTCACAAAAAAAGCGACGAAAACAAGTCGGATCGTAGCCATGTCGTTCTGT
>JAZNTV010000045.1:0-5514 GCA_045591985.1 Acutalibacteraceae bacterium
TCGTCGGTTTGACCGCCGATCTCACATTCGCCGCTCGTGATGTCAAACCACGCATCCGGCGCTTCTGCCGCCGTGAACAGCGTAATACCGCTGACACACGAAAGCAGCATGGCAAAACTCAAAATCATAGATACCCATTTCCTTGCCATTATTTCTTCTTCCTTTCGGGATAAAATGAATTGTGAAAAAACGTTGCGCACTCACAATTTAGACAGATTTATTATACTATTTCTGCTGTGCGGCTGTCAACAAATACGCCGATAATGAACAACAATTTCATATTTAAAGCAACATTTCACATATTGATCGTCGCTTTTGAATCACATGTGACACCGACAAAAAAGCAAGGGTAAGCGATCTCTCGCTTACCCTTGTTTTGTTAGTGAACTGTCAGCCGTTACGCCGCGGGAAATTCTTGGATCTTCTTCACCGCGTACTGCAGGATCAGTCGTGCATCGGTGGAATCCACTTTATCGTTGCCATCCACGTCTGCCACATCCAGATTCAACGCCGTAGGCGCAATCTTCTTCACCGCAAATTGGAGCACCAAACGAGCATCGGTGGAGTTGATCGCACCGTCGCCGTCCACATCACCGAGCGACGCTTCGAAATCGAAGTACGTAATACGCGTGCTGTCGCAAACGGTACAGGTAAAGGTGTTCTCGCCCTTCTCGTCGGGAGTAGCAGGCTTGGTCACTTCGCCGTCGTTCCACTTGTGCGGGAGTTGCATAATGGGATCGCCCGCCGTCACGAGTTCATCGCAATCGAGGCACCAACAGTCGCCGGCGTTGCCGGGTTCCTTACAGGTGGGCTCTTTCACATCGCGGATCTCGGTGTTGTGCGCGGGAATCACTTCGCCCTCTTCGAGCAGTTCATTACACTCAGCGCAATGTACGTCGCCGGTGTAGCCGGGCACCACGTGGTTCTTCACTTCCGAAGCGCCGACCAGTTTGGTGTCGCCTTCGTGAGTGCAATCTTCCATCGCATCGGCCGCCGCCTTGATAGCCGCCACAGCCGCCGCCACGTCTTCATCGCTTACCCACAAATCTTCGGGCAGATCAACATACTGCGCCACGACTGCACGGTAAGCGTCGGCCGAAGCCTTGGTCTTACCGATGACCGCTTCTTCCACACCTTCAATCAACTGTTCGAGTTCGGTCGTATCGGTCAGACCGATCACTTCGATCATCTTCAAGTTATCGAACGCCGGGCAGGACGGATGGTTCGGCAAACGCAGCGAACCGAGGCCGTTCAAACCGTTGTCGAGGCAAGCCTGCTCCAGCACGATCTCGCCGACGCCGTTCTCGATCTGAATGTTGAAATGCGCCCATTCGGCACCGGGGTTGTCTTGATCAACGCGCGCCGTCTGATAGCTGAACTGGAAGGTTTCGAGAGTGCTGTCTTCCTTCATGGTGAAACGAACCACCACGGGACGGTAGAGGTTGTTTTCGCCAACCAACGAGTCGGTAACCTTGAAGTATGCGAAGAGGATCGGCTCGTTATTCATATCGGGGTTGGTGCCCTCTTCGGTCTTGGAGACCGACATACCCGAACTCTGCAGGCCCTTGATGGTGGGATAGTACTCGCACAGCGGCACTGCCTCGAAAGACATGTAGTCGTGGCCGAGATCGGCATCCAACACATAGGTGCTGTCAATGATGCGCACCGACTGAATGTAGGAAATGTTCGCGCCGGGGCCGCAACCGAGGATCCTAATGGACTCGCCGCCGTTGATCGCTGCCACTTCTTCGGCCGAAAGCGCGAAGATCAACAAGCCGGAGTCACGGCAGATCATATTGTTTTCGTCGTTAAAGATATCATCCCAGTGGTTGTCGGTGCCGTCGGGCAACAAGTCGCCGGGCATCGCCGCATAGGTCTGATAACGGAACAACTGAGTCTTGGAGGTCAGGTCGGCATCGATATAGTATTCGATGACCATCGCGAGTTCCTTGTCGGTCGGCAGCTGGATACCTTCCATACGGAAGCCCTGCCAGTCGCCCGTCAACTTGATACCGTATTCGCCGCTGGCGCCGATGGGCAAAACGACGGGATCCACGCCTTGGTTTGCCAAGGTCGTACCGCCCACGTTGAGAGTACCGTTCGCGGTGTCGAAGTACGCGTAGGGATCGGGCAGATCGCTTACTTCAAGTTTCGGGATTTCGGTACCCATCTGGAACAACTCACCGCAAGTCGCGCAATAGATATCGCCGGTGTAGCCTTCCTCTTCTTCGGTGGGATCTTTCTTGTTCCGACGCTCCACATTGACGAGGGACTCTTTCATGCCGTTGTGGAACAGTTCGACCAGTTCCGGATCGGCATCTTCGCGGCCGCAGTACGCCGCCGCGTCGTAGATCTCAATACGCGCGAGTTTCGGAACTTCCTCATACCAGAAGCGCAACGAACCCGCATTCATAGTGTTGGTAAAGGTTGCCGAAGGAACGAACACGCTGCCTTCGCCGTCCACCATCTGCACCGTTGCGCCTGCACCGAAATCGCCCGCCGTGCGCTCGATCGTATTGATGGTAATGGTATCGTTCTCGTAGCCTTCCGCCGCGTACAGTTTGATATACACGGGACGGCTCTGGTTGCCCACCGCGAGCAGATCGTCGGACACGATGATGTAGCGATACAGCCACTCGCGACCGGGATGGTCGGGATGCTGTTCCCGATCGGCATAACTGAGGTTATAGGAGGGAACCACCATAATGTCGGGATACAGATCGGTCAGCGGTTTGCCCGCAAACTCGGTGTACGCATAGCCTGCATCCGTTTCCAGATTCAGCAAGTCTGCCGAAACGACCTTCACCGACTGGATATAGGTCACGTTCGCGCCGGGGGCACAACCCATAACGCGGAGGATGAACGTATTGTCGCCGATCGCCGCCAGTTCTTCTGCCGTAAACACGTGATAGACGAGGCCGGAGGCGTTGCGCGCCAGGCTGTGCTGATCCATAAAGAAGTCTACCTGCGTACGGTCGTTGATCTGATAACGGAACATCTGAGCGTCTACAGCCGGTTCGCCCGTGATGTAATACTCGATAAGCAGGGCGACCTTACCCTCGTTGCCGAGCAAGGAGATGTCGTTCATATTGAAACCGCACCAGTCGCCGGTCAGGAGGATACCGTGTTCACCGGTATCGCCGATGGCCACCACGTCGGTGTTGCCCGCATCTTTGATGCTGAGGTTCGTGCCGCTGACGACCAGTTCGCCGCCTGCGGTCTCTACCGAAGCGAACGGACGGTTCGGGTCGATCACGGGGATCTCGATGCCCTCGACGATCACTTCGTCGCAGATGAGACACACGGTGTCGCCGGTATAGCCGGGATTCACTTCGTCCGCTTCCACGCGGCCGACCTTTTCGATGTTCATGTTCTTCGCCGCAAACAGCGCGTGAATTTCCGCGATATCCTCGGCGGACGCCTTCTCGTTCGCGCAGAAGGTGTTCAGATCGTAAATTTCGATGCGTTCGATCTGCGACGCGAGCGTCGCGTCCAGACGGAACGAGCCGCCGTTGTTCGCATTGGTGAAACTGGTTTCGGGCAGGATAAACGCCACTTCACCGTCGGTCACGGGGAAATTGCGAATGTCTTTGCCCACGCTCTCACGCCACTCGTCCACGTCGTACGCCCAGCGCACCAAGCCTTCGCCGGCGTAACGCTCGAACTGTTGGACATTGAAGGTATCACCGGTAAAGGTCTCCTTCATCGTGATCTTGAAATACAGGGGTTTGTTCACGGTGTTGTCGGTCGCCAGAACGTCACCGCTGAACTGGAAGTTCCAGTGCGGATCCTGCACAACATAGGACATATCCCGGCTCACCGTCGCCGTGATGTCGGGGTAGTAATCGCACACGAGCTGCTCGTTCGCATCCCACACGGCATAGCCGCCGTCCGCCTCTGCGTGAACGTATTCGGTGTTCACCAAACGGACCGACTGGATGTACACGCGATTCGCACCGGGGAGACAACCCAAGATGGCGAAACGCAGGTCACCGTTGGTGTCGCCGTTTTCAATCGCCGCACGCTCTTCCGCCGTGTACGTATGCACAAACACGCCGCTCTTACCGCCGACGAGTTTTTCGGTATCGGTGAACATATCTTTCCAACCCATACCGGCGTAGGACTGATAACGGAACAACTGCTGACTGCCGCTCACATCGCCCGTGATGTAGTATTCTACCACCATAGAAATGCTCTGCTCGGCAGGAACATTTTCAAAGAACTTGCCGCCGATCCAGAAACCGGACCAGTCGGCATCCAAACGGATACCATACTCGTCGGTATCGGGAATTTGCATGACGTCCGTATGGCCCGCTTCGCCGTTCGGACCCAGAACACGGTTGGCAGTCAGCACACCGCCGTCGGTGTCGAACCACGCGTAGGGCGTGGGCAGATCGCTCGTCGCGGGAATCGGCTCGCCCGCTTTCAGGGTCGCATCACAAGTCACACACTTCACGTCGCCCGTGTAACCCTCTTCGAAACCGGTCGCGTCTCTCACGCCCACCAACTTGGTGTTCAGTTCGTTTGCCAGCATGTAGGCGTGGAACGCATCGGCATCGTCCATCGCGTCGCAAGCGGTATCCACCACTTTCGCCGACTGAATGTACACGCTGTCGGCGCAATCGGCGCCGCCCGTAACGTAGACGTAGAAGTAATCGCCTTCCACCGTCGCGATCGCCTTATCCTCTTCGGTCAAAGTGATGTAGAGCGTGCCGACTTCATTCTTCACCAGATCGTCGGCGGTGACTGCCACGTCTTCCGCCATACCGACTTCGCCGTTACCGTCGCCGATACGATAGCTGAACATCGTGCCGGTGATATCGCCGTCGATATAGTATTTCAGAACGAGCGTCACGCTCTGTTCGGCAGGCACGCCCGCCAAGAGTTCGCCGCCGAAAACGAATTTGCCGCCGTCGGACAGACGGACACCGTATTCTTCTGCGACGGGATCCTCCCAATCGTAATACGCTTCCTGCACCGCCACGCCGTCATAGGTGCACTCGCCGCCTGCGGTGTCAAACCATGCATACGGCTCTGTAGCCGCCGCCGTGAACAGCGTAATACCGCTGATACAGGACAGCAACATAGCGATGCTCAAAATCATGGATAACCATTTTTTTGCCATTGTTCTTCTTCCTTTCATATATTGTTTTGCCGATCTGCTCTCTTTTGAAAGCAGACTTCTTGACAAGATATATTGTACTACATTCAAGCGTAGATTGTCAACGGCTTTTTTCAATATTGCTAAAACTTAAGGCAATATGACCCATTTTAAGTTGTTTTTTACCAACAAAAACCGATTCTACTCTCCCGAAGCCCCGCTTCCTTCACCAAGCAACTCTGTGTCGTATAAAAAACTGCCGCAGCAGGAGTCCTGCTGCGGCAGCCGTTGTTTCGGTTATGCTGTCGGTTTAGCGAACCATCGCACCGTTCGCGTCAAAGGCGTAGTAGCCCTTCGCCACCAAACCGTTGTGGTTCGAGACCAGGAAGCGGTCGTTGCTCACAACAACCTTG
>JAZNTV010000046.1:0-1882 GCA_045591985.1 Acutalibacteraceae bacterium
GTCTGCGGGATTTGCGGATACCACCTTCATTTCAAACTCGAATTCGCCCTCTTTCAGCTCTTCGCTTCTGTTACCGTCGATCACCTTGTTGATCAGCGGCAGAACGGCCGTTGTGGGGGTGGGAACGTAGGTGTTGTTAAACGCCACGGCAGCAGCCGTTTCCCAAGCAGAGCCGTTGAGCTTTTCCAAAGTGGCGGAGGCAACGTTCAAATTGCCGTTCCAATCGTCTTCCACGATCACCGTGTAGCGGAATTGGCTCTCGTCGTAGCTCGTGCCGCCCACTTTGTTTTGGGGAATATACTCGGTGATGTAATATTCGTACGTTCCGGCGGCGTCATAGCTTACATTGTCAAGGAAGGTGATCTGGCCGGTGTAAACGCCCTGTGCGTCGGCAGAAGCGTCAGCGGTATGAGTCACGAAGCGGGTATTCACAGGGGTGCCGTTGAAACGCTCTTGGATGCCGAAGTAAAATTCGCCGGCCAAAAGGGATTTTCCGGTCAGGTTCTTGGTGCCGCTGAGGCGGACGGGGTCGCCGCTGAATCGGCTTGTGTAGGTGTTGGTAAATTCAGCCGCAGATCTTCCGCCGGCGTAGGTGACGGATACCACTTCCAGATCGCCGTCTTTGGCTGCGTCATCAATGACCACGGTAACGACGATTTGGCTGTCGTCGTACTCCACCGAGGAAGCATTGCCCTCGGTTTCGGTGACGGTGAAGCGGTAGGTGCCGGCCTTATTGAACTGAATGTTCTCGAAGGCGAAGGAGCTTGCAACGCCGTTTTTCGCACCGGTAACGGTTGCGGTGGAGGAAGGCACGACAACCGCGCCGTTTCTTACTGCATTGTTGGTTGCGGCATCGTAGCCTGCCAGGTTAAATTCAAAGCTTTCGCCGTCTTTCATGTCTCTGCCGTTGAGAGTCTTGTTGCCGTTAATGTGGGCAGAAACGGGGTTGGGCGTGTATTCGTTGCGGAAGGTGACGATGCGTTCGTCGTTGGGATAGATGGGGGATACGTTCAGGATGTGGCTGTTTGCATCCACCGACACAACAACGTCCACGGTGTATACCGTATCGTCATAGCTCATCCCGTTAACGGGAGCCGTCGGAATCACTTCGCTCATCTGATAGCGGAAGGTGATGGAGCTTGCGTTGTCGGGAATCATATCCTGGGTGAAGGTCACGGCGGGGAAGGTAACGTTATGACCTTCGTTTTCAGTAGTGATGGCGCCGTTTACGCTGCCCTGAGGCATGGGAACTTTCGAAACGCTGTTTTCCACTACTGCGCCGTTTTCCACCACGCCGATTGCTTCCAGCTTGAATTCAAACATACCGGAAACCAGCGGGTTTTGTCCGGAGTTGTCGGTGTAGTCCTTGAGAGCAACGGGAACGCGAACCACTTGGTCTACGGAATACGTGTTGGTAAACTGAATGGCATCCTGGGTATTGTCATTCACAACCAGTTCCCCGTTGGTGTAGGTGAACAACGGAGCGGCGCCGTCGTCGTACAGCTTCTGAATGTCGGACTCGGTCACGCTCAATGTGCCGTTGCCGTTATCAACCACCGTAACCACCACGCGGTAGAGTGCTCTGGAATAGGTCATACCGGGGAGATACGCATCGTTCTCGGGCTCTTTTTCCACGATGGTGTAACGGTATACGCCGGGTGCGGTAAACTCAATGGTGCCCAGATCAAAGGTTGCCGTCTGGCCGTTTTCTTCATCGGGCTCATTCACGGTCACGCCCGTGGCGGCATCGTAATTGGCGGGCAACGGTGCGTTGTTGTAAGGAGTGATAAAGAATGTAAAGGAATCGTTTGCCGTCCATTCACGTCCTGCAAGTTCCTTTTGACCGCTGAGAGTGCCCTCGGCGGGGAAGGTAACGGGAGTC
>JAZNTV010000047.1:0-3083 GCA_045591985.1 Acutalibacteraceae bacterium
GAGTGCCGCATTGTAGCAGTGACCGGCCCAACCGATGGTCTCGCCGTTCACGATCTTCTTCGCGAGATCACCGAAGTTATCCTTTGAAAGGATAAACGAGTATTCGGCAACCTGACCTTGCACCAAGTCCGTAGTGTTCACGACCGTGCCGCCCCAGTTGGCGCCGCCGCTTGCAAAGGCGTGCAAGGCGGCCGTGCCATCCAACACGATCTGCGGCTGGTCACCCAGATATGCCACGTTAATGAAGTATTGAACGGTCACCTTCAGTTCGGCGCCGTTATCGATATCCGCCGCCGTTACACCAATGTTGCCGGGGGTGAAGGAGAAACCGCTCCAGTCGCCCGTGAAGGCAAAAGTGTTGATACCGTACCAATTCGAAGCGGTAGCCGTAGTGGTTGCACCGACCGTTTCGGGCACACCGTCTTCCGTTTTAAAGTTGATGTACACGTAGTCTGCCTCTTCTTCAGCACTAACCATAACTAGCCCGCTCATGCAAGTCAGCAGCAGTGCCAAAGAAACAAATAGGGATAGAATTTTCTTTGCCATGTTCTTTTTGACTCCTCTCAAAATGATTTGCAACAAAAAGTCATTAGACCTTGCCACATCTATACCATACCTCACAAATCCGCACTCGGCAAGAGTCATATCTACACAAGCGACACCAAAACAATAGCCTTTTGTGCAAAAACACCATTTTTCTTTCAGAAATATATTTTTTAAAAGTAAAACTGACCTCATTTTCTTAATGAGGTCAGTTTTATATGCGATTATACCAACGTGCCAAAGAACCAGCCACCTGCCGGAATAGCGATATGATACACTTCTTGTGTATCGCAGGATACCATAGCATCCCCTTCAAGTACGTGGAGCGTTTCGCCGTTTTTGGTCTCAATCGTCACCGTTTCGGTCGCTTCCGCTATCATACGCTCGCCACCCGCCACCGAACGGTCCACGCCACTGTTGTTTGTCAACAGTACATACACACGCCCATCTTCCGTGCGCGTCATCTGCTTCATCGCATTCCCCTTGACAACGCAGGGCAAGCAACCATCCAACAACGCCGCAACGTCTTCGATGGCACAAATGCGGTCACGGTGCTTCTTTGCAAATTCATCCGATCCGGTGAGATCCACCAGATACCGATACTCGTCCGCATTCAGCACGTCTTCCTGCACAATATCCAAGGCATCGGGAATGGTACAGTTCAGCAGGGATATCGTTTCGGTTCCAAGCATTCGCCCGCTCTCGCAGAACAGCTTCATAATCCCTTGCCGCACGGCACACACCGTATTCCACAAGTGCCCTTCCGTCGGGTAATTCAAATACGTTGCATGATCAATCATTTCAAATACGGGCAGTTCTTTCGGCAACACCACCGCAACAGGTGCAATAGGTTGCCCAATGTCGGGATATTTCTCCACAAAACGCAAAAACTCACGCTTCACAATACCATAGGGCGACAGTTCAAAATCGTGCCAATCGTAGAAGGTGTTACACATCCCCCACTCTTCCGACATAAACGCAGCGCCTGCCATATAGGAGTACAAATGCATACGGCGCTGCATCGAACGCGAACTGCCGCCGTTTTCGCCCGCTGTTTCGAAGGGGAAATCCGCACTCCCACCGATATTCCACTCGTTCTTCCCCTCACGATGGTAGCAGCAAGCCGAGAAGGGTGATCCACCCCACGGTTCGTAATACGTTCCAAACGGAATCTTCCCCGCCTTGGCCATACCACGCGCATAGGCGACCTGTATACGCGTGTTTGCCGATTGCGCCCCGATTTCCGCCATCAGACGTTTTGCACCCAAGCGCAGTTCAATCGGATACGCCAAATACGCGCTGTCACACGGCACGAGCATTCCGTCTGTATACGCTTGTCGTTTAGCAAACAGCCGCACGCTGTTTTCGACAAATTCCTCTGCCGTGGCAGGACGACCGAACTCCTCATACTCGCTTGCATTCATTGCCTCCAAAAAAACGTGTGGAAACGGAAATGCTTTTTGGATCGTTTCGGTAATGGCTTCTTTTGTCCACGAAGGGCATTGATGCGTCACCAGTTTTTCCATATCAAAACGGTAGTTGCTCATCCATTCGTGCATTTGAAATCCCCAGAACTTTTCGCCGAGCATATCGCGGTATGTCTTGACCAAGGCCATGTCGTATGGATAATCTTCGATATAACAGCCACCTTGCAGACGGTCAATGTAGAACGGGCAATCCATCTCACGCACAAGTGTATGCAGAGCGCCGCCTTCTTTGGCAAGATTGTTAAATTTTAGTTCTTCGGGGATGTCGATACTTTGAGAAAAACGGATGCCGGCATTTTTGCCAATCAACCCACACCGCACCTGCGCATCCCACGTTTCGGGCATATAACTGTGCAAATAGTAAAACATAATTTACTCCTCCTCATATAATCCGTATGCCGCAAGGCAACTTTTACCGATCTCATACAAAAACCGTTCCGCTGCATCACGTATTGCAAGCGATGGGTCAAACAAGCGGGTATCATTCACAAATTCCCGCCGACGTAATAACCAGCCGTCCCCCACATTGACAGCGCAATCCGCCTCGAACGTGAAACAACCGGTATAGCCGATATCGATCAATGCATTCAACACTTCATCCATATTCAGCGTTCCCGTGAACGGAATGGCGTGACGGTCGCAATCGCCCAAGTTATCGTGAATATGCACCGCACGCAAATCCTCACCTAATGCAAGAATATGCTCGTACTGTCCGCCTTCCACATTGGCATGTCCCGTATCCCAACATGCATGCAGCAACGGATGATCCACGTAGCGAAGGAACTCTTTCATATCGCTGCCCGTCAAGAAGTAATACATCTCACCCATGTTCGCACGTGTACTGTTTTCGATCAGCACGTTTACTCCATACTCCTCCATCACGGGGAATAACGGTTGCAACGCAGCACGGTTAGGGTGAGCAGTAAAACCCGAACCCGCCGCAAACGGACATTGCCCGCAACATCTACTTGTTGCAGTTTTGCGGCAATGTCCCCGAGAATGAGCATTATATGCTCATTCTCCCAACGAAAGTGGAATATAAAAGGGTTCGGT
>JAZNTV010000048.1:0-29020 GCA_045591985.1 Acutalibacteraceae bacterium
GTACACACTCCATTTAACATACAACAACCCCCGCTCGAAATTTCGAGCGGGGGTTGTTGTATGTTAAATGGAGTGTGTACGTAGGGCGCGGGCTTGCTCGCGCCGTCTATCAGCAGCGGACGGGACGTCGAGACGCCGTCCCCTACCGTGCATAATTCGAATTGTGCGGAATGTTATCCCCGTGCCGTTTTCCCCGCGGTGCGGGCGGCGTCGAGTATCGCCGCCGAAAGCGGGGTGCGGTCGGTCGAGTCGGCGTGTACGCACAGGGCGGGGGCGCTGTTCAGCACTGTGAGGGTGGGCGCCAGTTGTTCCTCCAACCGTACGCCGTCTGTGCGGTCGGCGCCCGCGGCGGTGAGCAGCACCGTCTTTTTCGGTGCTGCGATCGGCGGGCGTACCCCGCGCACAAAGCGTGCCGACCAATAGCGTTGCAAGCGGTCGAGCAAGGTTTTGAGCGGGGCGGGAAACCCGCGGTTATACACGGGGGTGGCGATCACCAGAATATCCGCTGTTTCCAGCGACTCATAAAAGAGGTCCAAATCACGATGACGGCATCCGTTCGCTTCGCGGCAATAGCCGCAATCGTCGCACGGGGCGGCGACAAGGGGAAACGCGTCGAAGCGAGTGACGGTCGCCTCGCCGATGCCGTCTAAACAGGCACTGAGCAAACGCGCGGTCATGCCGTTTTTATGGGGCGAACCAAACAGTACCAAAACACGCGGCATGGCGTTCACCTCATTCCCATACGGGCAGTACGATGGTGTACCGTCCGCCGTCGGTCAGCGAATAATAATGGTTCAATATCTCGCGCCAGGTCCAACCTTCTTCGTTGGCATAGCCGATGGCACCGTATTGGCTGAGTCCCAAACCGTGCCCGTGCCCGCGGGTGGTAAAGGTGAGACGGTCGGTCACTTCATCATAGGAGACGGTAAAACTGTGGGAACGCAGGGTGCCCGAACCGATGGCTTTGCGGATATCGATGCCGCGCAGATACACACGTTCTCCCTCATATTCGTAATAGGCATTGGTATCTACCACATAGCCGCCGTCGCCGTCGAAGGATTTCGCGAACAGCGGGGTGTCTCCCTCTTCAAACTGTACCGTGCGAACGTCGCCGTCGGTCTCTTCCGCCACGTAGTCCGCAAGCAAAGCCTTTAGTTGGGTGAAGGTGAGAGAATGGGTGGCGAGCAAGGTGTCGTTACCCGAATATTTGGCGATATGTTCTTCCGTATCGTATTTGCTTTCCACGCTCTGCAGATACGGCAGAGCGGCGGTATATACGTGTTGGCAACTGGACGAAGCGCCGCCGGTGCTGGCGGAATACATGGCGCACAACGGCATTTTGCTCTTTACCGTTTGGGCGGTATCCACCATCTTGACGCCGACCACTTCGCCCACGGCATCGTACAGTTTACGGTCGTTTGCGTTGGTGAGATCCAGATCGGAGGAGATGGAGAAGGTGCCGCCGTTCATACAGGAATACAGCATATAGGTATAACTGGCTACCGCCTGTGCTTTTTGCGCTTCGACGGACTGTTGCATGCTGCGTGCAGCGCCCATTTCGGTCTTCACGGCACACGCAACGGCATATTGCAGATCTTCCCGTGTTTGTAAAGCGGTCTCTTCGCCACCCGCAATACGCACCTTGATACCGCGGAAAAACGCGGCTTCCGTATCTGTGGCGGTCGTGCCGTTCGGGGTGGTGGTCGTGGTGGTTGCGGTTGGTTCCGTTGTGGTAGTTGTGGTGGTTGCGGTAACCGCTGTTGTCGTAGTGGAAGCGGTGGTAACGGTGGTGGCAGTGGTGACCGCTGTCGTGCGGTCGTCCGCTGTGGTGGGGGCAGTGGTGACGGTAGTGGCGACCGTTTCGGTAGCGGTGGACGCCGTCGTCATCTCGGTTGTGGTGGTATCGTCGCTTTCGGTTTCGTCCGGAACGGGCAATTCGATGTCCGGGACGATATCACTGCTTTGATATACGGTCGTGGTGGCGGTCGTGGTGGTGACCGCAGTGGTCGTACCGTCCTTCAGCATCGCTGCGGGGTATACCGTGTGGGGGTTGTAGGAAATGACTGTGTCTTCGCTGGGGGATTCCCCGAGCGAGAGACGACGCGCCGCCACGATCAGGCGAATGCCTTCGGTTTTGGTCTTGGCAGAAGCGTCGGTTTCAAGGAGCAGAAGGGTATCGTCCTTTTGTGGCTTTACCGATGTGATGAAGAGCGAACGCGCTTCCAATGCCGCCGTAAAGGCCAAGAAGTCCTCGTTGCTGTCGAAAACGGTCGTGCGGTAATCGAACGACGGATCGTTCGCGTCGACATACAGTACGGCAAACACTTCATATGTGCCGGTGGTATAGAGGGTGTTCATTTCGACCGCCGTATGGCGAAGGAGAAAGTTGGCATCGGTATAGCGGATAAGATCGGAGAACATCTGCCCGTCTTCGGTGTTGTTGCCGTGGATAATATACGAACGATTGAGCGAGGCAGGGGAGGATACCGCGACCTGTTCATCAAAATACGGGACACCGTAGTGGGAGGGTTGTCCCGAAAAATCGGTGACGGCGTAGTCATACAAGCCGTTTTGCATTACGGGATAACTGATGCCGGTATCGGCAATGCGCACCCAACCGCGAATATCGTCGTTCTTTTGATACAACGCGTAAAAACGCGACAGCATACCGTGCGGGAAATCGGCGGCGTCGTAGTTGCCGTCGTGCTCACGGTCATATAACAATTCAAGCGACACGTATTGTTCGCGGTTTTGTGCGGGATCGATGACGTAAGCATCGAGCAACAGCCAACCGCCCACACAGAAGGCAAGCGCGGCGATCCACAACAGGATCTTTGTTACCCACACGGCGGGACGGTCACCTCGCCAAGGCAGAATAAACGGCAAAAAGCGACGGCGTCCTACGGCTTCGCCGGCAGGGATCGTGGGGGTGTGATCATCGGATTTAAGCAGTTGACCGCCTGCCATCACGGTGGGGTGTGCTTCCAAATAGCGACGGGTGAGGTCGAGCGCCTGTGCGGTGGCAATGGCGCGCACGGTGTCGCGGTCGGCGCCGGCAGCGAGCAGCTCTTTTACCCAAACGCGGCGACTGTCCGCCAAGGCGATGAATACGGTGCCGACAGGTTTGCCTTCGCTTGAGGTGGGACCGGTTTCTCCCGTGATGCTCACGCCGAGATCGCTGTTCCCGACACGCCGCACGCCGCACGCCATAGCGTGGGCCGTATCCGCCGAAACGGCGCCCTGTGTTTCAAGGATATCTTCCGACACGCCGAGCACGTCGTGTTTGATTTCTTTTGAATAGGCCGCCACACCGCATTCGAACACCGACGAGGCGCCTGCGACCTGTGTCAGTTTGCCCGAAAGCAGACCTGCGGTACAGGATTCGGCGGTGGCTACCTTTATATGTTTTTCTTTCAATAAACGGACAACGGCGGTTTGCAGGTCGTCCACGTCCACACCGAACACATAAGAGCCGAACCGTTCGCAAACGGTGTTGACACACGGTTCACAGATGTCGGCGGCTTCGTCGGCGGTAGCGGCATGGGCGGTAATGCGCACGATCACCTCACCGCCCGTGCGGGGGGTGATCGTCACAGAGGGGTTGTCCCCCGCCAGACAATCGGCTATCCGTTCGGTCACGGCGGTCGGGGAGAGCCCGAATATGCCTACCGTGTGGGATAGATATATGCCGTTACCCCGTTCGTTTAAAAACGGGAGTACTGCCCGCCGCAACAGCGGTGAAAGCACCTCTTCCGCGGCAGGGAGAAGCAGGAACAACTGGGCATATTTTTCAACGGCAAAGCCACGCACTGTGCCCGCTTCATCGCAAAACGGCACGGCGCCGCGCGGCCGGTCTTCCTCCCAGGGAAGACCGAGCAGGGAGGCCAGTGCCTTGCCTGCGTCCTGTTCTTCGGCGGCACACAAAACGATACAATCGGCGCGGCGCATCACACTTTGTAACGCTTCACGCAACGGCGTGCCGAGCGTATCGGTATGGGTGGACGTGCCGACAGGAAGTCCGCACGCGGGCAATTCGCGGGATAAAAACGCGCTGACAGTCGGTGTAACGGTACCGATCGTGAGAATTTCGGCCTTCATGCGGCACCTCCTTTGGATAAGTTACATTTCGTCGTCGGCGGCATCCACCGTGATACGGCGAATGCCGGCAATCGCTTCTTCGATCCATTCTTCGATCGGAAGCGCCTGTTCCGCTTCTTCCAACATGGCCACCGTGGGGCGGGTGCGGGGGTGGCGCGGGGTAAACACCGTGCAACAGTCTTCGTACGGTTGAATGGAAATGTCAAACGTGTCGATACGGCGTGCGATGCGAATGATCTCCTCTTTATCCATGCCGATCACGGGACGGAAAACGGGGACGGTACATACCGCATCGGTTACGGCAAGTGCCTGCGCCGTCTGGCTTGCGACCTGCCCCAAGCTCTCACCGGTGATAAGCGAATGGCAACCGTCGGCAACCGCCACGCGTTCGGCAATGCGCATCATAAAACGACGCATCAGCAAAGTGAACAGTTCTTCGGGGCAACGGCGGCTGATCTCTTCCTGAATCTTTGTGAAGGGAACGATGTTCAACGAAATCCGCCCCGCATAATTGGCCACCTTCCCGAGCAACGAGATCACCTTCATTTCGGCGCGCTCGCTCGTATAGGGGGGAGAGGCGAAGTGGATCGCGGTCAGTTGCAGGCCGCGCTTTGCCATCATATAGGCCGCGACGGGCGAATCGATGCCGCCCGAAATGAGCAAGCCGGAACGCCCCGCTGTGCCGACCGGCATACCGCCCGCGCCGGGCAACTGTGCCGCGTGAATGTAAGCACCGAAGTCGCGGATCTCCACCATAATAAGCAGTTCGGGCTCGTGTACGTCCACCTGTAAGTGGGGGAACTGACGGAGCACCGCACCGCCCACTTCCGCGCAGATAGCGGGAGAGCCGAGCGGGAAGGATTTGTCACTGCGTTTGGCTTCCACTTTAAAGGTCTTGGCGTTTCGCAACTGGTCGGCCAAATAGCGCGGCGCTTCCTCGCAGATCACCCCGATGTCTTTCGCTACGACCCGCGCGCGGGAAAAGGCGGAGATACCGAACACGTGTGCCACACGGTCGGCGGCGGTATCAAGATCGATACCGTCCGCTTGCGGTTCGATATAGATGGTGGACTGTGCACGGCGAATTTGGAACGAGCCGAGCGGGCGTAACCGCCGTTTGATGTTTTTTACAAGTACGTCTTCAAAACTGCTGCGGTTGAGGCCTTTCAGCGCCAGCTCGCCGTTTTTGATCAACAGGATTTCTTCGGGTATGTACATGGTGTTTTCTCCTTTGGGTGTATCTCTCATCCGCGCGGTACGGTGGTGCCGCGCGTGGTGGTTGCTGCTGTTTTGGCGGTTGTAGCGGCCGCCTTGGTAGTCGTTGCGGCGCCTTTGGCGGTTGTAGTAGTGGTTCCTTTTTTGGTAGTGGCACCTTTGGCGGTTGTGGTGGCCGCTCCCTTTTTGGTGGTGGCACCTTTGGCGGTTGTGGTAGTCGCTCCCTTTTTAGTGGTCGTAGTTGCGGTTACCGCGGCGCTTTCGCCGTACACACTGTGGGGTGTTTTCTTTTGGGCGGTGTACCACCGATAGGGCATGATCACGTCTTTGTTTACCGTGATATTATCGGACACGGCAGCGGTTTCGCCCTTGCGCACCTTGCGGGCGATCACCGCCAAGCGCGCATCGTCGAAATGGGCGATGCTCTTGGGAGTGCAGGTGTAGAGAATAAGCAACTCGTCGCTTGCTTTAACGTCCACATCGTTAAAATCATAAAGCGAGCGTGCGCGCAGCCCGTCTACATATTTCATAAACTGGTCGTTATTGGTGAAGGAGGTTTCCTGAATGGAGTAGTAATGCTCCACCTTCGACTTGGAATCCTGCATTACTACCGCAAAGATCTTGTATTGCGAGGTGGTAAACAGCGTATCCAGGGTGATGATCTGGTTGGCGTTTTTCATACGTGTGACCGATTTTGCCAGATCGTTTAAGCGGGCAAACATTTGGCCGCTTGCCATATTGTGTCCGTAGATCACCAGACTTTTAGTGGGCGCCGTGGGGGAATCCAATTTGTTTTTGGTATCGAAAAACAGTGCACCGTTTTTGTTTTTGTTCTTATAAAAATCGTGGGTAAGATAGTAGTCGTTGTCGCTACTGTGCATCACTTCACGGTCGATGCCGCAAGCGGAATAGTTCAGCCAGCCGCGGATATCGCTGTTTAAATAGTAGAGCGTTTTCAAGTCGTCTTGTATTCCCGTAGGATATCCTTCCCATTTTTCGGCTTCGGCCGTCAACTCGGCATTCTGCTTGCCGTAGCGGATGTCGGTCAATTCTTCTGCCAACTCGGCGTTTTGTTGCGGAATGACAAGGGCTTCGTTGAGCCATGTCGAGCCGGCGCCGATAAATACCAAAAGGGAGATGAGCAACAGCAATTTGCGCGCGATCTCACCGAAGGAATCGCCGCGATAGGGAATGACGGCGTCGAGCGGACGGCGCCGACGGCGGCGCGGCGCGGGTGCTTGTTCCGCCAGGGATGCGAGTGAGACGGACTCCTCCTTCGGCAGACTGTCCACAAAAGCCAATGCATCGTCCAACTCTTTGTCGGCGATCGACGGCAGGTCGTTCAAAAAATCCTGTTCGCGGTCAGACATGGCGAAGACTCCTTTCGTTAACGATGCGGGCGGCGAAAGGTCGCCACCCGGGTGAGGGTATCTACCGCTTCCCGCACAGCCGCCAGAAAGCGGTCAATGTCGGCGTCGGTGGTAGTGTGGCAAAAACTGACGCGCAAAGCGCTGTCGATCTCTGCCGCAGGAAGTTTCAGAGCTTGTAAAACGGAACTGTGTTTGCCTTTGGAACAGGCAGAGCCGCTGGAAACAAACACCTTGCGTTCCGCCAAAAAGTGCAGCAGTGTTTCGCTGCGCAAACCGGGGAAGGAGACGTTTACAATGTACGGTACGTGTACGGAGGGTAAATGCAACCGCGCGTCGGGAATCTCCGAAAGGCCGCGCACAAGGCGGTCGCATAAAGCGGTGTAGTGCACCGACGTTTCGGATGACGGCGGCAAGGCGGCCACCGCCGCGCCGAAAGCGGCAATGGCGGGAGCGGCTTCGGTGCCGGCACGCAAGGCACGTTCCTGTTCGCCGCCGAGTGCGCGGGGCAATACCCGTATGCCGCGGCGTATGTACAGCGCACCGACACCTTTGGGGGCGTGCAGTTTGTGCCCGCTTACGGTCAAAAGATCCACGCCCCATTTTTGCACTTTGATCGGCAGTTTGCCGGCGGCTTGCACCGCATCGGTGTGGAACAGGGCGCGAGGGGATATGCGTTTGACGGCGGCAGTCATCTCTTCCACTGCGAAACGGGCGCCGGTTTCGTTGTTTACCGTCATTACGCTGACAAGGGCGGTATCGGCGCGACAGGCGGCGGCCACCACCTCGGGAGAGATCATACCCTCGTTGTCGGGCTGAAGGCGGGTGACTTCCCAACCTTGTTTTTCCAATTCGTCAAAGGCGGCGGCCACACTTGCGTGTTCCACGGCGGTGGTGACGGCGTGGTGCCCTGTGCGACGGTTGGCGGCAGCGCCGCCCAAGACGGCCAGATTGTTGGCTTCCGTGCCGCCTGAGGTGAAGAGTATTTCTTCGGCGGCGGCACCGATCCACTGCGCAACGGTACGCCGTGCGGCGGTGAGTTCTCGCTCGGCCGTGATGCCGACCGTGTGCAGTGAGGAGGGATTGCCGAAGGCTTCGGTCATCATATACAGGGCCTTCTCCGCCGCCGCTTGGCAGACGACGGTAGTGGCGGCATTGTCTAAATAGGTCATTATCTTCGCCTCATTTACCATAATCAAATATATAAT
The DNA here is from genome assembly GCA_045591985.1 of Acutalibacteraceae bacterium. Taxonomy (GTDB): domain Bacteria; phylum Bacillota; class Clostridia; order Oscillospirales; family Acutalibacteraceae; genus SIG588. The sequence goes on from JAZNTV010000048.1 coordinate 7,889, forward strand.
ACCATATATCTTGAAAATATACAACCCACTATTTTGTGCCAATTTTGTTTCAAAATAGTTACAAGATTGTTACGCTTTTTTCAAAAAAAGGGTGTATACTGTAAAGGCAGTATCATCCCGTATAGTCTTCGATCAAACGTTGCAAAGCAGTTTCGGTGTATACGGGAATGCCGGCTTGCAAGGCCTCTTGCTCGGCGGCGGGCAGAGAAGACAGGAACACGTCGTATACGGTGTGCGGTGTGTTCTCGTTTGGTGAAAATACCGCCAGTCGCCCTTCGAAACTTCCTACTACGGCGATCGGGTCGGCAACCCCGTGTAAGGCGGCGTCTTCTTCCGCTGTGGCGGGTGCGTCGGGGCGGGTGAGGGCCAAGACGATGCCGCTGGCCACGGCCAAAAGGAGGACCAGCGTGTAGAACCGTTTCCAAAGCGGATGCATTTGCATACAAAAACTCCCCTTTTTCTGCTCTTTTTGAAAAAAGTGTGCCCCGTGCGGCCGAAAAATATGCCCCGAGGCGGTATTATGATTTGACTTTTGGGGATTTTATGGTAAAATAAAGTGATAACGACAATGCGGAAAGGATGCGACAATGCCTGTGACAACGAAGGAAGGTAAAGAAAAGAATGCCGTTGCGGCATTTTTCGGCAGCAAGCCCGTAAGGATCATCGGTAAGACGATCGGTGCGTTGCTCAAATGTATCATTACCATTCTGCTCGTCGGTGTGATCACCTTTACGGTGGTGGCGTCGGTGATGGTGGTGTACGTCCTCTCCAATTTCGACGGAACGGAAGGACTGCCGGATCTGGAAGATCTGTCGATCAACGAGACGAGTATTGTGTATACGATGGCGGAAGACGGTACTTGGCAGGAACACCAACGTCTCGAAGGCAACGACAGCATTTGGGTGGATCTTGAAGATATCCCGCTCGATATACAACACGCGGTCGTGGCGATTGAAGATAAGCGCTTTTATGAGCACGACGGCGTGGACTGGCGACGTACCATCGCTGCGAGCGCCAACTTGGTGCTTCACTTCCAGTCGGTGGAGTTCGGCGGCTCGACCATCACACAACAGCTGATCAAAGTATCGACGGGCGAAAACGACCAGACGATCGAGCGTAAGATCACCGAGATCATGCGCGCGTTGCGTATGGAACAGACGCTTGACGGCTCGAAAGCCGATGTGAAAGATCAGATCCTGGAAGCGTATTTGAATATCCTGCCGCTTAGCCGCAACGTAGTCGGGGTGGGCGCGGCGGCCAACAGCTTTTTCGGTAAAGAGGCGCAAGATCTGACGCTTGCGGAGTGTGCCGCCATTGCGGGTATTACCCAAAACCCCAGCAAATACGACCCCTTCTCTCACCCGGAAAATCTGCGTGATCGCCAGCGTACCGTTTTGCGTGCGATGCTCAACCAAGGGTTTATTACCGAAGATGAATACATCCAGGCGGTGAACGAGGAACTGCATTTTAAGAGTTATGCGTCTCAGAGTATGTTGCAGGACTACTATGTGGATCTGCAGGTGGAAGAGATCGCCGAAGATCTGATGGAGACATACGGGTATTCCTACAGCCAGGCTATTTCCAAGATCTATCGCGGCGGTTTGACTATTTACTCGTATGAAAACGTGGAACTGCAACAAAAGGCAGAGGCTATTTATGCCGACGAGAAAAACTTCCCCACCCCCATTGAATCGGACGATCAAGACCCGCAAGGCGCCATTTTTGTGATCGACTACGACGGACATGTGGTGGCGACGGTGGGCGGTCGCGGCAAGAAGGACAGCGACCGCGTGTATAACCGTTCGACCGATGCGCGTCGCCAGTGCGGTTCGTCTATCAAACCGCTTGCCAGCTATGGGCCGGCGATCGATAAGAACTTGGTGCATTTCTCGTCTTTGGTGCCGGATGCGCCCATTGTGTTGGCCAACGGTAAGAAATGGCCGCCAAACTACGGTTCTTCTTCTACAAGCGACCGCGGTACCGTTACGGTGGCGTATGCACTGAAGCGCTCGCTCAACACGGTGGCGGCACAGTTGGTGGATCGGCTGACGCCTGCCGAGAGTTACAGCTTTTTGGTGAACAAACTCGACTTTACGCTTGAAGCGCCCGATAAGGACTACAGTGCAATGGCACTGGGCGGTTTCTACAAGGGCGTTACCTGCCGCGAAATGGCCGAAGCTTATCAGATCTTCGGTAACGGCGGCTACTATCGCGACACCTCCACCTATGCCTATGTGAAACAAGGGGACGAAGTGTTGTTGGAAGCGAAATCCGTGCCGGTGCGTGTTATCGGCGAAGACAGCGCCTACGTTATGAACCGCTTGATGCAGTTGGTGGTACGCGAAGGTACCGGTGCCAATATTTCGGGCGATTGGCGCGGCGGTTGGGAAGTCTTCGGCAAGACGGGTACGTCCGGTACCAGCCGCAGCGGCAGTGACTATAACGTGTATTTTGCGGGCGGTACGCCCCAATACGTGGCGGCGTCGTGGTTCGGTTACGACTACGATAAGGCGCTCAACAGCAAACAGACGGGTTATGCGCGTTCACTTTGGAACAAGGTGATGATCGCGTTGCGCGACGACAGTGTTTCTGCGGAAGAGAAGGGCTTCGGCAGTGTCAAAGCCGATCTCATCAACCGCGAAATGATCGTGGAAGCGACGTATTGTGAAGAAACCGGTATGTTGGTGGGCGAAAACAACACCTGTACCGCGAAAAAGACAGGTGTGTACAAAACCTCCTTTATGCCCGGCTATTGTACCGAACACGTGAAAGAGGGTACTACCACCACGCCGAACGGCAACGGGGGAGAAGGCGGCGTTTCCACCACGACGGGAACGACGCTCGATTTGAGCGAGATCTACGGCACGAACCCGACAACCGCCGCGACGACGGTTGCACCTACCCAAGCACCATAGAACCGAACCGCGCTCGTAAGGCCAAAGGGAGTGTGAATCATGAAACTGTGGGATATTTCCCGTGAATTGACTGCGGCGGCGGTATACCCCGGTGACCCTGCGCCGCAGATCACGCGGATACAGCAGATGGCGTTCGGCGACACCTGCAATTTGTCAGCGTTGTCGCTGTGTGCGCATAACGCTACCCATTTGGATGCCCCGCTTCACTTTGTGCCGCAAGGTGACGACGTTGCGACGGTGGAGCTGTCGCATTGTTGCGGCAACTGCCGTGTGGTCTGTTTCGACGGTGTGCTTACGGGGGATACGGCGGAACGGCTGGTTTCTCGCTATCCCGCCGAGCGTCTGCTCTTTAAAGGGCGTATGACGGTGGATGTTTCGGCGGCATATGTGCTTGCGGATGCGGGGGTGCGCCTGATCGGCGTGGAAGCGCCGTCGGTGGCGGCGGCCGACCGCAGCGAGGCGGTACACCGCCATCTGCTCGGCAGCGGTGTGCTGATCCTGGAAGGGTTGGATCTCTCGGCGGTGTGTGAGCGGGAATATTTCCTCTTTGCCGCTCCCGTCAAGATCGCAGGATGTGACGGGGCTCCGGTGCGGGCAGTGTTGCTCGACGACGAATCGCTCGATGTGGAACCACTGTTCAGAAAACGATAAAACAACGCCTTGCCCCGGCGGCACTCTCTGTAAAGAAGGTACCGCCGGGGCATTGTTTTTGTGTTGAAAAGAAGTTGCCGCAAAAACAAAGGACTGTCACGTCAGGTGACAGTCCTTTGTTTTGGAAATCAGTCCTTCGCGTAGCCGATGTTCTTCGCCTTCGCGGGATCGAACGACAGGTTGCAAATGGAAGCAACCAACGAATAGATACCGCAGGTGATGTAACCGAGGAAGAAGTAGGCCAGCGTTCTCGAGGTGTAGCCCTCCGGCTTCAACGACGAATGGTTGATGATAAGACTACCGATCCAGCCGAGGAAGAAGGTGAGCAGGAAACGCACCAGATTCTTGTTATCCATTACGAGAGTCCCCCTTTCTCCACAAAATACCCTGTCAAACATTGTTGACAACATTCGACAAGAAGAGTGTACACCAAATGTCGATAAATGTCAATGCATTATACGCAAAATGTTGTATAATTCTTTGAAATTCTCTGTATACGGGCGTGATCATGGCGGCATGGCGATCGGTAAAACGGGTCGTTGAAAGCGGTTTAACCAAAAAAGCCCACCCTGTGGTAAACAGGGTGGGCCGGGGAGTCGCTTAGTACATACCGTCCATCGCAGGGGCGGCGGGAGCGGCGGGTGCCGGCTCTTTCTTATCCGCTACGAGCGATTCGGTGGTCAGCACCATCGCGGCGACCGAAGCGGCGTTCTGCAGAGCGGAACGGGTCACCTTGGTCGGATCGACAATGCCGGCGGCAAACATATCCACAAATTCTTCGGTGGCGAAGTTGAAGCCGTAGTTGGCCTTGCCCGCGGTGAGGATCTTGTCGATGATAACGCTGCCTTCGAGACCGGCGTTCAGTGCGATCTGACGTACCGGCTCTTCCAGTGCTTTCAGCACGATACGGATGCCCGTCTTTTCGTCGCCTTCGGTAGTCTCCAGCATGGCGTCGAGCACTTTTGTCGCGCTGAGCAGTGCCACACCACCGCCCGCGACCAGGCCTTCTTCCACCGCCGCTTTGGTCGCGGCGAGCGCATCTTCAATGCGAAGCTTCTTTTCCTTCATCTCGACTTCCGTTGCGGCACCGACTTTGATGACCGCCACACCGCCCGCGAGTTTCGCCAAACGCTCTTGCAATTTTTCGCGGTCGAAGTCGGAGGTGGTGGTTTCGATCTGGGTGCGGATCTGTGCCACGCGAGCACGGATCTCGTCCGCATCACCGGCGCCGTCTACGATGATGGTGGCTTCTTTTTGCACCTTCACCTGACGTGCACGACCGAGCATATCCATGGTCGCATCTTTCAAGTCGAGACCGATCTCTTCCGAAATGACCTGGCCGCCCGTGAGGGTGGCGATGTCGCGGAGCATTTCTTTGCGGCGATCGCCGAAGCCGGGGGCTTTGACCGCTACGCAAGTGAAGGTGCCGCGCAACTTGTTGACGATCAGCGTGGAGAGCGCTTCGCCTTCCACATCTTCCGCGATGATGAGCAGTTTGCGACCCGACTGCAGGATCTGCTCGAGCAACGGCAGAATATCCTGTACATTGGAGATCTTCTTATCGGTGATGAGCAACAGCGCATCGTCCAACACAGCCTCCATCTTGTCGGTATCGGTTACCATATAGGGGGTGATGTAGCCGCGATCAAACTGCATACCTTCCACCACTTCGGAGTAGGTATCTGCCGTTTTGGATTCTTCCACCGTGATGACACCGTCGGCCGACACCTTCTCCATCGCTTCCGCGATCAGACGGCCGATCTCGGCATCGCCGGCGGAAATGGTTGCGGCAGAGGCCACGTCGTCGGTACCGCTGACCTTCTTGGAATTGGCCTTGACTTCCGTCACGACCGCATCCACCGCCTTTTGGATACCGCGCTTGACGCCCATCGGGTTGGCACCTGCCGCCACGTTTTTCATACCTTCGCGGATGAGCGCCTGTGCGAGCAGGGTCGCGGTGGTGGTGCCGTCGCCGGCGACGTCGTTCGTCTTGGTAGACACTTCTTTCACAAGCTGGGCACCCATGTTTTCAAACGGGTCATCCAGTTCGATCTCCTTCGCGATGGTCACACCGTCGTTGGTGATGAGAGGGGCGCCGAATTTTTTGTCCAGCACCACGTTGCGGCCGCGGGGGCCTAAGGTGATCTTCACGGTGTTGGCAAGTTGATCCACGCCCGACTGCAGTGCCTTGCGCGCTTCCTCACCGTACAAAATAACTTTTGCCATGTGTGATTACCTCCTTATTCTACAATAGCGAGAATGTCGCCCTGACGGACGATGGTGTACTCTTCACCGTCCACCTTTACTTCGGTGCCGGTATATTTGCTGATGAGCACTTTGTCGCCCACGTTGACCTGCATGGTGATCTCTTTGCCGTCCACCACCCCGCCGGGACCGACAGCCGTCACAACCGCGACTTGCGGTTTCTCTTTCGCCGTGCCGGCCAAAATGATACCGCTTTTGGTGGTTTCCTCCGCTTCGGTCATCTGAATGACCACACGGTCAGCCAACGGTTTTATCGTCATAATGATACGCCTCCAATCATGTTGTTCGACAATTTTAGCACTCCTCTTCTTTGAGTGCCAAAATCTATTGTACCCACATTTTGGAAAAAATCAAGAGGAAAACGCGAAGTTTTTTCGGAATTTACAATTTTTTAAATTTCGTTCCTTGTAAAATTGCACAACTCTTTTGCAGTTTAAAGTGGCAAATTGCCGAAAGTTGCCTTTTTCTCAAAAAAGGGGTTGCATAATGCGTAGGCAGGTGCTATAATAACGGCATATCAAAAAGCATCGTCAATCTGTCGCCGCGTAATGTCTTTCAACACGGGTGGAAAGCCCCTTTTTTTGTGGAAAAAGATTTTAGCGCTTTAAAGCGACAAGTTGGCGGCGACGGGAGGTATACGATATGGTATTGAAGATTCTGTTTCTGGTTGTGTTTTTTGCGATGATGGTCGCCATCGGCTTCTATTACCGCAAGAGTACCGCCGATGTAAAGGGCTTTGTGCTGGGCGGTCGCAACGTCGGCCCGTGGCTTACGGCCTTCGCCTACGGCACGTCGTATTTTTCGGCGGTCATTTTTGTAGGGTATGCGGGTCAGTTCGGCTGGCGATTCGGTGTGGCATCTACCTGGATCGGTATCGGTAACGCGCTGATCGGTTCTCTTCTTGCATGGGAGATACTGGGGCGGCGCACCCGTATCCTGTCGCAACATCTGGGCAGTTCCACCATGCCGGAATTTTTCGGCAAACGTTTTGACAGTACGGGACTTAAAGTGGCGGCGTCGGTCATCACCTTCCTGTTTATGATCCCGTACACCGCCTCGTTGTATAACGGTCTGTCCCGTCTGTTCCAAATGGCGTTTAACATTGACTACGTCTGGTGTGTGATCGGTATGGCGGTGTTGACGGGCATTTACGTGATCGTGGGCGGCTACATGGCGACGGCGATGGCGGATTTTATTCAAGGTATCATTATGCTCGGCGGTATCGTGGCGGTGATCGTGGCGGTGCTCAGCCAAAACGGCGGTTTTTCCGAAGCGATGGTTTCTCTCTCGCAGGTAACGACGGAGGAAACCGCCATGCAAGGGGCGTTTACCTCCTTCTTCGGCCCGAAACCGCTTGAACTGGTCGGCGTGGTATTGCTCACTTCGCTCGGCACGTGGGGCCTGCCGCAGATGGTACAGAAGTTCTATGCGATCAAAAACGAAGGATCTATCCGTAAAGGCACCATGATCTCCACCGTTTTCGCGTTGGTGGTCGCGGGCGGCTGCTACTTCCTCGGCGGTTTCGGTCGTTTGTATGAGCCGCAGTTGAATGCCGCAGGCGGTGTGGTGTATGACAGCCTGATTCCGAAGATGCTCGAAGGTTTGCCGGATGCCATTATCGGTATCGTCATTGTGTTGGTGCTGGCGGCCTCGATGTCCACGTTGTCGTCGCTGGTGCTGGCGTCCTCTTCCACCATCACGCTGGACTTTTTACAACCCATCTCCAAGAAGGCGTGGAAAGAGAAGACCTCGGTGCGCACCATGCGTATCTTTATCGTGTTCTTTATTGTTGTTTCGGCGGTACTCGCTATTGTGCAGGCGAACTCGCCCGTCACCTTCATTGCCCAGCTGATGGGCATCTCGTGGGGCGCCATGGCCGGCGCGTTCCTGGCACCGTTCCTGTTCGGACTTTACTGGAAAAAGACCACGAAAGCGTCGGTGTGGGTGTCCTTCACGGTGGGTGTCGGCGTGATGCTTGTGAATATGGTTTGTACCTTCCTTAACGTGCCGTTTATCAATGCGTATTTCTCGTCCCCCATCAACGCGGGTGTGTTGTCGATGGTGATGGGATTGGTGTTAGTGCCGATCGTAAGTTTGTTTACACGAAAAATGGATAAAACGCTTGTCGAACAGATGTATATGTGCTATAATAAGAGAGTAAACGTTCCGGCTAAGGATGCGTTGGAAGATGAAGCGTAAAAAGGAGAAGTTTTAAGTGAAAGAATTAATGATCGGTAATGCGGCGGTTGCGCGCGGTCTGTATGAAGCGGGCTGCAGCGTGGTGTCGAGTTATCCCGGTACTCCCAGTACCGAAATAACCGAATATGCCGCTGCATACGATGAAATGTATTGCGAATGGGCGCCGAACGAAAAGGTCGCGATGGAGGTCGCGTTCGGTGCATCGATGGCGGGCGCGCGCAGTGCCTGTGCCATGAAACATGTCGGTTTGAACGTGGCGGCCGATCCGCTCTTTACCATGTCCTATACGGGCGTGAACGGCGGTCTGGTCATTTGCGTGGCGGACGATCCGGGGATGCACTCCTCGCAGAACGAGCAGGATTCCCGTCATTATGCCGTGGCGGCGAAGGTGCCGATGCTGGAACCCGCCGATTCGGCAGAGTCGCTCGCCTTTGCGAAGGCGGCGTTCCAACTGTCGGAGGATTTCGATACTCCGGTGATCCTGCGTATGTGTACCCGCATTGCCCATGCGCAAAGCATCGTGGAAACGGCGACGCGTGATGAACGCGGCAACCGTCCCTATGTCAAAACGCCTGAGAAATACATAATGATGCCCGGTAATGCGAAAAAGCGCCATCCCGTGGTAGAGGCGCGCACGGCATCGCTCGCCGCGTTTGCGGAGGATTGCCCTTTTAACCGCGTGGAGATGGGGGAGAAAACGCTCGGTATCATCACCTCGGGTGCGTCGTATCAATATGTGCGCGAGACCTTCGGCGAGTCGGTGAGTGTGTTGAAGATCGGCATGGTACATCCGCTTCCGACCCGATTGATCCGTGATTTTGCCGCCTCAGTGGATCGTGTGGTGGTGATCGAAGAACTCGACGGAATGCTCGAGGCGCATTGCACGGCGATCGGTGTGAAGGTAGAAGGGAAAGCGCTGTTTACCAACATCGGCGAATTTTCGCAACGTACGGTGGCCGGTGTATTCGGTCTGCCCGAAAAGGAGCACGTGACGCTCGATGCCGCGATTCCCGTGCGCCCGCCCGTGATGTGCGCGGGGTGCCCCCATCGCGGAATGTACTACACCTTAGCAAAGAATAAGGTGACGGTCATCGGCGATATCGGTTGCTATACTTTGGGGGCACAGCCGCCGCTGTGCGCGCTGGATTCCACCCTTTGCATGGGTGCGTCGGTGTCGGGTCTGCACGGCTTTAACAAAGCGGGCCACGAAACCCACGCTGTCGCGGTGTTCGGTGATTCCACCTTTATGCATTCAGGCATTACCGGCCTTGTGAATATCGCGTATAACAACTCCAATTCCACCGTCATCATTCTGGATAACTCCATCACGGGTATGACGGGGCATCAGCAAAACCCGACGACGGGTTACAACATCAAGGGGGATCCAGCAGCCAAGATCGATCTGGAGACACTGTGCCGTGCGGTGGGTATCAACCGCGTGCGTGTGGTCGATCCGTATGATCTTGCGGCGTGCGAAACGGTTTTGAAGGAAGAACTCGCGGCGGATGAGGCGTCGGTCATCATCTCTCGCCGTCCCTGCGTGCTTTTGAAATCGGTGAAAACCAAGCCGCCCGTGGTGGTGGGTGCGGACAAGTGCCGCCGTTGTAAGAAGTGTATGAAACTGGGGTGCCCGGCCATTCGTATGCGAAACGGCAAGGCGGACATCGACGCGACCCTCTGTGTGGGATGCGGCGTGTGTGAACAGTTGTGTGCATTTGATGCGATCGGGGAGGTGAGCGAATGAACACGGTACGTTTAATGATCGTTGGTGTCGGCGGACAGGGTTCGCTGCTCGCCAGTAAATTGCTCGGTCGCCTGTTGGTGGACGAAGGATACGACGTGAAGGTGTCGGAAGTACACGGCATGAGTCAGCGCGGCGGTTCGGTCGTCACTTATGTGCAGTTCGGCGACAAGGTGTATTCTCCCGTTATTGAACAGGGGGAAGCGGACTTTATCGTGTCGTTTGAAAAGCTTGAGGCGGCGCGGCACATAGCTTGTCTCAAAACGGGCGGCACCGTGATCGTCAATACGCAGCAGATCGATCCGATGCCGGTCATTACGGGGGCGGCCGCCTATCCCGAAACGGTGTTGGACGATATGGCGGCGGCCGGTGTGAAAGTGGATGCACTGGATGCGCTGTCGTTGGCGCAGGAAGCCGGTTCCGCCAAAGCGGTGAATATCGTGTTGATGGGGCGTTTGGCCAAGTATTTTTCGATGGATCACGACAAGTGGATCCACGCGATCGAAAAGAGCGTGGCGCCGCGCTTTGTCGAGATGAATAAGAAGGCATTTGAACTCGGTTACAATGCATGAGAGGATGAGAACAGTGGAAGAACAACGGTATTATCAAAAAGAAATTGAGACTATGCCGGTAGAGGAACTGAAAAAATTACAGTCCAAAAAATTGGTAAAGCAGGTGCGCCACGTCTACAACAACGTGCCGTACTACCGCGCCTTGATGGATGAAAAAGGAGTTACTCCCGACGATATTCACGGCATTGAAGATCTGCATAAACTGCCGTTTTTGACCAAAGCGGACCTGCGTGATGCCTATCCCTACGGCCTGCTTGCGAAACCGCTTTCGGAGTGTGTGCGTATTCAGTCCACTTCGGGTACGACGGGCCGCCGTGTGGTGGCGTTTTACACGCAGCACGACGTGGATCTGTGGGAGGATTGCTGTGCGCGCGCGATCGTGGCGGCGGGCGGCACCAACGAAGACGTATGTCAGGTGGCGTACGGTTACGGTCTGTTTACGGGCGGCCCCGGTTTGAACGGCGGTTCGCATCGTGTCGGGTGTCTTACCTTGCCGATGTCTTCGGGCAATACCGAACGGCAGATCCAGTTTATGACCGATCTTTCGGCGACCATTCTCTGCTGTACCCCCTCCTATGCGGCGTACATTGGTGAAACGCTGAAGGAAAAAGGGATGGGTCCCGACGATATTCCGCTGAAAGCGGGTATTTTCGGTGCCGAACCGTGGACCGAAGAGATGCGCCGCGGTATCGAAGAAACGCTCGGTATCAAAGCGTACGATATTTACGGCTTGACCGAAACGTCGGGTCCCGGTGTGTCGTTTGAATGTGCGGAGCAGACGGGCATGCATATCAATGAGGATCACTTCCTTGCAGAGATCATCGATCCCGATACGGGTGAAGTGTTGCCCGAGGGGAGCAAAGGTGAGCTGGTGTTTACGGCGCTCGACAAAGAGGCGTTCCCGTTGTTGCGTTACCGCACGCGCGATATTTGCGTGCTTTCGCGCAAACCGTGCTCCTGTGGCCGTACCCACATCAAAATGTCCAAACCGATGGGCCGCAGCGACGATATGATGATCATTCGCGGTGTCAACGTGTTCCCGAGCCAGATCGAAACGGTGCTTCTGAACGAAGGGTATCAGCCGAACTATCAGATCGTGGTGGATCGCGAGAAGAATAACGATACCTTCGACGTATATGTGGAGATGAACCCCGATCAGACCATCGATACGGTACGCGGCGTGGCGGCGCTTGAAAAGGCGTTGGCAAGTGCGATGAAGACGATGCTCGGCATCAATCCGATGGTGCATCTGGTGGCGCCGAAGAGCATTGCCCGCAGCGAAGGAAAAGCGGTGCGTGTTGTCGATAAACGCAAATTGGTGTAAGGAGGCTGTTTGTTATGACCATTAAGCAACTTTCGGTTTTCGTGGAAAACAAAAAGGGTAAATTGGCACAGATCATGCAGATCCTGGCGCAAAACGGCGTGGATATTCGTGCACTTTCGTTGGCGGATACCACCGATTACGGTATTTTGCGCATGATCGTGAACGACACCGATAAAGCGGTAAGCGTTCTGCAGGCGGAACACTGTGTGGTGTCGGTGAACGAGGTGCTCGGTGTGGCGGTGGACGACACGCCCGGCGGCTTTGCCGCGGCGGTACAAGCGCTGTCGGATAACGAGGTAAACCTTGAATACGTTTATGCGTTTATTACCCCGCAAAAAGGCTACGCCTACGTCGTGATGCGGGTGACGGATAACGATGCCGCCACGAAAATTCTGCAAAATGCGGGTGTAAAGGTGCTGAGCGACGCACAACTGCACGAAATGTTCTGCTGAAAATTTTCGAAAAAGACTTGCAAAGCGCTGTGAATTCGTGTATACTACCTATGCTCACCGTGCGGTGAGCATATATCCGCCCGTGGCGAAGCTGGATATCGCAGTGGATTCCGATTCCAAAGGCCGGGGGTTCGAATCCCTCCGGGCGGGCCAAACAAAAAAGCCCCAGAAATGGCGTGGCTACGCCGTTTCTGGGGCTTTTGTTGTTTCGAAAATCTTTCGCAAAAGTAGCGGAAACGACCGAAAAATAGCGCAAAATTACGGAAATGGGGTAGTCAAAAGGGTAGTCAAAATCATTCGTCGTTTGCGGCGTCATTTTTGGCGTCGCCGATATTTGCTGAAAGAAATTGATTTAATTTTGAAATATCTTTTTTCGCGGTCGTATCGTCGAGGTGGGTATAGATCGAGAGGGTGGTTTTGACGTCACTGTGCCCGAGAAGTTTCTGCGCCGTCAGTACGTCCACCCCGGCCGCGTGAAGGACGGTGGCGTAGGTGTGACGTAAGCAGTGGGGCGTGATGTTGCGAATAGTCATCGGGATGCCGCCCGGAGAGAAGCGTGAGCGCTTCGGTGCGCCGATCGGTTGCCCGTGTTCCTCGTTCAATACTGAGAGATAACTGCTCCACATACGCGAGAAGGTCGCCTCGGTCATGTGTTTGCCATCTTTGCCGCATATCAGCACCTCGAAGGGAGAGCGCCCCTCGGTACCTTGGCGGAGTGCGTCGGCAAGAATATCGGGAATCGGGACGGCGCGGGTGGCAGCGTCCGTCTTGCCGCCGCGCTTTATCTGTGGGGTGTTGCCGTCGGACATAAACTGCACGGCTTTGGTGACGTGGATCACGCCTTCCGACCAGTCGATGTCGGAGATGTTCAGCGCGAGCAGTTCGCCACGGCGCAGGCCGGCATACATCATCACCATGGCGGCGAGTTGCGCGCGGTGTGGGGTGGTGCGAATCCATTCTTGCTCCTCTGTTGTGAGGGCGAATCGGGTGGACCGTTTCGCATTGCGGGGAACATCCACAAAGCGAGCGGGGTTGTAAGTGATGGCGCGGTCGCGCTCGGCGAGTTCCAGTATTGCCTCAGCGGTATTGCGGTAATCGGTCAAGGTCTTTTTTGCGCGCCCTTTGGTGTACAGCGCGTTGATGCCGTCCTGAATATCCGAGGTCAGCACTTCGGAGATCGCGAGATCACCGATGCGGGCGTTCCAAAAGCGGCAACGGCTTTCCAATCCAGACACGTAGGAGGGGGAAAGATCGTCACGCTTGAGGGAGAGAAGTCGCTCTGCCCACACGCGGAATGCGATGTCGCCTGCATGTATTCGTTCGCCCGCATCCAGACGGCGGCGGATCTCCCGTGCCTTGCGCTCGGCTTCAGCATCGGTGCGGCCGAACACGGAGCGGTAGATCTTTTTCCCATCCACGGTGCCGAGATAAATACGTTTTTGCACGCGTCCATCGGGGCGCGTTTTGTTTTTTGCCATAGGCAACCTCCTTTCGAGGTCTTATGTGGTCCGTTCGGTGTGGCGGTCGTACCACGTGCAGACGGTGTCCATATAGTGCTCGTATTCTTCCTCGCCGACAACACCTGCCGCGCGGACGGCACGATCGTACTGAGCGATGAGAGGTCGCAGAGCGACGTTGCCGGTAGCGGTATATTCCATCATCAGCGCATCAAGATACAAGGCGAGCGCGATGGTAGCCACGGGAAAATTGCCACCCATGTAGTCGGTGAGGTCGTCAATTTGTTGTATACCGTCGGTAAGGCGCGCGTGCAACGCACTGCGGAGAGCGGGGTCTTCGGGGAGTTCGGCGACGGCAGTTTTATATACGGCAAGGTGAGCGGGCAAAAGTGTAGCCAAGGGAGATTTCTCCTCGTTGGATTGGGGTACAGGAGGTGTCGCAGAGGAGGCGGCTTTTTCTGCTGCCTGTTGTGCCAGCCTTGCTTGGTTGGCTTCGAAGGCGTCAAGTTTATCTTCGGGTACCCACACCAGCATACCGTCCCACGTTTCCATCAAATAGGTTTGGTTGGTATTTGAGGACCTTTCTTGCCTCTCGTTACAGGGCGGCTTGTGTTCTTGTTTTGACAAAAGAGCGGGGTCGAGTTCATACTCGGTAACAAGAAACTCGCTATACTTTATCCACGAAACAATATGAATGGTAATTTCCGTTAGAATTCGGATGTCGTAAACGGGAGCGTTGGCATCGTCGGAATCAGTTACATCAAGAAGGAATTGTTTGGACACATGACGCAGAGCGTCGGGATCTTCGTTTTTAAAATCATCCAAAAAGGAATTGAGGTTTTTAAAAACACGGTTAACTTCGTCGCGTATGGCCGAGCGAACATCCTTGTCGTCGCTTGCTGATTCTAGTGCAGTTATAGCATGTTCTAATACAGAGGATGAAACGTCGTGTCCATATTTTTTTTGCAAACGCATAGTAGCAAAATAGAAGGTATAGCAGAAAGGGTAAAACATCAGTGCGTCGTCGGATAGGAATTGATACTCGCGAAGTCGTTTTACTATGTCGGTGGCGTTTTCGTAAGCGTATGAATAAACGACAGCACCCATAATTTTGGCGCTGACTTTTTTGGGGGATGTGCCGTGCGAGGGGGTGGGGTGGGAATACTTCGGTGATGCGGAGCGGCTTCTGTGATAGGTTACAAGTAATATAATTAACAACCCCACAACGCAAGCAACGAATATCCACCAGAAGAAAATAAAAAAATCCATCTTTCTCACCTCACCAAACTTGCGAAGGCGACGGCTTTGCCGAGGATGCGCACGCGGGCGATGTCCTCGCCGATGAATACGCGCGGGGCGTAGGCGGCGTTCGCGGGAGTGAGCATCAGCTGTCCTTCGGATTTGTAGACACGCTTCAGCGTGGCTTCGGTCTCCATGCCGTCGATCAGCACGGCGGCGATCTCGCCGTTCTCCACGTCGGGCTGGTGGCGGATGTACACCACGTCGCCGTCGAGGATGCGGGCGTCCATCATGCTGTCGCCTTTACAGCGCAGGGCGAAGTCGCAGTGGATATCCTCCGCCACGTCCAAATAGGCGGCAATGTTTTCGGATGCCAGAATCGGCTCGCCGCAGGCGATCGTGCCGAGCAGGGGCACCTTGCGCATCTTCGGCATTGGTAGAATATTGGAGGGGAGGGGACGATCGTCGAACAAACGCCCCTTCTTCTCGGAACGACACATCAGATAATTCATATCCACGTTGAAAATATCGGCCAAAGTTTCCATCATTTCAAAGCCGGGCTCGCGTTCTCCGCGTTCGTACATATTGATGCTGCTTTTTGAGGTGCCGGCGAGCTTGGCAAGGTCGCTTTGGGAATATCCCGCTTCTTGACGGAGCTCACGAAGACGCGCACCGAAAAGCGCGCCGGTTTTGGTAGCCATAAGCCACACTCCTTTATATAGAAATTGCAACATTATTATACACGGAAAGTGCACAAAAGGCAATGATAAAAGTGCACAAAAAGTGCCTGCACAATTTGTGCACAAATTTTAAGAAAACCTCTTGACAATCGAGCACAAATAGTGTACGATGGGTACAGACGTGAACAGCCAATGAAAGGAGAATAATGAAATGGATGTTGTGATGGATGTAAAAAAGATTGGTGCAGTATTGCGAACGCTACGTATCCGCCTAAAGTAGGAAAAGTAAGAGAGCTTTTGAACAATAAGGGGAACGAGATAATTTACGACAAACAGAAAGATGCACCGCAAAGAACTTCCAGCAGCACTGTGCCTTCGGTATTAAACGATGCATCTTTCTATGAGGATAGTATATCACAATCCGACGCAGAAAGCAAGCAAAACTTTTCGACAAATGTTTCCAATGAAAGTTTTTCCGTAGACGACGGCGACCCGTTCTCGTTCCTCGACGAAGAATCCGAGACCGCCGTTGCCGATCGCCTATCGTCATAACGAGCTGTCCGAGCAAGCGCTTCGCCCGTTGGCGATGCACTTCTTCGATATCCTGCAAGGAGAATGTCAGACCTACGTGCTGGATAACGTAATCGACGAGATGGTGTACGGTTGCTTTACCTACGGCGGCGGTAAGACCTTGGTCATTAAAGGCGAGGACACGACCGCTACCGTCATCGGGTATGCGAGTGATACCGTCCGCCACAGTGTGGATGTGCAGGGCGGCCGTGTGATCACGATGATCAACACGCAGATGGCGCCCTTTACCCCGCAGGTGTATACCAATCGGAAATTTACCGAGGTGTACGGTGTGTATCTGCACGACACCTTCCGCGGCGTGTTCAACATGATCAACAGCGAAACGTGGGCGCGCCCGCGGGTGATGTTCAAGGTGGACGGCGGCACGCTGAATGTGTATAACGACAATATCGGGTGCGGTACGTATGAGGGCGAAAGCCATGTGGACACGGTGACGCTGGCCGAAGTGGCGGCGGGGGCGTCGGCACGTATTTCCGCCGTTTTACAGTATCACCCGTCGGTGCTTATTGAGGACGACACCATCGTAAACGGCGGCTTCTGCGGTACGTCACGGCTGATCGGCGCGAAAAATATGATGCGATCCACCGAATGTTACGGCGAATAACTGTGTCTTGCCAAATCGCGACGAGTGTGGTATACTGTAAGCTGAAATGAGGTGTTATACATGAGTGTTAACGATTATCCGTGGAAAGGGCGGGGGCTTTGTCTGTTTGCACCGTTGCCCGATGAGGTGGAGGATTTCTGCCGTTACGTGGAGACGGAATTGGTGGCCGATAAGATCGATACCCTTTTGCTGATCATTCGCTACAACTATGCGTTTGAAAGCCATCCCGAGTGCCGCGGTGAGCATCCGCTTACTCGCGAGGATGTTCAAAAAATGGTGGATACCTGCCGCCGCTGCGGCATCGAACTGATTCCCGATATGAACCTGCTCGGGCATCAGACGGTACAGGATACCCATCGTCCCGACGGTCTGCTGAAGGGGCACCCCGCGTTTTCGGAAACGCCCGTTGAGCAAGAGCCGGAATACTGCTACAGCATTTGTGCCACCAACGAGGAAGCCTTCCGCGTGGTGTGTGAACTGCTGGACGAAGTGATGGATGCGTTCGACGCGCGGTATATGCATATCGGCATGGATGAAGTGTTTTATATCGGCGATTGCGAGCATTGTCGAGCTACGGGCAAGGATAACGGCGAGTTGTTCGCTGATTGGTGTAACGGGTTGGCGGCCCATATCAAGGCGCACGGCGCCACTCCGATGATGTGGGGGGATCGCTTGCTTAACTCCTTCGATTTCGGATACGGCCCGTGGGATGCCAGCCAAAACGGTACGTGGACAGCACTGCCGCTTTTGGATAAGGATTTTATCATTACCGACTGGCACTACCACAACTGGCCGCATTTCCGCTCGGTAGAGGTGTTTGCCGAAGCCGGGTTGAAAATTTGGCTTTGTCCGTTTAACTCTCCCGAGAATACGAAACTCTATCTGGATTATGCTTTGGAACACGGCGGGGACAACATCCTCGGTGTGATGGAGACCACGTGGGTACCGGTACGGTATATGATGGGCACGGCCGAAGGCCGCGAACAGTATGACGACAGCGGATGGTATAAGGACGGTATGGCGTCGATCCGTCGTTGCTATGCGTGGCTGTTTCGCCCCGAGGAGTTTGAGCGGACATATGCACCGCTGAAAACCGGAGAAGAATAAACAAAGAGGCTGTCATACGACAGCCTCTTTGTTCTTAAAATCCGTTGATGATCCGTCGTCCACCGTAGGGTGGTTTGCCGAGGCGAAGAGGCGCTCGACTTCCGGCGAGGGGGCTTTGGTCAAAAGCGAGATGACAACGGCGGTGATGCCGCCGGCGATGAAGCCGGGAAGGATCTCATAAATGCCGGTGTTGCAGATGAGGGGGTCCGTAATGGTGCGGGTGAAACAGAGCAACCATGCGATATCTGCCAAAGCACCGACGACGATGTCCGCACACGCGCCCGTGTAGTTGAAGCGGCGCCGGAACAGCGAGAGCAACACAACGGGACCGAACGCGGCGCCGAACAGACCCCGGGCGTTTTCCGCCATGCTCATAATACTGCCGGCCCTGTCGAACGGCCGCCGAGGAAATATTCCTTTTCGCCTCCGCCGCGTGAACGAAGGAAGAAGAACAATCCGATTCCGAGGATAAGCAGGAAGTAGAATACGAATGCTAAGATCGGCATAGGATGATAACTCCTTTCGAACAAAGCCATGCGCTTGTTCCCTGAGAGGATATACTCAATCGCGAACCATTCATCCCTAAAAAGCAAGACGTTTTTTACCAAAACATCACTTTACCACGGAAAAGTATCGGCTTTTTTGTTTTTTTACTGGACGGACAGCCGATTTTGTGCTATACTGTAACGCGATGTCAGAGAAAGGCGGCAAGATATGAAGCGTCTGTTGGGAGAATTGAGACGGTTACGTTGGCAGAACTTTTTGATGCTGTCGGCGGCGGGATGCATCAATGCGTTTGGTGTAACGGTGTTTTTGGCCCCCGTCAAATTGTATGACAGCGGTATTTCGGGCACTTCCATTCTGCTTTCGCAGATCACGCCGACGTGGATGACGCTCTCGATTTTTCTTTTACTGCTGAATGTTCCGCTTTTTTTGTTCGGGCTGAAAAAACAAGGCGTGACTTTTACGGTATATTCGCTGTTTGCCGTGGGGGTGTATTCACTGGCGTCGTGGCTGATAACCGACATACTGCCCATCGATGTCAGCATCGCATCGCCGCTCGCGGGAGAAGATTTGCTCTTATGTGCGCTGTTCGGCGGCATTATATCGGGCGTCGGCAGCGGCCTTACCATTCGTTACGGCGGCGCGATCGACGGGGCGGAAGTCATGGCGGTCATCTTCGCTAAGCGGCTGAATGTGACGGTCGGTACGTTTATGATGATCTACAACGTACTGCTGTATATCGTGTGCGGCGTGGTGATGGGCAGTTGGATCCTGCCGCTTTACTCGGTTGTCACGTATATGGCGGGACTTAAGACGGTGGACTTTATTGTGGAAGGTTTCGACCGTTCCAAAGAAGTGATGATCATTACCGAAGAAGCAGAGGCGGTATCGGCTGCGCTGATGGCTACCTTCGAGTGCGGTTGTACCAAGATCGCCGCAACGGGAGGGTATTCCAATGCGTCGAAGACCATTGTCTATTTTGTTGTCAACCGTTTTCAGATCTCTAAAATGCGGGAGATCGTCCATGCGGTAGACCCGAAAGCGTATATGACCATCAGTGAGGTTGCCGATGTGTTTATGAGCAACGAGCAATAAGAATAAAGTACAGTAAGGATGGAAAAAACATATGGATTGGTTATGGGATCTGCTTGTAAATCCGCTGCTTGTGACGGCGCTTTCTTCATGGTTGATCGCGCAGGTAATCAAAACGATCATTCACGCCATTATCTATAAAAAACTGGATTTTGCCCGCCTTTTTGGTGACGGGGGGATGCCCAGCGGCCATTCCGCGACCGTCACTTCGCTGGCGACTGTCAGCGGACTGTTCTACGGCTTTGGATCCTTTCAATTTGCGGTGACGGCGGTGTTGGCGATTATTGTGTGCCACGATGCTACGGGTGTGCGGCAGGAAACGGGCAAGCAGGCGGTGATCATCAATGAAATGGTGAAGGCGTTCGAAAAGCTGACAACCAAAGATCTGCCCGAAGTGAAACTGAAAGAATTCGTGGGACACACGCCGATTCAGGTGATGGCGGGCATGTTGGTGGGTGTTTTAAACGCGATCGGCATGTATTTTCTGTTAGGATAGCACAAATTTGAACGGGAATGTCTGTACAATATTTCCAAAACAACTTTTGTGATATTCGCCAAAAATTTTGTAACACAGCAAGAAAAGCCTATTGACATTTTCCGTTTTATGCGGTATCATATTGGTGTTAGAACGGGGGATGTGACGTCCTCGCGGTCAACAAAATATTTTAGGAGAGTGTAAACAATGAAAAAGGTATCCAAGATCCTTGCGGTGCTTCTCTCTGTTTGCCTGCTGTTCTCGTTGGCAGCGGTTTCGGCGAGCGCGGTTGCCATTCAGATCCCGAATGACAACTACGACCGTCCGACCGAGACGGCAAATGAAGTCAGCACCCGCCCCAACATCGACGGTAAACTCGACGATGCTACCTGGAAACAGGCAGCCAATTTCCCCTTCACTCAGGATTCGCTGTCCGGCGGCGACGGCCTTCTGTGGTCCTATGAAGAGGGCAGCGGTTACACGGATCTTCCCCCCGATGGCAACGGCGAAGCCTACATCGGTTGGGACTCGGAGTACATCTACTTCGCTTTGGAGATCGAAGACGAAGAGCATGTGAACGTCCGTATGCAGGGTCATGACCTGTGGCGTGAAGACTGCTTGCAGATCCAGATCGGCCATGACACCAAGGGTATGTTCGACAACTCCGCTCGTTTCGAGCTCGGTTTCGCTTACAACAGCAGCCAGCGTCGTCAGCTGGGCTTTCGTTGGGAAACTCCCGAGACCGGTGTGAACTTGCGTTCCGGTTCTGCTGTGGACATGAGCAAGGGCGCCGGTGCGGACTACTACTACTTTGTGGGCCGTGACGATGAGACGTTTACCACTACTTACGAGATCGCGCTGAAGCACTCCTGGCTCGGCGGCGACGGTTTGGCGCAGGGTGATAAGTTCATGCTCGGCTTTGCACTGCACCTGCACGAGGAAGATCTGCCTCCCGCTTGCTTGGCGGATCCGGATACTTACAACGGCTACTTCATGGAGTGGGCCCAGGGTCTGGTTACCGGTAAGACTTTGAGCGAAGCCGGTATCATCACCTGTGGTGCCGGTTCCGGTAACGGTGGCGGTAACAACAACATCACGACTCCCATCACCACTACCAGACCTCCGGTGAACACCACTACCAGACCTCCGGTGAACACCACTACCAGACCTCCGGTGAACAACACCACCAACCCGCCGGTGAATAACACCACCAACCCGCCGGTGAACAACACCACCAACCCGCCGGTGAACAACACCACCAACC
>JAZNTV010000049.1:0-62773 GCA_045591985.1 Acutalibacteraceae bacterium
AAGCCCACCCCCTCCATTGCCAAAGAACAATCCACCCTGCGTCTTTCGAGCGGTGAAGTGGACACGCTTGCCATACGCGGGCGGCACGATCCCTGCGTGGCGTTACGTGCCGTGTCGGTGGTGGAAGCGATTACCGCCCTCACCGTTTTGGATATGCTGCTCGAAGAAAAAGGAGAGATCGCCATATGACCCTCGAAGAGATCCGTCGCGAGATCGACCGGACGGACAAGGAACTGCTTGCGGCCTTTTGCCGCCGTATGCACCTTGCGGGCGAAGTCGCCAATGTGAAAAAAGGGCAGAATCTCCCGCTTCGCCATCCGGCGCGTGAACGAGAGATTCTCGCACGCGTATCGCAAGAGGCGGGAGAATTCGGTCCATGGGCGCGGGTGTTGTACTCCACGCTCATCGATGTCAGTTGCTCCTATCAAGAACAACTGCTCACCGAAGAAGGGGGACTTACCCGCGACATTCGACAGGCACTCCAAGAGACCCCCACGCTCTTCCCCACCGACGGTACCATTGCGTGCCAAGGGATGGAAGGCGCCTATTCGTCGGCGGCGGCATGCCGCCTGTTTCCCGCGGGAAATCTCATGTTTTTCCGCTCGTTCGAGCATGTATTCGATGCGGTGGAAAGCGGGTTGTGCCGCTATGGTGTGCTTCCCATCGAAAACAGTTCAAACGGCTCGGTCAGCACGGTATATGAGCTGATGAAAAGCAAAAAGTTCCACATTATCCGCAGTGTGCGTCTGAACGTGTGCCATCAGTTACTCGCACTGCCGGGTACCAAACTCGAAGACATCCGCGAAATTACCTCACACGAACAGGCACTCGGGCAGTGCGGCACCTTTTTGAAATCCTTGCCGCACATCACTGTGACCCCCGCACCCAACACGGCCGTTGCGGCACAGCGAGTAGCCGAATCGGGGCGGCGAGATCTGGCGGCCATCGCCTCGCCGCAATGTGCGGCACTCTATGGCCTTGTCCCCGTTGCCGACCGCATTCAAAACAGCGAAAACAATCACACGCGGTTCATTTGTATCCAGAAAGATATGCACATATATCCCGGCGCCGACCGCATCAGCCTGATGCTCAGCGCCCCCCATCGACCGGGCGGACTGTATGAACTGATCGCGAAATTCTCGGCGCTGGGACTCAACCTCACCAAGATCGAAAGCCGTCCGATCCCCGGTCGTGATTTCGAATTTCTGTTCTATTTTGATTTCGAAGGTTCGGTACAGTCGCCCGCCGTGCTGACACTGTTACAAAGCCTCGCGCACGAATGCGAGACCTTCGCCTTCCTCGGCAACTACAGTGAACAACTGTAAAGGAGAAACTGCATGATATACGGATTACTGGGCCAAACACTGGCTCACAGTTTTTCGCCCCCCATTCACAAAGCACTCGCCGACTACGATTATCGATTGTTCGAAATGGAAGAAGAGGCGCTCGCGACCTTTATACGTCGGCCCGATATCGGTGGGCTGAACGTCACCATTCCTTACAAGAAAACGGTGATGCCGCTTGTGGATACGCTCTCCCCCACCGCCGCACGCATCGGCAGTGTGAACACACTGGTATACGACAGCGATCGCCGCATTACGGGGCACAATACCGACTATGCCGGTCTTTGTTGGCTGTTGCGTTATGCCGGCATCGACCCGCGCGGCAAAAAAGCGGCCATCCTCGGTAACGGCGGCGTTTGCCGCACGGTACAGGCGGTATTGCAGGATCTCGGCGCCCGCGAGACCGTCATTGTCAGCCGTAACGCGACCGACGGTGCCGTATCCTATGCCGACGAAACCGCCTATACCGACGCCGCCTTGGTAGTCAACACCACTCCGGTGGGCATGTATCCTCACTGCCCCGATGCGGTACTGTCTCTCGCGCGTTTTCCGCGTTGCGAAGGGTTTGTGGATATGATCTATAACCCCTTGCGTACCGCACTGTTGTTGGAAGCGGAAGCGCGCGGCATTCCTTGCTGTAACGGTCTGCCGATGCTGGTGGCCCAAGCGAAAGCAGCCGTCGAATTGTTCACCGACGCCGCCGTTTCGGACGATAAGACCGAACAGGTATTGCGTGACCTCACCAACGCCGCCTCCAATGTGGTACTGGTGGGGATGCCGGGTTGCGGCAAGACCACCGTCGGGCGGAAATTGGCGGCTAAAACGGGGCGCCGTTTCGTGGATATCGACCAAGAGATCGTCCGCACAACGGGTTGCTCCATTCCCGCGCTGTTCGAAAAAGGGGGCGAATCGCTGTTTCGCCGCTTAGAACACCAAACTATTGAGGAACACGGAAAAACGGGCGGTGCCGTCATCGCCACCGGCGGCGGTGCCGTGTTGGATGAACGGAATTTCGCCCCGCTTGCCCAAAACGGGCGTATAGTGTGGCTCACCCGTCCACTCGAAAACTTGGCAACCGACGGCCGCCCGCTCTCGACCGACCTTGCCGCCATGTATGAAGCACGTCTGCCGCGCTATCGGCGGTTTGCGGAACTCGTGGTGGAAAACCTCCGTACACCGTCCGAAACGGTAACGGATTGCCTCAGAAAACTCGAACAAACACCGCTGCTCGGCGCACCGAAAGGAGATTGACTGCATGAAACTCTTGATATTAAACGGCCCGAATATCAATCTGCTCGGCCTTCGCGAACCCGCGATCTACGGCAACGGCACCTATGCTGACTTGCTCGATCGTCTGGCCATGTGGGCGGCGGAATTGGACGTGGAGATCGTCTGTTACCAAAGCAACCACGAAGGTGAACTGGTGGACCGCATTCAAAAAGCCTACGGTCAGGTAGACGGCATTGTCTTTAACCCCGCCGCCTATACCCACACAAGCATAGCCCTGCTTGACGCACTGAAGGCGGTGGCGATTCCTACCGTGGAAGTTCATATATCGGACGTGAGCGCACGCGAAGAGTTCCGCCGGATCTCCTATGTTCGCGCCGCCTGCCTTACCACCATTGCCGGCCACGGTTTCCAAGGCTATCGCGAAGCCATGGAATATTTGAAAGAATACCTCGCCTAAAAAAAGCTGTCCGTTTCGGACGGCTTTTTTTACAACACACCCCCTCCCCCTCTTGACAAACCGAAAAAAACAAGGTATAATGAAAATGAAGAGAGAACATTTGTTCTCTCTTCATTTTTTCACCCTCGTAGTTTGCGCAGTGCAAAATACAACTCTTGTTCTCATTTTTCTTTCTCCTTGTTTTTGCACAGCGCAATTGCCGGTCACCCTACTTCCCACAAGAAAGGGGCGGATGTATGGCAGACGATGGCGAACGACGAAAACACCAATCTGAACGCCTACGGCGGCTACGCCGACGCCCCCTACGGGCGACGCATTCTGCGCATCGACACGCAGGAGTGTACCGAAACGGTGACGGCAAACGGTGCGTACCAAACGGTCGAAGGGCTGTCGGCGGGTGAACACACCTTCTCGGCGTATATCCACGTGCTGAAAGTGTTTGCAGGTGCGGGCGCGTATCTGCGTGTGACCGACAGCACGGGTGCGGTGTTGGCCGAAAGCGAAAAACTGCGAAAGAACGAAGGTTGGGTGCGGCTGTCTGCCCCGTTCGTGCTGAATCAAGACACCGCCGTGCAGGTGCAACTGTTGGCGGACGGTGTGGGCATGTGCCATATCAACGCTCCGCAGCTCGAAGACGGCGGGTGCGCCATGGTGTACAACCATCTGCAAAACGGTTGCGCGGAAGATGCCGCAACCGTGTGGACAGGCGGCACCGTCAGCACGGCTGAGCAGTTGAGCGGCACGGGGGCACTGCAACTGACCGCCGCCTCGGTGGATGCGGCGTGCTGTACCTCGCAAACGGTAAAGCCCAAGATGGGCGCGGGTACACGCGAGACCTTCACCCTTTCGGGTTGGGCAAAGGGTGTTCGCTTGCCCGACCGTGAGCGTGAAGAGAGCGAGACGCCGCACTTCTGCCTGCGTGCGGAAGTGGTGTATACGGATGAGAATATCCCGACCGAGACATTTACCGCCGATTTTGCCCCCGCGCTCGAAGATCGGCAGTTTGCCTCGGTGTCGTTCAGCAAAAGTCACTATGCCACCGTCAAGCATATTGCAGTGTATTGTGACTACGGTTTCAACGAGGGTACGGCGTTTTTCGACAATCTGCAACTGGTGCGCGACAGTTTGGAAACGGGTCTTTCCGCCGAGGATTTCACAATCGAAAGCGAAACGGACGTGATCGAAGAAACCGCCGAAGATATTGCCGAAGAAACGGTGGAAGAAACCGACGAACTCGGGTTCGAAGAAGCGCGTGATGCATTCGGCAACACCCTCACCGAAACTACGTTTACCGACGGCGAGTTCGGCACGCTCTACCGTGCGTTCGGGTTCAATGCCACGGGCAACGACAGGACGGCGGAAACCGACGTGCGTGGTAACACCACGGAATACGCGGTAAATGCGACCACGTCCCGCCCGTCTGAAGTGACCGACCGCTGTGGCAACAAGACGGCGTACGAATACGACGCCGCGGGCAGAACGGTCAAGGTGACGAGCAAAGATGCGAACGGCACCGAAGTCGCGAGTGTGTCCTATACTTACGATGCGTTTGACAATATGACCGAAATCGCACGTGGTGACGGTATGCAGTACGATCTCGCCTACAACCCGTTCCATAATTTGGAGAGTATCGGCATCAACGGCAAGACCGAAAAACTGGTGCAGTATACTTACAAAAACGGCAACGGTCGCTTGAAAGAGATCACCTACGCCAACGGCGATAAAATGACGGCGACCTACAACGGGCAGGGTCAGATGGTTGCCGAAAAGTGGTACGATGCAGCGAATACGCTCACCGCACACTACAAATACGTGTACGACCACGCGGGGAATATCGTCCGTTCGATTGACATTTGCGCTTCGAAGGAGTATACTCGTGTTACAGTCAATACGCACTCGACGGCACGAAGATCCTTTGCGAAACGTGGGAAGACGACAACGGCAAGAGGAACACCCTTATGCCGTTGTACGACAACGAGGAGGCGATGTGCGGTATTCTCTACAACACCGTGCCGTATTACTTCTTGAAGAATCTGCAAGGGGATATCATCGCTGTCACGAATGCGAACGGCGAAACGGTGGCGAAGTATTCCTACGACGCATGGGGTGTGTGCACAGTAACGGAAGATGACAGCGGCATCGGTACCGTAAACCCGTATCGTTATCGTGGATATTACTACGATGCCGAGATTGGGCTCTACTATCTGCAAAGTCGGTACTACGACGCAGGTGTTGGTAGGCTTGTGAATGCTGATGAGGCGGTTTTCGCAACAATTTCGAGAGAAAATGCAAAATGTGCTTTATACACGTATAGCGATAATGAACCGGTGCTGAATAGTGACTATACCGGATATTGGGTGGTTTCGGTAGGCGTTTCAAACGGATTTGCTGCAGGATTAGGCCTGAATTTCTTTGCGAATTTCCTATTGGATTCGACAGGGGCTTTTGGTCTCCTTATAGGAGCGACTTTACTTTTCGGCGTCTCTTTTGGTGCCTTTGGAAAACCTTCAAAATCTTTTTCAATAGGGGTTTTTTGGGGGTTCAAAAAAATAGCTAATTATTTAGAGGCAATTACCGTTTCTTTTGCGGTAATTGGTGGTGCACTGGTATACAGTTACTATAAGTATCCATTAAATAACAAAAAACTTGTTGGAATTCAGATTTTTAGCAAAGGTACAAATATTTTTAGAGAAACCGCTCCAATTGATGGCGGGATATACATTCCATTAAAAAATTTTCTTTCGAATTTAGTTAAAAACTGTGGTCCAATCCCTTCAAATTAAAAAAGCCATTCAAAATTTAAAAATTAAAATTAATGGGAGATGATATTGGATTATGAGTAAAAAAAGAGTGCCGATCGTAGTGTTGATAGCGGTTCCTTTGCTGATTGTTTTTCTGCTGATCAGTCTTCTCTTGTGTTTTTATGCTATACCCTATGTAAAAGGAAACGATTGTATACAATATGTGAATAAAAATGCTGCTTTAGCAGAAGAGGACACGTGGATTTCTGTTGACAATTTGAAATTTTTGCGAATCGTTGAAGAAGATGACATTAGAGAAGATACGATGATCACCATCAGAGCAAAACCACGATTTAACCTCCTTTCATGGAACAAACTATGCATCCGTTATCGTATTACGGCAACGATAACGGATTGGGATACATTGGAGGAAATCAAGAAGATTCAGCAAGAACGAACCGTTGTTTTCACGTTTTTAGATTTCAAATGGGTGGTTGAGAGCGTGACTGCATAAGGGAACAAAGGAACCAATCTTTGTACGTATAGACAAGCAAAATCCCCGTGGAACGGTCGGAGCCATCCGACCGTTCTTTTTGTAAAATTGACATTTGCGCTTCGAAGGAGTATACTTACACCTGCAACGCAGAATGATACTATGTTGCAGGAATCGATACCGCCGCCGGTGCTGCTTTTCTGAATATGAAAAAGCCAAAACGGGATCTATCATGCGAGATTCTACTGTTGGCAACCGTATTGGGGCTATACTGCTTTCTATGATTTTATGTTTGGCTTGGGAACAAGCATAAAACGGTTGCTTTTACATTCTGATAGGAGTGATTATTAATGAAAAAGAGTATAGCGTTGCTCTTAATACTATTAATAGTGATACTCCTGTATTCTTGTTCATCAAGGGGGGTATGATAGTTGATAATGACCAACGTACAGCAGAAGAAAAAGTCGAGGAAGTATTAAACGCTATTCAATCTAAAAACAACGATATGCTAACTTCACTGTTTTCCGAGGTAAGCCTTAACAAAGCAGCAACGTTTGATGAATCTGTTCAAGAATTATTTGATTATTTCGAAGGAACGGTTGAATCATATGATGAAGATGGGATAGGGACATTTGCGGATACTACAAAAGAAATCCATCGAATTGTTCAAATAATGGAGTCCAGTTGCGATGTAGAAACAACCGAATGCAAGTATAGATTTGCTATTCAATATGTTACTAAAGATACCGCAAACCGTCGTAACTTAGGACTTCACTCTTTGTACATTATTAAGGTACAAGATGATGATACATATCCGGAGTATGCCTATTGGGGAGACGGGGAATTTACACCCGGAATTCACATTGGCATTCCCAATACGGAATAATTGGCGGACCAAACGTATAAACCGTCGAAACACAAGGGACGGTCGTGATCCTACAAATATATCTTTCACGGAGGGGAAAATGAAGAGATGGATAGTACCGTTACTTTTGTGTTTGTTGTTTTTTTCTTCATGTAAAAAGCAACTACAACCAACGATAGCGGACCGCAAAGAAGAGTGCATCCAATTTGAATCTGTAATCCGAAGTATAGACCCGGAATTGGAGGTGGATACAGCAGTAAGTGAAGCATCCTACGGCGATGTTTTTGTAAATCATTCGATCCATACGTCCACGGGGGCAAATTTTTATGTGCAGTTTCAAATCACTCCCAAAGACACGATATTTGACATCGAATTCGAGACAACAACAGTTTATTGTAATTATTGGAATGACGAAAACAAGGAACTTTTTTGTTCTCTAATTTATGGTGCCTCGCATCACAACTGGGAATGGGAGGATATTTCGGGGTGGCTCGAGTCCATACAGAAGGGCGGCAGTCTACGTTTGAATTCCCGTATGCATCTCGAGTGGGATATATACGACGGGGTTTTCTACTACGAAAAGATTATCTACCACGAAAAAATTCCCAACAAATATTATTAAGTCGGCAATAAACACAAGCACTTCGTACATAAACCAACGGAGGAAATTTATGAAAAAAGTCTTTTTAGTGACCTTGGTTCTTTCTCTGTTTTTAACAGCGTGCGAAACGATGCCGTATTCATCAAAAAATGGTATCGTCGGGCTTCCCAAGGGAGATTTTTTGGCTTCGTATGAGTCCGCAAACGGTGAATATACCATAAACATATATCTGTGTGACGGCGGTGCTACTACGGATTATTCAATCCGCGGAGAATTGCTGACCAAGGAAACCGGGCACCGAAAGAACGTATATTGGAACTATCATGAGTCTGATGCGGTTGTACAGTGGATGGATGATGAAACGGTCGTTATAAACGACCGCACCCTGAATATACATACCGATGTGTATGATTTCAGATGGGATTAAAAGGAACGTCATTGGTGTGCTTTTAAACAACAAAACAGCAGAACGGTCGGAGCCATCCGACCGTTCTGTTGCTTGTTATGCCAATAGTTACGACAACCTGCTCACTCCGAGGTGAACTCAAAAAACGGAGGAGACGTGCCGTCTCCCCCATTTCGTTATTCGTTTTTTCCCACTCCGCAAGCACGCGGGCTGATGCCGTATTCTGCTTTAAAAGCACGATAAAAGTTGGTATAATCTCGAAACCCGCAAGCGGCATATACGTCTCCCGGCGGTACACCGTCGCTCATCAGTTGCTTTGCGATCAGCAGGCGTTTTAATGTCAGATACCGATAGACGCCCACACCGACTGTACGACTGAATTCGTGGGAAAGGTGGTATTTGCTCACAAAAAAACGTTGTGCCAGCACGTCCAGCGACAATTCCTCTGCATAATGCTCCCCAATATATGCCAACACTTTACTGGCAAGCACCGAAGGCTCTTCCCGCAGTTCGGTGCCGTCGTCTTGCAACGCCAGGCGGTTGAGTTCCACCATAAACTGCAAAAGGAGAGCGTCGGCACACAGCGCACCGCCGTATTCTTCGCTGTAATATTCCCGCACCAAGGCGTTCAATCGTGCCGTGATATCCGAGCGCCACAAGGCCGACGGGCGCAACAGATTGGAATGTTCGGGACGAGAATGATCGAAACAGCGTGTAAGGCTGACATCTTCGGTGGAAAGGCTCTCGAGATATTTCTTTTCGATCCACAACACAATGCGTTCATACGCTGTGTCCGCTTTTATGATCGGGCGGTGCAATTCCATCGGGTTGATAAGCAAAAGATCACCCGTCTGTAAGCGATAGAGACGACCGTCTACCCAATAATCCGCCTCGCCGCTTAAAAAGAGATATACCTCATAGAAATCGTGGTGATGTACCTCCACTTCCTCCGGCTGTACATCGCGGTAATGAAACACTTCGAACCCGGTGCGACACATGGTCTGGCGCGGGTCGAATTGCTGTGCTTTATGACGCATCTCCTCACCTCGTTTCTGAAAACGCTATCATATTACCGCAACTTTTGCAATATGTCAAGCAATTTCCACAATTATCTTTGCAAAAAGATTGTGATATACTATGCGTGTATTATGTAGCAGTATGCCCGAAAGGAGTTCTCTGAATGAAACCGTTTATGAAGGAAGACTTCCTGCTTTCCACCTCCACGGCGCGTGCCTTGTTTCACGACTATGCCGCCGCGATGCCGATCGTAGATTATCATTGTCATGTCAGCCCCCGGGAGATCTTCGAGAACAAGCGCTTTGAAAATCTCGCACAAGTGTGGCTTGCGGGGGATCATTATAAATGGCGCCTGATGCGTTCGAACGGCGTTGAAGAACGCTTTATCACGGGAGATGCCCCCGAACGCGAGAAGTTCCAAAAATTTGCCGAAGCACTCCCCCGTGCCATCGGCAACCCGATGTATCACTGGTGTCATTTGGAACTCAAAACCTATTTCGGCTACGAAGGCGTGTT
This sequence comes from Acutalibacteraceae bacterium, assembly GCA_045591985.1. Taxonomy (GTDB): domain Bacteria; phylum Bacillota; class Clostridia; order Oscillospirales; family Acutalibacteraceae; genus SIG588. Next base: position 9,670 of record JAZNTV010000049.1, read on the forward strand.
GAACGGCAATACCGCCGAAGAGGTTTGGCAACTCGCCGCCGCCCGATTGAACGATCCGGACATGGGTGTGCGCGGACTGATCGACCAAAGCAACGTCGCCTTCATCGGCACGACCGATGACCCGGCGGATTCACTGGAATGGCACCGAAAACTGGCCGATGACCCCACCATGACCGCCACGGTCGCGCCCTCGTTTCGGCCGGACAAAGCGCTGAATATCGATAAAGTGGGATGGCAGGAATACATTGCCCGTTTGAGCGAGGCGGCGGGTGTCGCCATTGACGGTATCGACACACTGGAAGCGGCGCTCGGCCGGCGCATCGATTACTTTGCCGCCCACGGTTGCCGTGCAAGCGATCACGGTCTGGATTTTGCCGTATTCCACCGACAAGAGCGCCCGACGGTGGACGCCGTTGTGAAAAAGGGACTTCGCGGCGAGACGGTCTCCGCCGACGAAGCCACCGCCTTGAAGACGGCGCTGTTGCTTTACTGTGCGGAGGAATACACCCGCCGCGGCTGGGTGATGCAGATTCATTATAACTGTTTGCGCAATCCCAATTCCGCCATGTTCCGTGCGCTCGGCCCCGATACGGGTTTCGATTGTATCGGCCCGATGGGCGGTGCCCAAGCACTCGCCTCGTTGCTGGATGCCATGCACGAAAGAAACGCTCTCCCCCGCACGATCCTCTATAGTTTGGACGGTGGCGACAACGCTTTTCTCGATTCGCTTATCGGCTCATTCCAAGGAAGCGAAGTCGCGGGGAAACTGCAACACGGCAGTGCCTGGTGGTTTAACGATACGAAGCAGGGTATGATCGACCAGCTGACCTCGCTTGCGAATCTCGGCATTCTGGGTAATTTTGTCGGTATGCTTACCGACTCCCGCAGTTTTTTAAGTTACACACGGCACGACTATTTCCGCCGTATATTGTGTGAGTTGATCGGCGGTTGGGTTGAAAACGGCGAATATCCCGCCGATATGGACACACTCGGTGGGTTGGTACAGGATATCTGCTATTACAACGCCACACGTTATTTCCGACTGTAAAGGAGAATCGATATGCCGATACAAATGGGTTTTCGCTGGTACGGCGAAGGAAACGATACGATCTCGCTTTCGGATATCAAGCAGATTCCGGGGGTGACATCCATCGTCTGGGCATTACACCACAAAATGCCGGGCGAAGTTTGGGAGATCGACGAAATTGCCGAAGTCAAACGGCAACTGGACGAATACGGTTTTAACATGGATGTGGTGGAATCGGTCAACGTGCACGACGATATCAAGATCGGTCTGCCCTCCCGCGACCGATACATTGAGAACTATAAAACCACTATCCGCAACCTTTCACAATACGGGGTGAAGGTCATTTGTTACAACTTTATGCCCATCTTCGACTGGACGCGTTCCGACCTCTTCCACCCCGTGGGCGACGGCTCGACCGCTCTGTTTTATGAAAAGGGTATGATTCAAGACGACTACAATGCGATGGCCGACTATATCTTGAATTTCACCGAAAAATACAACATGTCCTTCCCCGGTTGGGAACCGGAACGTATGGCGAAGTTGGACGAATTGTTCCGCGCCTACGAAGGGATCGACCACGAGACCCTGTGGGCGAATTTGAAATATTTTCTCGAAGCACTGATGCCCACTTGTGAAGAGTGCCACATCAAAATGGCGATCCATATGGACGACCCGCCGTGGGATATCTTCGGTCTGCCCCGCCTGTTGGTGGACGAACCGAGCATCGACCGTTTCCTTAAAATGGTAGACCATCCGTGCAACTGTCTCACCCTCTGTTCGGGCAGTCTGAACGCCGATCCCGCCAACAATGTGGCCGACATCGTGCGTCGCCACTGCGACCGTATCGCCTTTGCGCATATCCGCAACGTAAAGCATTTTGAAAACGGCGATTTTTCGGAAGCGAGCCACCGCGATTGCGACGGTGACACGGGCATTCTGGACATCTTAAAGGCGTATCACGACAGCGGATTTGAGGGCTATATCCGTCCCGATCACGGCCGCCATTTATGGAATGAAGGGCCGGGTAATGTCCGCCCCGGCTACGGTTTGTATGATCGCGCGCTCGGCATTATGTATATGCTCGGTGTGTGGGATATGTTGGATAAATTGGAGAAAGAATAAAGGAGAGGACACCTATGCAACCGAATGTTTTGAATACCGATCTTACAGGAAAAGTCGCTGTTGTCACCGGAGCGGGCGGTGTGTTGTGCAGTCATTTTGCCAAAGTGCTCGCACGGGCAGGTGCCAAAGTGGCACTGCTCGATCTGAACGAGGAGGCCGCACGCGGATTTGCCGACGAGATCAACGCCGAAGGCGGGACTGCGAAAGCGTATGCCGTAAACGTACTGGATAAAGTGCTGTGCCAATCGGTCGCAGCAGCGGTCAAAGCCGATCTCGGGCCGTGTGACATCTTGATCAACGGAGCCGGCGGCAACAATCCCCGTGCCACCACCGACAAAGAATATTTTGAACTCGGCGACATCGACGCGGACACCAAAAGTTTCTTCGACCTGGAAGCGGACGGCGTCAGCTTTGTCTTCAATCTGAACTTCCTCGGCACACTGATCCCGACGCAAGCCTTTGCCGCTCAGATGGTCGGGCGCGAGGGCTGTTCCATCCTGAACATCTCGTCGATGAACGCCTATACCCCGCTCACCAAGATCCCCGCCTATTCGGGTGCGAAAGCGGCGGTGTCCAACTTCACGCAATGGTTGGCCGTGCACTTCTCCCGTGTGGGGATCCGCGTCAATGCGATCGCTCCCGGTTTCTTTTCGACCAAGCAAAACGCCAAACTTTTGTGGAACGACGACGGCACCCCCACCGCCCGCACCGGCAAGATCTTGGCGGCAACACCGATGGGTCGCTTCGGCCAAAGCGAAGAACTCGAAGGCGGCCTGTTGTTCCTGTTGAACGAAAAAGCCGCCGGATTCATCACCGGTGTGGTTCTCCCCATCGACGGCGGCTTCTCGGCATATTCGGGGGTATAATCGGCTGAAAAATATGCATTTTCTGCCCTTTTATTTCCTATCTCTTGTATTTACCGAACCGTTGTGATAAGGTGAACACAGAACAGAAACAGGAGTGACTATCATGAATTCCGTAAACGAACGTATTTCTGCGATCGGCGTCGTGCCGGTCATTAAGCTAAACAACCCCGAACGCGATGCCGCACCGCTTGCACGGGCGTTGTGTGCGGGCGATGTGCCGGTGGCCGAAGTGACCTTCCGCGCCGCCGGAGCCGATGTCGCTATCCGCCTGATGCGACAGGCCTGCCCCGAGATGTTGGTCGGCGCAGGCACGGTGCTCACACGTGAACACGTGGACAAAGCCGCCGCGGCGGGTGCCGACTTCATCGTTACTCCGGGTTTTGATCCCGACCTTGTGGCTTACTGTATCAAAAAGGGTCTGCCGATCTATCCCGGTTGCACCACCCCGACCGACTATCACGCCGCGCTCAAGTTCGGACTCGAAGTGTTAAAATTCTTCCCTGCCGAGCAATCGGGCGGTCTTGCCAAGATCAAAGCGATGGCGGCGCCCTTTCCGATGTTTAAAGTGATGCCCACCGGCGGTATCTCGCTCAAAAATTTGAAAGACTATCTCTCCTGTCCCGTCATCTGCGCATGCGGCGGCTCATATATGGTCACCGCCGATTTGATCGACAACCAAAAATGGGAAAAGATCACCGCACTCTGCCGTCAATCGGCGGACATTGTGAAGGAGGCACGTCAAAATGGCTAAGATCGTAACCTTCGGTGAGTTAATGCTTCGACTCGCCCCCAACGGATACTACCGTTTCTTCCAAAACGACCAAATGCAAGCCACCTTCGGCGGCGGCGAAGCGAACGTTGCGGTGTCACTTGCCAATTACGGCATGGACAGCGTGTATGTCACCAAGTTGCCGAAGCACGCCATCGGTCAAGCGGCGGTGGATTCGTTGCGCTGTTTTGGGGTGGACACCTCGAAGGTGGTGCGTGGCGGCGACCGCGTGGGCATCTATTTCCTTGAAAAAGGCGCATCACAGCGCGGCTCGGTCTGTATTTACGACCGTGCGCATTCCGCTATCCAGGAGGCACAGCCTGCCGATTTCGATTGGGACAGCATTTTTGAAGGTGCGGATTGGTTCCACTTTACGGGCATCACCCCCGCACTGGGTCCCAATTTGGTGGCAATTTGCCGTGAAGCGTGCAAAGCCGCCAAGGCGCACGGGGTAAAGATCTCGTGCGATCTCAACTACCGCGGCAAACTGTGGACGCGTGACGAGGCGCGTGCCGCAATGACCGACTTGTGCCAATACGTGGATGTGTGCATCTCGAACGAAGAAGATGCGAAGGATGTGTTCGGCATTGAAGCGGAAGGCACCGATATCTACAGCGGCAAATTGAACCACGACGGCTATAAATCGGTAGCGAAACAGTTGGCCGACCGTTTCGGGTTCGAGAAGGTCGCCATCACCCTGCGCACCTCCCTCTCCGCGAGCGACAACGATTGGGCGGGCATGCTGTACGACGGCGAGAACTACTGCTTCTCCAAATCCTATCACCTGCACATCGTGGACCGTGTGGGCGGCGGCGACTCGTTCGGCGGCGGTTTGATCTATTCGCTGCTCAGCGGCAAGAGCACGGCCGAAGCAATCGAATTTGCAGTAGCCGCCTCGGCTTTGAAACACTCGATAGAAGGCGACTACAACCGTGTATCGGTTCCCGAAGTGGAAAAACTCGCAGGCGGCGACGGCTCCGGCCGCGTGCAACGCTAAGACAAAAAAACAACGGCATTCCTGCGGGAGTGCCGTTGCTTTTTTATGCTTATTCAGACATGTTTTTCTTTTTTCGCGCTACAAGGAAAACAACAACCGCAGCAACAATAATCACCGCCACGGCGGCTGCCGCAATCCCCAAAACGCCCGACCCCTTATCGGCGCCTTGATCCTCATCGTTACCTTGCGCAACGGTAGTGGTCACAGCAGTGGGGTTGCTCTCCTCCTTGTTGGTCGTATTCTCTGTTACCGCATTCGGCTGATAATGCCAAACAGCTTCGCCCAAGCAATCGTTGCCGTCTCCAATAGCGATTGCCGCACGATCTGCTTCCGTGCCCAAATAGTACACGTTGCCAAGGGCGTCACATTTCCTAAACGCCCCTCGCACAATAATTGTCACGCTTTTTGGAACCGTCACTTCGGCGAGCGAGGTGCACCCCGCAAACATCGTCCCCCCGATTTTTGTTACACCATTTGGGATCGTAATCGACGTAAGCGAAACACAATGGGCAAACGCAGAAGGTCCAATGTTTGTTACACCATCAGGAATCGTAATCGAAACAAGAGAACTGCATCCCGAAAAAGCTCCGTCCCCAATACTTGTCACACTACCATCGGTGGGAATAGTACTGTTGTTACAACCCGCAACCAACTCCCGTCTTTCCGTGTGGATAATACAATTGCCGGCACTGTGATACGCCACGTTTTCCTTTTTCACAACAAGGGAAGCAAGCGAGGAACACCCCGAAAACGCCTCTCTTCCGATGTGTGTTACACCACTCGGGATGGTGATTGAGAGGAGCGAAGTACAACCCGAAAAAGCCTCTTCCCCAATGCTTGTCACATTGTCCGGAATCGTCACCGATGTGAGCGAGGTGCAATAGAAAAATGCACGGTCGGCAATTGTCTTGGTACCGACTTTAATAGCACACGCCCCTTCACGATACTCCATCACTTTAAGCAGGTGGTTACCGACATACAACATACCGTCTTCCCAGTTTTTAATCTCTCGGTAATATCCGGTATCATGTAACGCACTATCCCCAATACTTGTCACGCTGTCCGGAATCGTAATCGACGTAAGCGAAGTACATCCCAAGAACGCACTATCCCCAATACTCGTCACACTATTGGGAATCGTCACCGCCGTAAGCGAGTCACAATCACAAAAAGCCTGCTGCTCAATGCTTGTCACACTGTTCGGAATCACAACGTTGATAAGCGAGCCGCAACCATAAAACATTCTGTCCGCAATACTTGTTATGCCGTTCGAAAGTGTCACCGATGTAAGCGATTCGCAATCGGAGAACACGCGGCTTCCGATATATTTCAGGCTGCCGGGAAGAGTCACCGATACAAGCGAGTCGCAACTATAAAACGCTTCGTAACCCATACCTGCCACGCCTTCCGGAATCGTAATCGAAGTGAGCGACTTGCAACCCGAAAAGGCCTGCTCTCCAATGCTTATCACACTGCCGTCCGTAGGAATCACACTATTCTTACAACCGAAAGCCAACTTTTTGTCTGCCGTTTGGATAATACAGTTGCCGTCACTGTGATACACCGGATTCCCCGTTGCCACAACAAGCGATGCCAGCGAATCGCAAGATGAGAACGCCGCACTACCGATATTTGTCACACTGTCCGGAATCATCACCGTCGTAAGCAAATCACAACCGGCAAAAGCGGCGGGGTGCGTAAGCGATCCACCTTTGATGCTTGTCACAGGATAGCCGCCGAGAGTCGAAGGAATCTCTATCTCCCCGCGAACGGTTCTATCCACTTTTATAATCGTCGCCGCACCGTCGGTTACGGTATAGGTATACACCCCTTCGGTATACTCCCCTTCCGCTACTACGCGGAACATCAACATGGTCGACAGCATAAGCAACACCATCAATAGCGACATTCCCGCCGCCATCCACCGTTCCCACTGTATTTTCCTTTGTTTGGTCACAAAATTCCCCTCTTTCATTGTAACTTCATATATAAAAATTGTAATATATCCTCTAATTTTTGTCAACTACTTTCCCACCATTTCCCCTCCCTTCTTCCTTGACTTTCCGTGGAACAAATGCTATAATTTTTCGCGTATGAAAGGCGGGATACCCATGAGCTATAAAATTCTTTTCAGCGATCTGGACGGCACTTTTTTGCGCCACGACATGACTGCGTCGGATGCCGACTGGGATACTATACACAAAATGGCGGCGGAAGGCTTTCACTTTGTCCCCTGTACCGGCCGCGTACAGAGAGAGATCCCCGAAGAATTGCGAAACGATCCCGCCATTCGCTATTACATCTCCGCCAACGGGGCGGTAATCTACGATAAGGTAACCGACACCCGCACGATATGCGGACTGAACAACCGTCTGTTGCACGAAGTCATCACCACCGCCGAAGCGTTCGACGCACTCTACTTTGTGCGCCACGCGGGACTTACCCATTCGGATGCCAACCGCCACGCCGACGAAGAATACACGTCGCGTGGTGTGCGCGATTACGATCGCCTGTTTTTACAGCAACGCGCCGTGCGCGAGGAAGATTATGCTGCCTTTACTCGCGATCTGGAAGATACCGAGATGGTCATCGTCTTCCTGCCGAACGAAGAAGCGACCGCCGCCTGTAAAGCGGCGCTCGAAGCGGGCGGTGAACTTTACGCCGCCAACTCTTACGGTACACTGCTCGAAGTGTTCCACAAAGATGCCGGCAAGGGCAATGCGCTGCTGAAATTGGCAAAGCAACTGGGCATCGACCGAAGCGAAACGATTGCCGTGGGCGACACGGGCAACGACATCACCGCCGTCGTCGCCGCAGGGTTGGGCCTTGCCGTCGGCAATGCGACCGAGCCGCTGAAAGCCGTGGCCGACGCCGTTATCGTACCGAACACCGACTCCCCCATCACCTATATCTGCAAACACTATTTCAAAGGAGCCCGCCATGCCGAAGTATAAGATCATTGCCACCGATCTGGATGGTACATTGTTTAACAGTCGCGCAGATCTCAGCGAAGAAAACATAGCCGCCATCCGCGTGTTAAAAGAAAAAGGCGTGGAAGTTGTCCCCTCCTCGGGACGTACACTCCATGAAATGCCGCCCGTCATTCGCGACAACCCGCTTTTCCGCTATATCATCCATTCGGACGGCGCCTCGATCTACGACCGCGAAAAAGACGTGTTCCACGGCGTATATATGGATCGTGCACTGCACAACGAGTTGATGGATATTCTTACGGAATACGAGGTGCACTACGCCATCCGCGTGTACGGCAAGTCCTACCGCGACACCCGCTCGAGCGAAGAGGTGCTCGACTATTTCCGCTACACCGAACCGTATAAGCGGTTTCTGCGGTATTTCATCGAACCGCTTCACGACTTTGAAGGCTTTTGCCGCCGTCAGGAGGCGGTGGAAATGACCTGCGTGAACTTCCATCGCCCCGAAGAACAGGCCGCGTTTCGCCGTCGTATCGACGCCCATCCGCTGCTGGATTGCACCTCGTCGGACGTGGCGAATATCGAGGTATACCATAAGGAGGCCGGCAAAGGCAAGGGGCTCTGGCGACTGGCCGACCTGTTGGGGATCGACCGCGCCGACACGATCGCCGTTGGCGATTCGCACAATGACCTTTCCAATATCCGAGCGGCCGGTCTCGGCCTTGCGATGGGCAATGCGTGGGACGATGTAAAAGCGGCGGCAGACGAGGTCATCTGTACCAACGACGAACACGCGATGAAATATATCTTGGAACACTACATTTAAACACAAAAACGCACCGAGCGTTGCCCGGTGCGTTTCCTTTTTTCACTTTCGTCGGCTGTCAATAAAATCCTGCAGGATAATGACCGCCGAAACGGTGTCCACCACCGCTTTGCGCTTTTTGCCGCGGGTGTTGGTCTCGTTCAAAAAACCGATCGCCGACACGGTGGTCAACCGTTCATCCCACAACGTATATGTCAGCCCCGTTTTTTCGGCCAGCGCGGCGGCAAAGTCTTCCGCGCGGCGCGCGCTTTCGCCACGGGTGCCGTCCATATTGCGGGGATGCCCCACCACCAGGTGGGCAGCGCCGTGTTCCGCCGCCAAGGCCGCTACTTTGTCCAGCAGACGGTCACGGTTGTGTTCGGTCACCGTGCCGATAGGAGACGCCAACACTTCCCGCTCGTCACAGATGGCCACGCCCGTGCGCTGCAACCCCAGATCTACTGCTAAAATACGCATACCGTCACTTCGCCCACGGGGTCTTGTCCACCCCGTTTTCCTTAATATAATCGGCAGGCATTATGTCGTCATACACAAAAGCATGCAACACTTTCGTGGCGTAATCCAGGTTATAATACACCGTGGAACTGCCCGTCTTTTCGCGGTAATCCGCGTTGATGATATACTCCTTTTGGGGAATGCGCGTCTGTTCAAACTGAGTATCCCCGAGCACCGCTCCCGCCATGCCGATAATATCGGAATAGGAAAGGGACGTGCGCACATACGGGAGCAACGCCTCTACCAAAGCCGGGAATTTCGAAGCGCCCATGCTCATGATACGATCGAACATGGCTTCCATCACCACACGCTGGCGGTCGGTACGACCGAAGTCGTTGCTGACACCCTCGGCGGTCGAGACCGAGCGCAACCGCGCCCAGCACACCGCCTGTACGCCGGTCAGATTTTGCAAACCTGCTTGGCGGATCTGATCCTTTTCGGTACCAAAGTTGGTCTCTTTCTTTATGATCAACTTATTGGCCGCCACACGCTCCGCTTCGGTGATCTCCACCTCTACACCGCCGATGGCGTCCACAATATCGATCATACCCGCAAAGTTCACCGTTGCATAGTGGCGGATATTCAGATCGAACGATTCGTTCAAGGTCTTCAGCGCAAGTTCCGGCCCGCCTTTGGCATAGGCCGAATTGATCTTGCGATACCCGTGATCCCCCATGTATACCAACGTATCGCGCATGACCGACGTGATCTTCACCTTGTTATGGATCTCATCCAGACTCACGATCATGATAGAGTCGGTATTGCCCGTATAGCCTTCGGGATTGCGAGAGTCCACGCCGAACAACGCAATGTTTGTCACCTTTTTACTCAAGGTAATGTTGGTAATACCCAACTGTTCGTTGGTCATATGCTGAATCGTGGAATCGTAATCGTAATCATACTTCCAAAGGACGTAGCCTATCGCCCCCAACACCACACCGAGCACGGCGAGTACCGCAATCATAGTGATCACAATGCCCTTATAACTCCGCCGCGGTTTTTTCACAACCGTTTCGGACGCTGCGTGTTTTGCCATGGTTTCATATCCTTTCTGCCAATTTCTTCGAATTTACCTTAAGATGAGTGAAAATCCGCCTTTCAAAAACGGCGTTCGCGTTTCACTGCTCACCCTAACTATAGCAACCTGTTATGGAAAAGTCAAGAAACAAAATTGTAACTTTTTTACACCGCTACCACGCATTGCAAAGCAAACGAATACAGCAAACAGTCCCCCACCGTCTCACCCAGGCCGTTTTCGAGCGCCTCTTTATAAAGTGCCAGCTGCGGACGATAGCGCGCGGCCAGTTCTTCGGGTGAATCTACGCGATCGGTCTTATAGTCCACAATGACCCACCGTCCGTCTTCATAAAACAGGCAGTCGGCAATGCCTTGTACCAACACCGTTTCCCCTTGCGCGATCTCATCGGGCAGAGGCGCACAAAGACTTGCGGGGCGTTCGACCGTGAAGGCGTATTCGCGAAGCACCCGCGCCGCACCGTCGATACGCCGATAGAGGTCGCTTTGGAAGAAGCCGCGCAATCGCGGTCGGGAAAGCGAGGCGCCTTGCCTTGCGGTAAGGAATCCCTCCCGCACCAGGCGGGCGATCTCGCGTTCCGTGTCGGCGGCCGCAGCGGTATAATCGGCGAACTGCATAAACTGATGCATTGCCGTACCGCGTTCGGCGGGCGACAGCGATGTATCGCTGAAGAAGGCGGGACGCGAAACCGCCACAAACCGTTCGTGCATCGCGCGATGTGCCAAAGCGGAAGCCGCCAATTTCACCGGCACACTGCTCAACGCTTTATACGGATATACATACGCTGTGCGGTCGCGAAGTTGGGCCAAATAGTGCTCGTCCGGCGGCAGATCGACTGTTTCGACCGCTGCGGGCTCTTCCTCCGCCGCAGGCGCGCGTACCAAAGACAGTTGCAAACGTGCATTGCAGGAAAGCGGCGTGAGGTGAGCCGCCAAAGCAGGCGGCCACTGCGCCGCCGCATCGGGGTGGCGAAGCAACACGGGGAGTATCCAATCGGCATATCCGCCCGCTTCAGCCACCGCCTGAAACGGCATAGCCGTGTCGGTCGGTGACAAGGTAAACGCCTTCATCATTGCATCGTAATGATCCACCGTCGCCACCATACACAGTCGTTCTTTCGCGCGGGTAAGTGCCACATACAGCACCCGCAGTTCCTCGGCGCGGGCATCCCGCCGCATACGCAACGCGAGTGCATTTTTTTGCACCGTTTTGCAGGATTCGAGTCCTTTCGGATCGCGCCAATCCATACCCACACCCAGGGTACGGTGTAATAAAAGCGGATCGGACAGCGCACGGTCGTTGAACCCGCGCCCCATTCCCGCCATAAATACTACGGGAAATTCCAGGCCTTTCGATGCGTGCACGCTCATTACGCGCACCGCGTTTTCACCGCCCACCACCGTCGCCGGGGCCTGTCCGTCTTGTTTACGGTCGCGTTCGGCAAACCGCACAAAGGCCGACAATCCGCGAAAACCGCGACTTTCAAACCCGCGGGCGATATCCAGCAACTTTTGCAGGTTAGCTACCCGCTGTTCCCCGTGCGGGCGAGCTCCCATCACGGCAGTAAGACTCAACTCTTCATACAACTGTTGCAACAAGCGGTCGGCCGGTACCGCTGCCGCCAACGTGCGAAAACGTTCGGTCTCTTTCAAAAAAACCGCCAAGCGGTTGCCGAGTGCATCTTCCTCACGCGCGCGGCGTCGTACCGCCGTATACAGCGGTACACGACGATGATGATGACGAATGTCCGCAAGGTCATCGGGCGTGAAGGCAAACAGCGCCGACATCATTACCGCCAACATCGATACGTCCTGTAACGGGTTATCCAAAAAGCGCAACAGCGACATCACAAGCGCGATCTCTTGCGCCTCGTAAAATCCGCCGCCTGCATCGGTCACTGCCGGCACGCCCACGCGATTCAATTCGGCGGCGTAAGCAGCGGCATGATCCTTCTTACTGCGCAACAACACACACACGTCGCGATAACACAAAGGACGTTCACCGTCCCCCTCGCGCACCGTCATTCCCTCCGCCATCATCTCAAAAAGGCGGGCCGCGATCACACGCGCTTCGGCCGCATCGTCGCTGTCGTCGGCGGCGCGTTTTTCCTTTTCCACCAAGATCAATTCGGCGGCATCGTCTTCATGCGGTGCATAGGCGGCCGCCGCAGTCAATTCCTCGCCGCCGCGATAATTCACACCGCCGGTCTCTTCCGTCATCAATTGCGAAAACAGGAAATTCACCGTTTCGGTCACACTGCTTCGGCTGCGGAAATTGTGTCCCAATCGAATAAGCGCGGGATAGGTCTCGCCATCGAACGGCGCATAACGGTTTTGCCGCGCCATAAACAGCGACGGCGTCGCATTGCGGAAGGAATAGATGCTCTGTTTCACATCTCCTACAAAAAAGAGGTTCGACTCTGCGCGCGACACCGCAGTAAACAGACATTCCTGCGTGGGGTTGGTATCTTGATATTCGTCCACCATAATGTGGACAAAACGACGATTCACTTCGGCGGCAATGGCCGAAGGCACCATATTGCCGTCGGCATCCTCTTCGGTCAAAAGGCGCAACGCCAGATGTTCCAAATCGTTAAAATCGAGCAACCCCGCACGGGTCTTTTTTTCAGTATATCGCGCTTCAAATTGCGCCGTCAAGGTCATCAGCATTTCCACAGCCGGCGCCAGCGCCGCCGTACGTGCAACAGCCGAAGTCTCATCTTCCACCATCAGCGCCGCCAGCGCGCCCACTCGTGTTTTCAAGCGGGTACGCTCGTTTTTGATATACTCTTTCAACTCCTCGTCGGTACAACCGCGCACGCTGCTCAGCGTGCCGAACCGCACCTCTGACAACCGCACCAACTGCTCATCCCATGTCATGTTGATAAGAGCGGCGGCGGTTTCGCGCAACCCTTCGGCATCGGCACGCAAACAAACGGCATACCGCATCAACGTGTCGTTGCTTTCCGCCAAAGCGGCCAGATTATCGAGTTTACGGGCGTACCACTTCAATCGCCCTTGAATCTCCTCTTGTATCTCCCGTCCGAAGACCGTTTGAGAAAGCGGAACATCGGGACGATAGAGTGCCATCACCGATTCGCGCCAACGGGCGGGTTGGGGATGTGCCTGCATAAAATCGTAGGTCACCAATATCCGTTCGGCCAACGCTTTGTCGTGCCGATCGCCGCCGAGCAGATCGAGCAATTGCGAAAATGCAGGAGAATCGGCTGCATACGCCTCCTCCAACACTTCGTCCATCGCCTCGTTCATCAAGGGGCGAGTCTGACTTTCCTCCCCCACACGAAACAGCGGCGAGATTTCGGGAAAACGGTGGAAGTGCTCACGGATCAAGTTGCCGCAAAAGCCGTGTACCGTGCTGATATTGGCTTGGGGCAACAACATCAATTGCCGCCGCAAACGGCGGTCGTTCGGGCGGGCAGCCAAACACGCATGCAACGCTTTGCCGAGGCGCTGTTTCATTTCTGCCGCCGCCGCTTTGGTAAAGGTCACCACCAGCAGTCGATCCACATCCACCGGCGATTCGTCCGCCGTAATAAGGCGAATGATGCGTTCGATGAGTACCGCCGTTTTGCCCGAACCGGCTGCCGCCGAAACCAACACGGTACCATCCGCTTGCAAACACTGCTTTTGTGCAGGTGTCCACTCGCGTGTCGCCATCCCTTCCACCTCCTATGCATAAAATCGCCCGCAATTGCGGGCGATCGGATCAGATCTGCTCAACGTACCGCTTAATAGCGGCAAAGGATTGATCACTCAGGTTGTGTTCGATCTTGCAAGCATCTTCTGCCGCCGTCTCTTCATCCACACCAAGGCGCACCAACAGTGCCGTAAGCAACGTGTGACGCTCATACATTTTTTCGGCCACTTCGCGCCCCGCTTCGGTCAACGAGATAAATCCGTCGCGATCCACCGTGATAAACCCGCCTTGGCGCAACAACCCCATCGCGCGGCTGATGCTGGGTTTGGAATACCCCATATACTCACACACGTCTACTGCACGCACCGCGTCGCGCTTGCGGGAGAGAACAAAAATGCTTTCGAGATACATTTGTCCCGATTCTTGCAAACTCATTTCTTCTCCCCCCTAAAATATTATCATTAGATAGTATATCACATCTTTACCCACTTTGCAAGGCATCATTTTCCTGTGCTGTCTTTTTTTGGAGATTTTTACGCTTTTTTCAAATTTCCTCTTGACACCTTTTGAAAAGCATGCTATAATACGCAACAGTTAGCAGTTGCTAACCGTTGCGTGAAAGGTGGGAGCCCGCATGAATCTATCCGATGCCGTCGAAGGAAAGGAATACATCATTCGTGCCATTGAAACGGATGATGAAGAAATGGATGCGTTTTTGTTCTCGCTCGGTTGCTACGGCGGGGAACCGATCACGGTGATATCCCACAAAAAAGGCGGTTGCATCGTCTCTATCAAAGATGCCCGCTACAGCATCGATACCCAACTGGCTTCGGCCATCCTGATCTAAAAATGCCGACCTGTGTGTCTGCTTTTTTTACGCTTGTCGGTTAGCGTTTGCTAACCCGAGAGATCATCGAGGAGGATACTATGAGAATTGCATTTGCAGGGAACCCGAACAGCGGTAAAACCACCATGTACAACGCGCTGACCGGCCGTAACGAAAAGGTGGGTAACTGGGCGGGTGTCACGGTTGAAAGAAAGGAAAGCGCCATCAAAAAGGCCTTTTGCAACGGTGCCGACCTGGTGGCTGTGGACCTGCCGGGTGCCTACTCCATGTCCCCCTTCACCGCGGAAGAAAGTGTTACCAGCGAATATGTGAAAAACGAGAAACCGGATGCGATCGTCAACATCGTGGATGCTACCAATCTGAGCCGCAGCTTGTTTTTCACTACCCAACTGCTGGAGTTGGGTATTCCCATGGTGGTGGCGCTGAACAAAAGTGACATCAACAAGAAAAAGGAGACGGTGATCGATGCCGAGGCACTCGCGGCGGCACTGGGATGCCCCGTGATACAAACCGTATCGACCGACCACAGCCACCAAGACCTTTCCGAGGTGGTGCAGGCGGCCGTCTCGCAGTTGGGCAAGGAACAAAAAGCCCCCTATATTCAAGGCAAGATCGACCTTACCGACAAGGCCGCCGTGCAGGAAGCAGATCGCCGTCGTTTTCAATTTGTGAATGCACTCGTGGCAAAAGTCGAGACCCGCAAAGTATTTACAAAGGATACGAACTATCAAGACAAGATCGATGCCGTGTTGACCAACAAGTGGCTCGGGATTCCGATCTTTGCCGTTATCATGTTTTTGGTGTTCCAAATCTCGCAAGCATGGCTCGGCCCGTGGATCGCCGAAGGCTATACGTTCAAAAACGGCACGACCGTTCCCGGCCTGGTCACACTGATCGACCGGTTGGGCGAATGGGTCGGCAGCCTGCTTACCAACGCCAACCCGCTGGTGTCTGCCCTGTTGGTGGACGGTATCATCGGCGGCGTAGGTGCCGTGGTGGGCTTTTTACCGCTTGTAATGGTGATGTATTTCCTCATCGCGTTGTTGGAAGACTGCGGCTATATGGCACGGGTATCGGTGGTGTTGGACCCTATCTTCAAAAAGGTCGGTCTTTCGGGCAAATCGGTCATTCCTTTTGTGATCGGTACCGGTTGTGCCATCCCCGGTGTCATGGCGTGCCGCACCATCCGTAACGAGCGGGAACGCCGCGCCACCGCGATGCTGGCACCCTTTATGCCCTGCGGCGCCAAACTGCCGGTCATCGGTCTGTTTGCGGGTGCGTTTTTCGGCAATGCTTCCTGGGTGGGCACGCTGATGTATTTTGCGGGTATCGTCATCATTCTCGTCGGTGCGTTGCTGGTCAACCGCATCACCGGCAACAGTACACGCCGTTCCTTCTTTATCATGGAATTGCCGGAATACAAAGCCCCTTCGTTCGGCCGCGCATTCCGATCCATGTGCAGCCGCGGTTGGTCCTATGTTGTCAAAGCCGCAACCATCATTCTGTTGTGCAACACAGCCGTACAGATCATGCAGACCTTCACCTGGTCGTTCACCGTTGCCGAAACGGCCGATGCCTCCATCTTGGCATCCCTCTCCGCACCGTTTGCCTACCTGTTGGTACCGATCGTGGGTGTGTTGTCGTGGCAACTCGCCGCCGCCGCCATTACCGGTTTTATCGCCAAAGAGAACGTGGTCGGCACGCTGGCGGTCTGTTTCGTGGGGCTTGAAAATCTCATCGACACCGAAGACCTTGCGTTGATAGAGGGCGCAGGCACCGACGTGGCCGCCGCCTTCGCCATCACCAAAGCGGCGGCTCTCGCCTATTTGATGTTCAACCTGTTCTCTCCCCCCTGCTTCGCCGCCATCGGCGCAATGAACGCGGAAATGAAGAGTGCCAAATGGCTGTGGAGCGGTATTGCCCTGCAACTGGGAGTCGGCTTTACCGTAGGGTTCCTTGTATATCAGATCGGCACACTGATCACTTGCGGCACCTTTGGCGCAGGCTTCCTGCCGGGGTTGGTTGCCGTGCTTGCCATGGTTGCCGTGGTCGTGTTCTTGTGTATCCGCGCGGGTAAACAGGTAACCGCCGAAACCGCAACCAAAAAAGCAGCCCTCACGAAATAAGGAGGTCTTCCTCATGGATACCGTTATCGTATCGATCGTTATCGTCGTCATCGTCGGCCTTGCCGCACACTATGTATATAAAGCCAAGAAACGCGGTCAAAAATGCATTGGCTGCCCGCACAGCCAATGCGGCAACTGTTGTTGCCGCGACGGTGAAAACAACAGAGAACGATAAACCCTTCCCGCTCCGTGCGCTTTTTGCACGGGGCGGGTTTCCTTCAACCGTCCGCGCGGCAAAGGATCCAACCTAAAAGAAGCAGAACTGCCGCCATGGGCAGTTCTGCTTCTTTTACACTTCCAGACTCTTTAGATAGTCGATACACATCTTGGCTTCTTCCATTTCCACAGAGGCTTCCGGTTCGTTTTCCACCACCATGGCCACACCATGCGCCTCACACCATTCCACGATCTCGCGAATCGGCACGTCACCTTGGCCGAGCGGTGTCCCACGCTCCATCGTGCCGTCTTTCAGGTGAATCACCCGAATACGTTCCCGCAACTGTTCCAAAACATACAACGGCGACACGCCGCCGCGATATGCCCAGTAGACGTCGATCTCAAACAACACATTCGTTTGTTTTTGCATCTCCACGTGGGCGATCTGCTTATCCTTGTTCGGCAAAAACTCCCCGTGGTGGTTGTGATACGACAGCGTGATACCCGCTTGTGCCAAAAGCGGCTGATATTCGTTCAAGCGCGCAACGGTAAGCGCCAGCCCCTCTGCCGTATCCCACGCCGCCGCAGGAACGATAAAATCGTCACACCCGATGGTGTGGAAATACGGGACGACCTCTTGCCATCCGTCGTTTAACAGTTCCTCAATAACCGAGTGAGAACCGCACACCGTCAAGCCGTTTTGCTCACACAATGCGTGAAACTCCTCCGCCGTCTTGCCAAAGAAGCCCGCAGGCTGTACCATGGTATAGCCCATTTCCGCGACCGCATGCAGTGTCGCCGCCATATCCGCTTCCATGTGGCTTTTCACCGAATAGAGTTGTAATCCGTAATTTTTCATAATTGCCTCTCCTTACCACCGCACCTGCCAGCGGGGCTGATAGCCGTCGTGCATCGGAGCGGACCCCGCCTCGCGCATCGCCGATCGTTCGCAACGCAAAGCCAGTTCGCGATCGAATGCCGCCGCATCGACAGGCAACGCTGTCATACGGCCTTGCCATGCCGACAAATACGCCGCATTACACAGCATCACTTCGTTCAGCGCTTCGCGGCCGTCGGACAAAAGCGGAACACCTGTGAGAATATGATCCACAAAATTCTGCAACACCGCACCGTGGGGATTGGTCGGCGCCTCAAAGGTCTGTTCCTCATAGTCCATCGGAATCTGTACAAACCCTTCCTTGGCCGCAAAACAGACCTCGCGCTCACGCTCTTTCAAACGCCAGAGTTTCAGTTTGCCGTCTTCCAACACCATTTTGCCGCCGTCGCCGGTGATCTCCAAACGATTGGTACCGGGATATTCCCCCGTTGTGGTTTGGAACAGTGCGACAAGGCCGCTGTCGTATTCACCGATAATAAGAGCTTCATCCTCGACTTCGATGTTATGATATTTGGCCACGGGACATCGCGCCGATATACGATCCGGCATACCGCAGATCCACTGCCACAGATCGAGATTGTGCGGCGCCTGATTCATCAAAACACCGCCGCCCTCCCCACAGAAGGTGGCGCGCCACGCACCGCTGTCGTAATATGCTTGGGTGCGATACCAATTGGTGATGATCCAATGAAACCGTTTGAGTTCACCGAGCACACCGCTTTGCACCAATTCCCGTGCCTTTTGAAACAACGGGTCGGTACGTTGGTTAAACATTACGCAAAAGGCGCGTCCGCTCTTATCGGCCGCCGCGATCAAGCGGCGTGCCTCGCTTGTCTGCACCGCCATCGGCTTTTCGGACAACACATGTAAACCGTGTTCAAACGCCTGCACACCGATGATGGGGTGGAAATAGTGCGGTGTGGCGATCACTACCGCATCACATACGCCCGCCGCAAACAAGTCTTCCGCCTCTTCATATACAGGCACGGCGGGAAAGAGTTCCTTCAGTTGCTCACAGCGGGCGGCATCGATATCGCACAAGGCCGCAAGCACCGCGCCGTTCACACCGCCGGCAAACAGATGTCGCGCGTGAGCGGAACCCATGCCGCCCACGCCGATCACACCGATTCTCACCATATCCATCGTCTTATTTGGCACCGTTATACGAACCGCTGGTATCCGAAACGACCTCGTTTACGTTTTCCTTACGGCGGGAGGTCGCCACGCGCTTCATCAGTTCGTTATAGTATTCTTCATCGTCAAACGGCAGTTCCACCACACGGTCGGTGAAAGCCGAAAGGTGCATCGCGTTGGAGATGGTCAGACCGTTAATACCCTCGCGACCGTCTGCTACCAACGGTGTACCGTGCAAAATGTGTGCCGCAAAGGCATTAAGCACACCCACGTGTTGTTCGCCGTCGGTATCGAAGGTGATAGTCTCTACCTCGCGGGCGGGAGAGCTGAACGCATTTTCACCGGCATATTCACTCATCGCTTCCTTCAGGCGGGTGATCTTCAGCGTGCGGCCTTCCGCCACCATCGTGCCGCGATCACAGCAGACCTCGAAACGGTTAGAACCGGGGCAGTCGCCCGTTGAGGTGATGAACATGCCCGACGCGCCGTTCGGATATTCCACATAAGCCGTCACATCGTCTTCCACTTCAATATCGTGCCATTTACCGAAATTCAGTTTCACATCCACTTTGCACGGCATGCCGCAGATCCACTGCCACAAGTCCAGATTGTGCGGGCACTGGTTAAGCAACACGCCGCCGCCTTCGCCGCTCCACGTGGCGCGCCACGCACCGCTGTTGTAATAGGATTGCGGACGATACCAGTCGGTGATCAGCCAGTTGGTGCGGTGGATCTCGCCGAGTTCTCCGCTTGCCATCAGTTCGTGCATTTTGATGTACATCGGGTTGGTACGCTGGTTGAACATCATACCGAACGCCACGCCCGCCTTTTCGGCCGCGGCGTTCATCTCTTTCACCTGTTTTGTGTACACACCCGCCGGCTTTTCGCACATCACATGGATACCGCGCTCAAAACACGCGATCGCATAGCGGGGATGGTCGTAGTGCGGCACGGCGATCAGACACGCATCGATAAGACCGCTGTCCAACATCTCCTCAGCCGTGTTAAAGCAGGTGACATTCGCATTGCGCCCCTTTGCCCACTCCAAGCGCTCGGGTTTCACATCCGCCACCGCGACCAGATCGATCTCGGGGCACTTACCGTCGGTCAGGTTGTTCACGTGACCGGAACCCATGTTACCTACACCGATAATACCAAGTCTTACTTTATCCATCGTTATGTCCTCCTTATGCTTCATAGCCGATCGACTGTAAATACCGCAAACTGTGTTCCATACAATCGAACGGATCCTCATCGTTACAGTTGTCCTGTTCAACAAAGGCCGCAACCGAGCCTGCCTCTTCAAACGCCTTTAAGATCGTGGGGAAGTTGAGCGATCCCTCGCCGATCGGTGTCATTTTCTGATGCATTTCCAAGGTCATGCCCATATCCTTCAAATGCACATATTTCAAACGTCCCGCGCATTTGTCGATCCATTGATAAATATCACCGCCGCCGTGTTGGATCCAATAGGTATCCATCACGATACTCATCTCCTCGGGCGGGAACATCTCGAGCAGATGATCGAAGATCATCTTACCCTCCACCTTCGCGAACTCGAAGGAATGATTGTGATAAGCAAACGTCATGCCCGCCTCGCGGATCTTTTTGATCGGCTCGCGCATCTCGTTATAAAACCGCTCGAGACACGCCATTGTGTTGCGGTGTGCCTCACCGATGAAGCCGAGACCGATACAGTCGCACCCCATCACACGATGATCTTCGATCAACGCTTCGGTATCACCGATAATGCGATTATACGGACTGTGGGAAAACGGGATCGTCATCCCTAAGCGATCGCACGTTTCGCGCATCAACGCAGGCGGGATCGCATCGCACCCCGAATATTGTACCTGCTTATATCCCATTGCCGCGAGTTTTTCCAAACTCTTTACGCCATCCTCTGCCGTTTTGCAGAAGTCGCGGACGGTATACATTTGTGCACCGATCTTCATACGTCCTTCTCCTTTCAGGGCAATATCTTCTTAAGCGCCGTCACAGCCGCATCAAACGCTTCGTCGGCGCTGGCATACGCATAGGCCGAGCGGGTGGCAGAACCGCTGTTTTCCAGTTGCTCCAAACCGACAAAGGCGTTGAGGTGGGGCTCGAGTGTCATCACACGACCGCCTTTTGCACCATAGGCCGCAAGCAAAGCGGGCAACTGCCCTTCCCCTTCGCCCGGCGGCACAACTTCGCCGTTTCGGTTGCAATCTTTGATGTGTAAATATTCCACATAGGGAGCCAGTTTCTCCCACGCAGGAAGGATCTTCACACCGCACTGCAAAAAGTTTGCGGGATCGAAGATGGCGCGCAACGCGGGAAATGCCTCGAGCAGTTTCACACAACGGTCGTCGGTGTCGCCGTAGATATCCTTTTCGTTTTCATGACAAATGACCACACCGCTGCCGCGGGCAGCCTCTAAAAACGCCCGCGTGCGCTCACATACTGCGTTGAACGCACCGTCGCTGTCATCCGCGCCGTAAAAACTGAACAGGCGATAATGCGCCGCCCCCATAATGTGCGCGAGTTCCAGCTGATGCTTAAACTCTTCCAAGTGCGGAGCAAACTCGTCTTGCAGTTTGATCTTGCCCGTAGGCGAACCGATCGACCACACGTGCAGTCCTTCCGCCGCCAGACGGTCTCGGATCTCGGCCGCTTTTTCCTTCGACACTTTCGCGATGTTCTGACCGTCGATAAAGCGAATCTCCAAACCTTCGATGTCGTTTCGCTTCATTGCCGCGATTTGGCCCGCAAGGTCACCGCTCGCTTCGTCGGCAAACGCCGCCAATTTCCAATCCATACTCTATCACCTCATGATACAACACTTTGTATATCAGTGTACTGAATTTCCACAAAAAAAGCAAGAGAAACCTTGAAAAAACCGCAAAAAATGTGCAAACAACCGCAAGAAACGCACACTTGTTTTTTTCCGACTTTTCCGCTATACTTAAAGACATAGAAAAGGAGATGAAAGTATGACAGTATCCGCCCTGTTCGGCTCGTTGCGCACCATTCGCCGTTTTTCACAAAAGCCCGTACCGCTCTCGCTTCTGCGTGAGGCGGTGGACACCGCCCGTCTGTGTGCCTCGGCCGCCAACGCGCAACCGTTGCGCTATGTTGTGGTGACCGATAAAGCCACCGTTGCGGCACTGCAGCCGCACGTGAAGTGGGCAGGCTATCTGCCGCCCGAAGACGGTGTACCGAAAACCGAGGAGCAGCCGACCGCGTTTATCGCGGTAATAAAGACGGCCGATGCCAACGCCTATGCCGATATCGATGTGGGGTTGGCGGTACACGCGCTGACCGCCGTGTGCCACGAAGCGGGAGTCGGCAACTGCATCATGGGGGCGATCGACCGTCCCGCCATCAAAGCACTGTTGCCGATCGGGGAAGAAGATGAGTTACGGCTGATGATCGCTTTGGGCTATCCGGCCCATCAAAGCCGTGTTGTGCCGCTTACCGACACGGTAAAATACGCGCTGGACGACAACCGCGACTACATCGTGCCGAAGCGCCGTTTGGAGGACGTCGCCACCTTTGTGTAAGGACGATCACCACTCCCCAAACAGCATACGAACCGCCTATCCCCATTTCTTGCAAAAAATATGTAAAATCTGCTTTTCCTACCACACCGCCTTGCAAAAAACAAGGCGGTGTGGTACCTTTCTTTTGTAATCAACAGTATGTGAGGCGGCGATGTATGATGACGCAGAAAGTGAAACTGCTGTGTGTGGGTATCGGTGGGTACGCCGAGGTGTATTTAAATGCGCTTCTGGCCCAAACCGACCCCGATTTTGAAATTGTCGGCATGGTAGACGTTCTGCCCGAGCGGTGTAAGCATTACCCCGCCCTTTCGGCGGCGGGTATACCGCTGTTTTCAACGATGGAGGACTTTTATGCCGCTCACACGGCGGATCTCGCCATCATCACCACCCCCATCTTTTTGCACACCCGCCAAGTGTTGTGTGCTCTCCGACACAGCTCACACGTAATGGTGGAAAAGCCGCTTTCGGGTGTATCGACCGACGAAGCGCGCATTAACGAAGCCGCCGAAAAAGCGGGCAAATTCGTGATGGTGGGATATCAGTGGAGTTATTCCGCCCCCATCAACCATCTGAAAGCGGACATCACGGCAGGGGTATACGGTAGACCGCAGTTTTTAAAGACGTTGGTGCTGTGGCCGCGCCCACAGGACTACTTCACCCGCGGCACGGGTTGGGGCGGCAAACGCACGGCGCCCGACGGCACGGTGATGAACGACAGTGTGCTGAACAACGCGACCGCCCATTATCTGCACAATATGTTGTATGTCACGGGCGGTGCTGTGGGGCGTGCCGCCGAAGCGGTGCGAGCGGAATGCGCCCTCTCTCGCGTGAACGCGATCGAAAACTTCGACACCGCCGCCGCCCGTTTCACATTGGATAACGGGGCCGTGGCGCTCTGTCTCGTCTCCCACGCAACAGAGAAATTGCAAAACCCTCTCTTTTCCTATCGCTTTGAACGCGGCACCGTCACTTACGACGGCACCGAGATCGTCGGTGTGACCGCAAGCGGTGAAGTGCACCGCTACGGCGACCCCGCCGCCGATGTCAACGAAAAGATCTTTGAAGCCATCAGCGCTGTGCGAAACGCAGATTACCGGCCGCCGTGCGGGGTCTCCGCCGCTGCTGCGCAGGTGCGGTGTATCGAAGCGATACAACAGCACCCCATTCATCCCGTAAAGTCGGATAAGATCAAACAAAACGGCAACTTCCTCTTCGCAGAAGGTCTGTATGAAATGATGATGCGTTGCTATGAAGAGGAATGTCTGCTTTCGGACATGCCTGAATATAACGAGTTGGTGGACTGATATGACACACGAAGAATTTTTTGACTATTCTGTTTTCACCCCTCCCGAAGCCTCCGATGAAGAGATCACATTTGCCGCGATCGGGCTTGCCCACGGACATATCTACGGTATGTGTCACGGGCTTCTGCGCGCAGGGGCCAAACTCGCCTTCGTATACGACCGCGATCCGATACTTTTGGAACGCTTTATAAAAGAATTCCCCGCTGTAACGGTGGCCCAAAGCGAGGAGGATATTTTAGAAAATCCCGCCGTACGCCTGGTTGCTTCGGCAGATATTCCCGCGCGTCGTGCCCCGCTCGGTGTGCGGGTGATGCAGGCGGGCAAGGACTTTCTTTCGGACAAAGCCTCCTGCGTCACGTTGCAACAACTGGAAGAGGTCAAAACCGCCTGCGCCGCAACGGGGCAAAAATTCATCACCTATTTCGGCGAGAGTGTGGATGCGGAGTCTATGACCTTTATCTATGACCGTCTCGCACGCGGAATGCTCGGACGCGTCAACAGCGTCATCATCTCCGCCCCCCACGTGCTGAACGCCCCGTCTCGCCCCGCGTGGTTTTTCACACGGGAAGACCAAGGCGGCGTGCTGATCGACATCGGCTCCCATCAGGTGCATCAATTCTTAAAACTGACAGGCAACACCACCGCCTCCATCACATCGGCACGCGTTTCCAACCTGCGCTATCCGCAATATGCGGAATTTGACGAAGTGGGCGATATACTGCTGACGGGTGAAAACGGAGCTACCGGCTTCTTACACATTTCGTGGGATTTCCCCGCAGGCCTCGGCACGTGGGGCGACCCGCGCCTTATCATCGAAGCAGAAAAGGGTTATATCGAATTGCGTAAGAACGTGAACATCGGCGTGGATAAGACCGGCGAACACGTTTTCGTGGTCACCGAAGACCGCACCTTCCACGAAAGCGTGCAGGGGAAGATCGGCTCGACCTTCTTCCACCGCGTGCTGTGGGACGTGGTGCATCGCACCGATACCGCCCTGCCGCTTGAAGAAACGATCACCACGATGGAGCTTTGCATCAAGGCACAGCTCCGCGCAATGGAGGAAAACGTATGAAAATCACACACGAAATCGACAACGGCGTGTCCATTCGTTACGTTACCGACGACACCTATCACTATTCCTTCGGGTATTACAGTGCCAACAAATGGATAGATGCTCACCGCGTGGTGCTGGTGCGCAGTACCGAGCCGGAGCTGAAAGCCTTCTCACGCCACGCACAGCTCGTGCTGGTGGACGTCGAAGCCGAGACCGAAACAGTGCTCTGTGACCTCGCCCCCTCGCCCGACCGTGCGTTCGGCTCGGGATACATCGAAGGGTACGTCGTGAACGGGTGTAACCTCTACTATCTGCAAAAAAGTGCCGAGTGCGACAGCTTGTGGCACATGAACGTGGAGACACGCGAAACGCGCGAGCTGTACTCCCACCCGAACGACCTCTATTTTCCGCATATCACAACAGACGGACGCTTCCTCAATTTGGAGATCCACCCCGCAAATGACAGCGAACCCTACACCTGCTTGCGGGTCAACACCCAAAGCGGTGAAGCGGAAACGCTGTTCCAAAAGCGCTTCCAAAAGCCATTGCCCGAAGTCACGCACATTATGATCTCCCCCACCGACCCCGACACGGTGTTCTTCTGCCACGAAGGCAACACGTTCTATATCAGCAACCGTCTGTGGCTGTATACCAAAGAAAACGGGATGCACTGCATCGCCAAACAGCGGCTGGATGAAGAGGGCAACCTCGGGGATTGCTTCGGGCACGAATGCTGGGCACCCGACGGGAAGGGCTTGTGGTTTGTGAAATACCCCTGTTCACCCCTACCGCCGCGCGGGCTGTGCTATGTCAGCACCAAGGGGGAACAGACCGATGTACAGTATCAAAAATACCCTTACTGGCACGTGTGCTGTGCGCCCAACGGGCAGTATCTCGCCGCCGACACCCAAAGCGGCGACTACAGCGGTGTTTGCTTCGTCAACACCGCCACGGGGCAGGAGACGCTGGTGCACAAAGCGGGCACCACGTGGCAACACCCCACCCATCCGCACCCCTCCTTCAATTTGGATTCGTCCCTGCTCATCTTCCACGAATGGAAGGATGAACGGGTAGCGCTCGGTCTGGTGCGCACCGCCGATATTGTGGAATAAAGGAGAAAACGGCTATGAAGATCACACACGAGGTGGTAAACGGCCTGCCCGTCACCCGCATCGGCGACGACACCTATCACTACTCCTTCGGCTATTACGCCACCAACAACTGGCTGGACGAACACCGCTTGGTGATCACCCGCAGTCCCAATCTCGGCACCACGCCCGCGGTGTACGTCGAAGGGCGCGAGGCGGTGCTCGTGGATATTGAAAACGAGACCGAAACGGTACTCGGAGATATTTTTCCGTGGATCGTGCAAGACGGGACGTTATACGCCACCGAGAAAAACGGCGACGAAACGGCGATCTTAGCGATCAACGACACCACCTGCGAGGTATATCGCACCAAGCTTACAGTGGACGACCTTACCATCACCGCCGACGGAAACTACCTCGTCTTCGGCGAACGGGAAACGGATGACAGCCGCCGTTCGCACGGTTGCCGTCTTGACCTCGCGACCGGTGAAGCGACCGTGTTGTTCGAAAAGCAATTTCAAAAACCGTTCAACGTCACCAATCACTATATGGTCAACCCGCAAGACCCGAAGCAGGTGTTTTTCGCCCACGAAGGCGATACCTTCTACGTCAGTAACCGTCTGTGGCTGTATGACGAAGACCGCGGTATGCACTGTATGGCAAAACAGCGGCTGGACGGGGAAGGCAATCTCGGCGACTGCTTCGGGCATGAATGCTGGGCCCCCGATGGCAGTGGCTTGTGGTTTGTGAAATACCCCTGCTCACCTCTCCCGCCGCGCGGACTGTGCTTTGTTGGCACAAACGGCGAACAGACCGACGTAGTGTACGGTGCCTACCCTTACTGGCACGTGTGCTGTGCCCCAAGCGGACGGTATCTCGCCGCCGACACGCAAGGACCCGGTTACAGCAGTGTGGTGGTGATCGATAAAGAGACGGGCAAAGAGGCGGAAGCGTATCGCGCCGGCTTCCTTTGGTCGCATCCCGCACACCCGCATCCCACCTTTTCCCCGTCGTCCGAGCAGGTCATCTTCCACGACTTGAAGGACGGACAACTCACTCTCGGCATTTTCCGCACAACGGATGCGTTGAAATAAAGGAAACAAAAGCCGCCCGTTACGGGTGGCTTTTGTTTGTTTCCTTTTCGCATTCCGCTATCAAAATATCCAAGAAGTCACGCACACAGGCCCGCTCTTCCTTTGCCTTCCAGTATACGTAGGTGTGCCTACGCCAGTCGCCTATCGAACGCAACACCACCGTTTCGGAAAATTGCCCTTGCCAGGAAACCGAGGGTACAAACGCTACCCCCAACCCCAAATCCACGCAACGGCGGATATAAAACGGGTCATCGCTCACCAAAGCGATGCGCGGCACAACGCCGTAATGACGGCAGATCGTTTCGGTTTGCTTGTAAAGATTACTGTCACGCCCCATGGTAATAAACGCACATTCCGCAAGATCCTCCGCCGTGATCCGGGCTTTTTTGGCAAGCGGGCTATCTTTGGATACCGCCAACACAATTTCTTCCGACAGAACGCGGCGGCGTTCTAACGCGCCATCCGCCACACCATCCCCCGCGATCATCAAATGGAAGTCGTCGTCCACCACACCGTGGCGAATCACAATATCCACATCGGGATACTGCCGCCGATACACATCTACCGCCTGCATAACCACGCGGCGATTACTATTGATCGAAAGTCGCAACTGCCCCGCAGCACCCGCCGTTTGTGCCAGTGCACACCCTTCATTTAACAACGTCAGTGCCTCCCGTGCTTTCTCGGCAAAAACGCGTCCACGTTCATTCAGCAAAAGGCTGTTGGGACGGCGATCAAACAGCATAACCCCCAGTTCCGTTTCCAAGCGCTTGATGCTTTGCGAAACGTCCGACGGCGGCACGCCAAACCGTTTCGCCGTTTTCGAGAAGTTCTCATTTTCCGCCGCCGCGCAAAAATACCGCAATTGCAACAGTTCCATTTTCCTCACCTCATCCCTCAGTATATCACACGTTACCATAACTTTCAAGATATAGCAGCGCATGATATTTCATGCTTTACAATATAGTAAAAGGTGGTATGATAAAAGAAAAGGAGTGTGTAAACTATGGCAGAATTGCTCGAAATTATTATGATCGTCAGTTTTGGCGCCTCGTGGCCGCTGAACGTGCTGAAATCGTGGCGTGCCCGCACCGCCAAAGGCAAAAGTTTGCCGTTTTTGTGTCTGATCTTCTTCGGTTACATTGCCGGTATCGCCTCGAAACTGGTAAACGACGCGTATATGGCGTCCATCGGTGAGAAGTGGTACGTGCTGTTCTTCTATGTGTTGAATCTTCTGATGGTGGGTGCCGACCTCGTGCTGTACGCCCATAACCGCCGATTGGACAAGGAGGCCGAGCGTGCGTAACCTCCGCGATATTTCTTACGGCAACGACCCTATGCAGGTGTTGGATCTGCACCTGCCCTCAACCGACCGTTTTCCGGTTTTGGTGTATTTCCACGGCGGCGGACTGGAAAGCGGCTCGCGCCGCAGTACCGCCGTAATGGATGAATATGTCGTTCGTCACGGCATAGCCGTGGCCGAAGTAGAGTACCGTATGTACCCCACCGCCCGTTATCCCGATTTCGTAGAGGATGCTGCTGCGGCGGTCGCGTGGGTGAAAAATCACATCGCGGAATACGGCGATTGTACCGCCCTCTTCGTCGGCGGCAGTTCAGCAGGCGGATATCTTTCGATGATGCTGTGCTTCGACGAACGGTATTTAGCGGCACACGGTATGACCCTGTACGATGTTGCGGGTTTCATACACGACGCCGGACAGCCCACCACCCATTTCAACGTTCTCAGGGAACGCTCAGTGGATCCTCGCCGTGTGATCGTGGACGAAGCCGCCCCGCTTTACCATATCGGCACAGCGGAAAGTTACCCGCCGATGCTGTTCATCGTGTCGGACAACGATATGGCAGGGCGATACGAACAAACGCAGTTGACCCTCGCGACACTTCGCCATTTCGGGTACGATATGACCCGCGTACACTATCGCGAAATGCACGGCGAACACTGCGCCTACGTCGGGCAGACCGACCAAAACGGTGTCAGTATTTTCGGAAAAATGATTGTCGATTTTATGCAAAAATAATCAAAACCGCCGCCGAATAGATCAGCGGCGGTTTTTTACTTGTTTCGGCGAAAAACTATGCATCGACACAACACGACAAATTCTACAATCTGTAGCCCTTTTTCCACAAAAATCGTTGCCAAAAAATGGTTTTCCACGGTTTTGCAGGTTAAAAACCCACGATAAGGCGGGATTTATCCACATTTTCCACCGAGTTTTCAACAATTTTGGGGAAAACCGCGGTTCCCTCCTCTTTTACAAACAGTAGTATCCCCTTGCCACCGACAGGCAAAAATACCACAAAAAAACGCATTTTTACGGGAAGAACTATCCGTTTTTACTTGTATAATTATCCATTCGCCGTGTCATACTGAGAGAGTACCGTCAACGCCAAAACCGAGGAGGAGAAACGATATGTTGAAAGGGATCAATCACCAGATGATCGAACTGGCGGCTATGGAGAGCCCGTATTTTGAACGCGCCTTTTTTGTGTTGAAATCCGATTGTGTGGATCATAATGTGGAGCATTTGCAAGAAGAGGCGCGGCGTATGTTACGCGCCGCCGGTGGGTATACCGCACTCGACCGCAATCGCCGTCGCGCACGCTATATACGATGGCTGTGGGGCGTTTCGGGCGCCTTCCTCGGCATATTGTTCTGTGCTATCCTTTTTTCCCTATGAAAAAGAGCTGTCACCGTCGGTGACAGCTCTTTTAATTTAGATCGAGATCTGGTGTGCCACTTCGTACATCGCACGATCAAACGGCTTCTTCATTGCCAATGCTTCGTCGATATCGAAATCCACAATGGAGTTCATCTGCATGGCAACCACGCGATTGCTGAGCCCCTTACACAAGAGTTCCACTGCGGCATTACCCATGCGGCTGGCAAGCACGCGATCGCGAACAGTGGGCGAACCGCCGCGCTGTACATGACCCAAAACGGTCGGACGGGTTTCGATACCTGTCTTTTCTTCGATCTTCTTCGCCATTTCATCCACACCGCCGATACCTTCCGCCACAATGATGATAAAGTGGCGCTTACCGGTCTCGTAGGTCGCCTTAATGCGTTCCAAAATGTCGCGATCGAAATCAAACGGCACTTCCGGCACCACGATGGTCGTCGCACCCACGGCGATGCCCACGTTCAACGCGAGATAACCTGCACGACGGCCCATAACTTCCACCACACTGCAACGATCGTGCGACTGGGAAGTATCACGCAACTTATCGATCATGTGCATACAGGTGTTCAGCGCCGTATCGTAACCGATGGTGTATTCACAGCAGGAAATATCGTTATCGATGGTCGCGGGAATACCGATGCAGGGAATACCCTGACGGGTTAGGTCCTGTGCACCGCGGAAGGAACCGTCACCGCCGATGACGACCACACCTTCAACACCGTTCTTACGACAATTCTCCGCCGCTTTCTGCTGGCCTTCCAACGTGCGGAATTCGTCGCTGCGAGCCGTGTATAACGCCGTACCGCCGCGATGGATGATATCCGACACCGTGCGCAGGTCCATCGGTAACAGATTGTTGTTGATCAACCCGTCGTAACCGCGATACACACCGCACACTTCCATACCTTTCGCCAAAGCCGTGCGCGCCACCGCACGAACCGCCGCGTTCATACCGGGGGCGTCACCGCCGCTGGTCAGCACTGCGATCTTTTTAATAGCCATTGATAATTCGCTCCTTTGCGTTGGAAACTATACTGGTTTCTTCTTTTCAAAAGACAGTATATATTATACTACAAAACGACTTTAAATATCAAGTCGACATTTTGCCGACAAATACAATCAAATTGGGAAAATATTACTGCATTTTCACCATTTTTACCAAATCTCCGCCACGTTCTCCGCACCCAGTACCCGTTTCAGTTCATCGGTCAACACCGCATTCGGATGCACAAACTCGCTGCTCGGCAAACGTATCATCTTACCGCTGTCGCAAAAGCGCACATACACCGGGAAGTCACCGTCGAACACCCGCATCAAGCGTCGCGCCTGGGCGTATCGCGGATCGGCATCGTCGGCCACACGCAAATACAGGCCCGGTCGCGCGGCCGGTTTCGGCGCCGTTTTGGGTGGCTTTGCCGTTTGGGGCGACGGCGCTTTCTCGCTCACATTGTCGCTGATTTCGTTCACCACCAAGGTGGGGGGGTCTTCGTCTCCGCCGTTCAAAAGGCCGCTCAGCACCAACGGCTTACCCGATTCAAGCAATCGGCTAAACCGCGCAAGTGTTTTGGGGAAAAGCAGCAACGGCAGCGTACCAAACAAATCCTCCACGGTGGCATACGCCATGGTTTCGCCGCGTTTGGTCTGTTTGGTACGCAACGCAGACACCAGACCCATCACCCTCACGGTGTCATGGTCACGGTATTCCGCCTCGCCCTCTTCAAACGATTGCAAAATACGGTCGATACGCGCCGCACCCGTCGTATCATACCACGCGGCAAACGGAGTCAACGGGTGACCCGAAAGGTACAAGCCCGTCACCTCTTTTTCCATCGCCATACGATCGGCGTGGGAAAACTCTTCGGCAAGCGGTAAAGTCGGTTCGGTTTCCTCCAAAGCCGGATCGTCGAAAAATCCCATCTGACCGTCAATATTGCGACGGCGATCTTCTTCCAATGCGGCAAGTATCGTATCCATTCCCTCAAGCATTTGGCGCCGATTGGCACCGAGGCCGTCGAGCGCACCGCATTTGATGAGACTTTCTACCGAACGGCGATTGCAATCGCGATAGACCGACATCCGCCGACAAAATTCGTAAAACGAGGAAAATCGTCCGTTTTGTTCGCGTTCACGCACCAGATCGGCGATCATATTACGTCCGAGATTCTTCACGGCAAGCAGACCGAAACGAATATTCGCCCCTTCGCCGATAAATCCCGACTGACTTTCGTTCACAGAAGGCGGCAGAACGGCAATACCCATTCGTTGGCACTCGCGGATATACCCAGCCACCTTGTCTCCGTCCAACACACTGGTAAGCAACGCCGCCATATATTCACGCGGATACCGACATTTCAGATACGCCGTCTGATAGGCTACTAACGCATAGGCCGCCGCATGGGATTTGTTAAAGGCATAAGAGGCAAACGAAGACATATCCTCAAAGATCTTCGAAGCGACGTCGGCAGGTATCCCCCGTCGTACACAGCCCTCCACTTCTACCGAACCGTCCTCGCGCACCAAGCCATCAATAAAGATCCGACGTTCGTGTTCCATTACGTCCGCCTTCTTTTTCGAAACGGCACGGCGCACGATATCCGCGCGACCGAGCGAATATCCCGCCAACTCGCGAAACACCTGCATCAACTGCTCTTGATAGACGATACAGCCGTACGTCACGTTCAAAAACGGCTCCAAGCGCGGGTGAGCATAACGCACCGCGGATGGATGATGTCGATTATAGATATATGTGGGAATGGAATCCATCGGTCCCGGTCGGAACAGAGAGATCACCGCAATAATGTCTTCAAACCGCTCGGGTTTCAGGTTTTGCAACACCCGTTTCATACCGGCAGATTCCAGTTGGAATACCCCTTCGCTGTTGCCGGACGAGAGCATGTGATAGACCGCTTCATCGGCCAGCGGGATATCGGTGACCGAAAATGTCGGCTCGGTGCGCTGAATTTCCGCTTCGGCGTCCGCGATCACCGTCAAATTGCGCAGACCCAAAAAGTCCATCTTCAAAAGGCCAAGTTTTTCGAGCGCCGTCATGGTATACTGCGTCGCCACCGCTTCGCCGTTCAAACAAAGCGGCACATATTCCGACACGGGGCGAGCGGTAATGACCACCCCCGCGGCGTGGGTAGAGGCATGGCGCGGCATTCCCTCCACCCGTCGTGACATGTCCAAAAGACGTCGTACCACGGGGTCTTCGTCATATTTTTCACGCAATCGCGGCGCACTTTCGAGCGCTTTGTCCAGCGTCATCTTCAAATCAAACGGCACCAGTTTTGCCACCGTATCCGCCACAGTATACGGGATCGCCATCACACGCGCCACATCGCGCACGGCCGCACGCGCCTTCATTGTACCGAAAGTCACGATTTGCGCCACACGGTCTTCCCCGTATTTACGGATCACGTAATCGATCACTTCGCCGCGCCGCTCATCGCTGATATCAATATCAAAATCGGGCATGCTTACCCGCTCGGGATTCAAAAAGCGTTCAAACAGCAGGTTGTATTTTAACGGATCGATTCCCGTTATACCGATACAATAGGCACACAAGCTGCCCGCACCGCTGCCGCGCCCGGGTCCCACAGGGATCCCTACGCTTTTGGCATACTGAACGAAATCGTTCACAATGAGATAGTAGTCCACATACCCCATCTGCTCGATAGTATCCATCTCATATTGCAACCGCGCGACCGCTTCGGCCGACGGCGCATCGCCATAGCGACGGTGCAACCCGTCGGTACACAAGCGACGGAAATAGGCCGTGCTGTCTTTGTCCGGGGCATCAAACGCGGGCAGGTGCGTTTTACCGAACACCAACTCCACCTGACAACGGCGAGCAATTTCCACCGTGTTGTCGAACGCAGCAGGCACCGCCGGAAACAACGCACGCATCTCCTCTTCGGATTTCACGTAAAATTCCTCGGTCGAAAACGCAAGCGGCGTGGGATCGTCCAATGTAGTACCCGTTTGAATGCACATCAGCACCCGTTGCATTTCGGCATCCTCGCGTGTGAGGTAATGTGCGTCGTTGGTGCAAACAGGCGGAATACCGGTTTCGGCCGACAAACGAAGCAACTGCGGATTGATCGCCTGCTGTTCGGTCAACCCATGATCCTGCAACTCCAAAAAGAAGTTGCCGCGCCCGAAAACGCGATCATAATACAGTGCCGTCTGCCGCGCTTTTTCATAGTCGCCTTGCCGCAAGGCACGGGGAATGTCCCCCGCCAGACACGCCGACAACGCAATCAAGCCTTCGTGATATCGTTCGAGCAGTTCGCGATCTACACGCGGACGGCTGTAAAACCCTTCGGTCCACGCCGCCGAAACCAGCTTCATCAAATTGTGATAGCCTGTCTCGTTTTCGCAAAGCAACACCAAGTGTCCGCTTTCGTTATCCACGCCGTGTTCTTTGTCGGTGCGGCGACGCGGGGCAACGTACACTTCGCATCCCAATATAGGTCGAATTCCTTCGCGTTTCGCCGCTTCGTAAAACTCGACAATGCCATACATCACCCCATGATCGGTCACAGCCACCGCTGTCTGTCCCAACGCTTTCACACGGGCGAGCAGGCCTTCGATACGGCAAGCCCCGTCGAGCAAACTGTATTCACTGTGAATATGCAAATGAACGAATCCCACCGTATCTTCCCTTCTTTCTTATTCCATGTTTTCGGCCAATTCCGCAATGCGTCGCAAGCGATGATTCACACCCGAACGACTGATCGGCTCGGCCAAAGCCTCGCCCAATTCCCGCAACGACATTTCGGGATTTTCCAATCGCAACCGCGCCAGTTCCTGCAATTCGGGGGGCAGTGTGTCCAGCCCGCCGTGCCGTTCAATGCGGCGGATCGCCTCTACCTGTGCGCTCGCCGCCGCCACCGTTTTATCGATATTCGCATTTTCACAATTGGCCAAACGGTTCACGTTGTTGCGAATATCCTTCACCATTTTTACACTCATCAACTCAAGCGATGCGCTTGTAGCCCGCATGCGTGTAAGACAATCTTCGATCTGTTCGCTCTCTTTAAAATAGATGACCTGATTGCTTTTGCGGCTCATAAATTTCGGCCGCAGCCCCAGCTCCCGCAACAACGCGATCAAGTCGCGGCTCAAATTGTATTGCGGCAAATGGAATTCCAAATGATAATCCACTTGCGGATCGGTAACCGCCCCACAGGCCAAAAACGCCCCGGCCAAATAGGCGGCGGCGCAATTCTCACAGTCTAAATTGGCGCGATTCAGCCGCAAAGACACTTCGCCCGCTGCGTGGCCGAAACGCGACAACACACGCAAGCGATCCTCCGCATCGTCCACCGAAAGCAAGTGAAAGCCGCCCTCTCGTTCACTTTCACGCACAGCAGTTACACCGCAGACCTCACAAAGCAACGTGCGATACAACTGTGCTACCGCCGTGCGTTCGGTTTGCATGGTCACTGCCGCGGCAGAAAACGCACGTCCCGTTTCAAGCAAACCGTAAGTAAACGCCGCGCGACAGCACGACGGCCACGTAACTTCGCACAATTCTTCTTTTACATTCGACGAAAACGACACCCTTCACTCACCTCCCGTGTCTGTTGTAATGGCCTTTCGGCCATACACTTTATGATTTTCCGATATCGCGATGATTGATAAGCACTCGTTGTCCACCCGCTCGCAGATGTTCCGCCAACAACGTCGCAAACGTGACCGAGCGGTGTTTGCCACCCGTACATCCGATCGCAATGACCAGCTGACTTTTGCCTTCTTCGGCATAGCGAGGAATGAGGAAATCCACCATATCGCAAAGTTTCTCGGCAAATTCCGCCGCACCGTCGGTATGCATCACGTAGTCGTACACCTCGCGATCCAACCCTGTTTTGCGGCGCAATTCCTCTATGTAAAACGGGTTTTTGAAACACCGCACATCCAAAACCATATCCGCTTCGGCGGGATAGCCGTATTTGAATCCGAAGGACATACATTGTATCGGCATCCCCATGCGGGTATCCCCTAAAAAGAGCGCTACAATGCGCTCTCTCAACTGTGTTGCCGACAAATGCGTAGTATCGATCAAAAAATCCGTTTGTTCGCGAATCCCGCAAAGTATTTCCCGCTCTTCGGCAATGGCGCGGACAACAGAACCGTCGGTGTGATCACACAACGGGTGTTTTCGCCGCGTCTCTTTATACCGACGCGCGAGCACCCCCGCATCGCATTCCAAAAACAAGATCTTATACCCGACATCCAAACGCCGCAACTCGTCGAGTGCACCCGCCAGATCGTGTAACAACTCACCGCCGCGCGCATCCACCACCACAGCGACGCGCGGCATCTCACTCTGAGACGCGCGACAAAGTTCGGCGAATTTCGGAATCAGCATCGGCGGCATATTGTCCACGCAGTAGAAGCCGATATCTTCCATTGCGTCGATGGCGCGGGATTTTCCCGCACCCGACAACCCGCTCACGATAACGAATTCCACGCCTTTATTCCTCCCCGATGAACTGAACTTCCCTCTCGAGTGTGACACCGAAGGCCTCTTTCACCCGACGGCGCACTTCCCGTTCCAGTGCCAACACATCGCAACAGGTCGCTCCGCCGCGGTTGATAACAAACCCCGCATGTTTTTCACTCACTTCGGCGCCGCCCACACGAAGCCCCTTACAACCGCACTGTTCGATCAATGCCCCTGCAAAATGCCCGGCGGGACGTTTGAAATAACTGCCGGCACTGGGGAATTCCAACGGTTGTTTTTCGCGACGACGACGCATAAATTCTTCCATACGCGCACCGATAGTAAGCGGATCATCGGGCGTAAGATGCACCGTGACCGACAAAATAAGGGTATCGCGCGTTTCCATAAACACACTGTGACGATAGCCGAGATGCATATCTTCTGCCGCAACGGTACGCACACCGTCGGCATCCGCTACCAGCGCCGCACTCACCACATCGGACAACTGCCCTTCATAGGCACCCGCATTCATAAACAGGCCGCCGCCCACCGCACCGGGAATACCGTAGGCAAACTCGAGACCCGAAAGGCCGGCATCCCGCGCCGCGCGACACAGTTCTTTCAACGGTGTTCCCGCAGGGCAAGTAATCTCCGAGCCGCAAACGATCGGCGGGCCGGCGGGCGCGAAAAAGATCGCCCCGTCGAACCCCCGATCACTCACAAGCAAGTTGCTGCCACGACCGAGCGGCATCCAAACGATTCCGCTCTCACGGCACAGACGAAGAAGGGCGGGCAACGCGTCCGGTTCGCGCGCTGTTACGGCCAGTGCCGCCGTACCGCCGATGTGAAAACTGGTATGTGCCGCCAGCGGCAGATCCCGTGTGACCTCACACCCGGCAGCCAGCGCCGCCGTTTCCAATGCTTGAAATCGCATTCCCAACGCCCCTTCTTAAGTAGTAGATATCGTATCAACCCAAGGCGGCCGCACCAATGATGCCCGCATCGTTGCCGAGTGCCGCCACACACAGCGTCGTCTGTTTCACGCTGTATTTGCTGTAACGCTCGTTTTCGATCTGCTCGCGCAGCGGTGCCATCAAGGTCTCGCCTTCGTTGCAGATACCGCCGCCGATGCACAACACATCCGGCTGGAAGATATTGATCATATTGAGCAGGCCGGCCGCGATATAGCGAATGTAGGTATCCACCACCTGTTTTCCGACAGGACACCCCGCGCGCATCGCATCAAACGCGGTGCGACCGTTCACATTGCCTTGCGCCATTTGCGCCATCTTCGAATCGGGATGGGCCTCGATAGCGCGCGTTGTCTGACGGATCAACGCCGTCGCGGAAGCATACGCCTCCCAGCAACCGTCACGACCGCAGTTACAGGGTTCGCCGTCCACCACGATCACGGTGTGACCGAGTTCCGCACCGGCAAAATTGGAGCCGCTGTAGATCTTTCCGTCGATAATAACGCCGCCGCCGACACCGGTGCCCAGCGTGATGCACACACAGTTCTTCACACCTCTCGCCGCGCCGGCAACCGCTT
This sequence comes from Acutalibacteraceae bacterium, assembly GCA_045591985.1. Lineage (GTDB taxonomy): Bacteria > Bacillota > Clostridia > Oscillospirales > Acutalibacteraceae > SIG588. The sequence goes on from JAZNTV010000049.1 coordinate 47,343, forward strand.
CGCCGAGTGCCGCCACGTTTGCGTCGTTGTCCATAAACACCGGCTTGTTTAAACCGGCTTTCAACATAGCCACCAACGGCAGATGATCAAACTTCAGGTTGTTGGAATACTCCACCTCGCCCGTGTCACCGTTACAAGTGCCAGGACAGCCCACACCGACCGACGCGATGTCATCCATCGTGAGATTGGCGTTCTTTACCGCTTCAAACGCGGTCTTTACCATGTCCGCCACGATCTCCTCAGCCGGACGGGGTAAAGCGGTCTTGCATTTGGCACGGCCGACGATCTGATACTTGTCATCCACCACACCGACGGCAATGTTGGTGCCGCCCAGATCAATTCCGATACGATACATAGTTTATGTTCCTCCTTAAAATTTGTTCCACTCTTTTTGCGTTTCAACCGACGCCGCCGCATCGTCCACCATACCGAGGTTGAACATCAGTTCCTGCGCCGCATTGTAGCCCATTTTCTTTTGGCGGTTGTTCATCGCCGCCACTTCAATGATGATCGCCAGATTTCGACCGGGTTTGACAGGAATGGTATAGGAGGGCACATGTATACCGAGGATCTCGGTGAATTCGTTATTAAGGCCCATACGATCATACACTTTTTCGCTGTCCCACTGTTCCATGGAAATAACCATGTCGATCTTTTCGGTCATCTTAACCGCACCCATACCGAAGATACGGCGGGCATTCACAATGCCGACACCGCGCAACTCGATAAAGTGACGGATGTTGTCGGGTGCCGACCCCACCAACGTTTTCGATGACACGCGGCGGATCTCCACAGCGTCGTCTGCGATCAAACGGTGACCACGCTTTACCAGTTCGATCGCCGTTTCACTCTTACCGACACCGCTGTCGCCCGTCAGCAAAATACCTTCGCCGTAGACTTCCACCAATACGCCGTGTCGGGTAATACGCGGTGCCAGTTCCACCGAAAGGTATGCAATCAACGCCGCCATAAAACTGGTGGTAAGATCCTTCGAGCGAAGCAGCGGTACTTCGTGTTGTATACACGCCGCCTCCAGCTCTTTAAGCGGAGGGATATCCCGCGAAATGACCACAGCAGGCGGGCGGCAAGCGGCAAAGGTCATTAACCGTTCCGCACGCACATCGGCGGGCAGATCGTTCAAATACCCACACTCACTTTTACCCACGATCTGTATACGTTCGCTGTCAAAGTAATCCAGATATCCGCCGAATGCCAACCCCGGGCGGTTCACATCCGCACTGCTCACGGGAATCGTCTCGGGATCACGGGGCATATACACCGTTTCGAGCGACATTTCCCGAATAATCTGTGAAAGCGGTACCGAAAACTTCTTTGCCATGGAATCACGTCCCCTCTTCCTATACTCCATTCTATTATACTATATATGTGCGTAAGATTCAAACACTATTTCGCGTTTTTTGCAAAAAATTTCAAATAGCAATAAATTTGTCGCTTCCCTCTTGCAAGCAGCGGATAAATCCGCTATACTGAACATGGTAATTTTCGCAAAAGGAGGCACTTCTATGGCACGTATCCACGTGGGGCAGTTCAACGATTCTTTCCCCCCCACCATCGACGGCGTGGCACAGGCCGTAAAAAACTACGCCGCCTGTCTGCACAAAAACCATTGTGATGTCACGGTAGTCACTCCTGCCTATAAAAACGTAAAGGACGACTATCCGTTCGAAGTATATCGCTATCAATCCATTCCGCTGGATAACCGTATCGGTTACCGCGCGGGCAACGTCTTCAGCCCCGAAGCGCTGTTGCATCTGCGTCGCAAAAAATTCGATCTGATGCACGTGCACGCACCGTTTGCCTCTTCCGTGTTGGTCAGCAACCTGAACCACCGCCCGTGTGTTCCCGTGGTGCTGACCTACCACACAAAGTTCGAAATCGATATTGAAAAACGCGTCAACAACACCATGTTCCGCAAGGTCGCCATGGAGTTTTTGCTGAACAACGTGAAGGCGGCGGACGAGGTGTGGACGGTAACCGAGAAATGCGGTGAATCGCTGCGCGCCATCGGCTACGAAGGAGAATTCCACGTAATGGAAAACGGTACGGATTTTGCCTTCGGTCAAGCAGATACAAACAAAGTTGCCCAATTGCGCGAAGCCTATAACCTGCCCGAAGAGGCGTTTGTTTTCCTCTTTGTCGGTCGCATGATGTGGTATAAAGGCACTCGTTTGATCCTGGATGCGTTGAAAATTGCCAAAGATAAGGGATTACCCTTTCGCTGCTTTATGGTCGGCAGCGGTCTGGATGCCGAAGATATCCAAAAATATGCCGACAGCCTGCAATTGAACGACGAGGTCATTTTCACAGGACCTATTTACGACCGTGAGTATCTGCGCGTATTTTACAGCCTTGCGGATATGTTCCTCTTCCCCTCCACCTACGACACCTCCGGTATCGTAGTCAAAGAGGCGGCGGCGTGTGAATGCCCCGCCCTGTTGGTACGGGATTCCTGCCCCGCCGAAGGCGTCGTACACGATGTATCGGGTTTCCTGGCCGAAGAAAACGCCGTCTCGTGTGCCGAAGTGCTTTTGAATGCCTGCCAAAGCCGCGAGCATCTTACCGCCGTTGGGCAGGAAGCCGGTCATTCGCTCTATCTTTCGTGGGACATGGCGGTGGATCGCGCCTATGCCCGCTATACCGAGATTCTCAGAAATTGGAAAGGTTGATACCAATGAGCACATACACTTTGCTGAAAAACGGCGGATACGATACCGCCCTTATCACCCTCTACGGAACCGACGCATCGGAAAGTGCCCGTAAACGTTGGCTGACGGCAGTCGAAGAATTCACCCGCCTGTTTGGGGAAAGCGAAACCATACGTCTGTGTTCCGCTTCGGGACGCACCGAACTTTCGGGCAACCATACCGACCACAACCACGGTCGTGTGCTGGCCGCCGGCGTGCAATTGGATACCATTGCTGTGGTTGCCCCGCGTGCCGACAATATCGTACATGTACACTCGGAAGGGTACGCACCGCTCACGCTCGACATCGGTAATCTTGCCGCTCGCGAAGAAGAAAAGGGCACCTCGGCCGCATTGATACGCGGTACCGCTGCGCGGTTAAAAGAATACGGCGGTACACTCGGCGGATTTGATGCCTATATCACCTCCGAAGTGCCCGAAGGTTCCGGCCTTTCCTCCTCGGCAGCCTATGAAGTGCTCATCGGTACCATCTTGAATGTGCTATATAACGAGAACCGCTTCACCCCCGTTGAGTTGGCCCTTGCGGCACAGTATGCCGAAAACGTGTATTTCGGCAAGCCTTGCGGCGTGCTCGACCAAATGACCTCGGCCGTCGGCGGTGCGGTCGCTATGGATTTTGCCGACCCGTCTCACCCCCTTATCCGTCAGATCGATATCGATTTTGATAAATATGAGCGCGTACTCTGCGTTGTCAACACCGGCGGCAACCATGCCGACCTCACCGATGACTACGCCGCCGTTACAGCCGAGATGAAATCCGTCTCGAAAGCGATGGGGGTAGATTTTTTACGAGAGACTACATATGAAGCCGTTCTGGAAAGGTCTTCCGCCTTACGGGAAATGTGCGGCGACCGCGCCTTGCTTCGTGCCTTCCACTTTTTCGCCGAGGATAACCGCGCAGACGCGATGGCGACCGCGTTGGAAACCGGCGATATTGCCGGTTACGAGCGAATGATGCGCGCTTCGGGCGATTCCTCCTTCCGTTTTCTGCAAAATCTGTACTCCAACAAAGCCGTAGACTGTCAAGGTCTTTCCCTTGGCATCTGCATCGGCGAGCAAGTGCTCAAAAACAGCGGCGCCGTACGTGTACACGGCGGTGGTTTTGCCGGCACGATACAAGCGCTTCTTCCCAAAACCTCCCTCCCTGCATTTCGCAACGCCATGGAGACGGTATTCGGTGTCGGATGTTGCCACGTACTGCGCATCCGTCCCGTGGGCGGTGTGTGTCTCGACGCCATCAACGGATGATAATACGCAACAACACAACGGGCACGGCAATTTGCCGTGCCCGTTGTGTTGTATGTCTACCACACTTCCGTGCATCGTTACAGCCATCCGTCTCCAAACCACCCCGACACCCATTCCACTACCTTAAACCGCACTTCGTAACGCGGAGCGTTTTCCACCACCTCACACGCCTCCTCATCCAGCACATCGTCCAGGCGAGTGGGGTTCATGGCCGAGGATAAACACAGCGGCGGAAACACCACGCACCACCAATTACGCCCCGCACCGTCTCCTATGACCACCCGTAGGGCGTTATACCAACCGGCGGGAAGTGTGCCCGTCTCATAGGTGCGGGTGGTGAAATAGGTCGGTTGCAACGTCACGGCAGCGGTATGGGGACTCCCCTGTTCTTTCAAACACGCGTTAGCCGCCTCTTCCAACCGCGGCAATGCCGCCGTAACAGCATCCAACGCCGTCGCCGTATCCTCTACACCGTCGAGTAATCCGTCGGCGGCCAAAAGCACTGCATCGCGCACCGCCAGTTTCAAGGTCTGCTCTTCCTCGGAATCGTCGTGTGCCAACACGTGTAACCGCACCACCCCTTGCCGAATGTCGCCGCACAGCGCGTTAAACCGGCAAAACGACAACACCATTGCCGCAACCGTTCCCGCCGCCACCGCCTTTACCAATATACGCATAATAAAAACCGTCCTTTCTGAGATACTCTCAGTTTGGACGGTTTTTCAATGATTTAATCACTCTTCCCACAATGCGCGCAGGGCTTTGTCCACCGTTTCGAGTTTTTCGCGAATCGGCAGTTTCTGTGGGCAGGCCGCTTCACACTTACCGCACCCCACACAATCCGCAAAGGTCTTACCGTTATCCTTTTCGATATAGTGTTTATAGCCGTTTTTAGCATTCTCCGGCAGCCCGTATACATTATAGTGGGTATATTGATCGAAGATATAGGGGATGTTGATGCCTACGGGGCAAGGCTGACAGTACCCGCAACCCGTACAATACAGTTCGCTGAAACGGCGCAATTTCTCCACCGACTCGCCAAGCATACGCCACTCCTCTTCCGAGAGCGGGCGCTCACTTTCGGCAATCGCGCAGTTCTGTTTCACCATATCTATGTTCTGCATACCCGACAGCGCACAGCACATATACGGGTTACCAAGCACGAAACGGAAGGCCAGTTCATAAGATGTCAACCCCGTGTCGCCCGCCAGTGCGTCGGTAAACTTGGTACGCGCCGCCAAACGGCCGCCGCCCACGGGGCCCATCGCCACCGTACCGAGCCCCTTTTCGCCGTTTGCAAACTTCAGCATATCCTCCACACCGCGGTCGAGCATATTATACTGCACCAGCATCGTCTCCATCGGCACGCCTTCGGATTCCGCCAGTTCAATGATACGGCGGATGTTTTCGTGCTTATCGTGGAAGGAGAAGCAGATATGACGGATCTTCCCCTGTTCCTTCGCCTTTTTCAGTTCCGCTAAGATGCCGTCCTTCACCACATGGCCGGAAAACTCCTGCCAATTGGTCGCCCACACATGATAAAAATCGATATGATCGGTCTGCAAGCGGGACAAACTCTGTTCCAGAAACGTCCATGTATCCGCCGCCGTCTTCACATCGCCCGTCGGGAGTTTGGTAGACAGCAACACCTTGTCGCGGAAGGGTCTGACCCCTTCACCCACCGCCGCCTCGCTGTTGTGATGGCAATAATACGGTGCCGTATCAAAATAGTTGATACCGTGCTCATAGGCGTAGCGGAACATCTCGTTCACTTTCTCTTGGTCTACCGACCATACGCCGTCTTTCTCAATTTCGGGCAGACGCATACAGCCGAAGCCGATGGCCGAAATCGTTTCACCCGTATTGCCGAATTTACGATAGATCATCTCTGCACCTCCGCACCGCCCGCAATCGGACGGCAAACATAGACTTCGTTATACTTTTCGCCCAGCGATGTCGCACAGTGTACGGCCTCTGCCTCACTTTCAAACAAGGCAAACGCCACCGACCCGCTTCCCGTCATACGGCAACCGAGCGGTGAAAACGCGCGCATAGCACGGAGCAATTCCGACACCGCAGGCAACGCCAACGCCTCTTCGAACACATTGCAGAGAAGCGCCCCCACACGGGGCAGATCCCCTGCCGCCATGGCAACACACATACCGTCGTGATCCGGGGTGGGCAACCCCTCCGCACGGTCAATGGCGCGATAAGCCTCGGCGGTGGATACACTCACAGCGGGCTTGGCCGCTACGATCCATCCGACCGAAAGCGGTGTGACCGCACAAAGCGTTGTTCCGATCCCGCTTGCCACCGCGGCACCGCCCGTCACACAGAAGGGTACGTCCGCCCCCACGGCGGCACCGAGTTCACAAAGCGTTGCGGTCGACAACCCCGCACCGGTCAGCACGTTCATCCCCACCAATACGGCAGCGGCATCGGCCGAACCGCCCGCCATACCCGCTTGCATCGGGATGTGCTTGTGCAGGTCGATATGCACGCCGAACGCTTCGCGATGAATATGCCGCAGGAATACCGCGGCGGCTTTGTAAGCCGTGTTACGTTCGTCCGGTATCAAGTCACTGCCCGTGATGGCAAGGGTGATCCCGCCCGCTGTTTCGGTGAGTTCCACCGTATCGCACAGATCCACCGCCTGCATCACACTTTTCATTTCATGATAGCCGTCTGCCCGGAGTCCCAACACATCCAGTGTCAGGTTCAGTTTGGCAGGGGCTGATACGCGCACCGTCATTTCGCTTCCTCTTTCAGTTCCTGCAAGAAGCGACGAATGCGTTTCATCGCTTCCATGATGTGGTTCACCGAATAGCAATACGAGATACGCGCAAACCCTTCGCCGCCTTCGCCGAACGCAGTACCGGGCACAATCGCCACATGATGCCGATGCAACAGTTGCTCGCAGAACTCTTCCGACGTAAGGCCCGAGATCCCGATCGAGGGGAAGACGTAAAACGCTCCTTCGGGTTCAAAACAAGTCAACCCCATATCGTTCAGTTCCTGCAAGATCAAACGACGGCGCGCATCGTATTCACCGCGCATATAGGCAATGTCTTCGTCGCCGTTTTCCATCGCTTCCACCGCCGCATGCTGCGCCGTAGTCGGAGCACACATGATGGCATATTGGTGGAGTTTTACCACTTGTTTCATCACGGGAGCGGGACCGCAGATATACCCGAGTCGCCAACCCGTCATGGCATAGGCCTTGGAAAAGCCGTCCACCAACAGTGTCCGTTCACGAAGGCCGTCGATCTGCACCGCGCTCACATGCGGCGCGTCGCCATAGGTCAGCGCGCCGTAAATCTCATCCGAGATCACCATAATGTCGGTATCTCGCAACACATCGGCAAGCGCCTCCAAGTGCTCACGACGCATCACCGCCCCTGTCGGATTGTTCGGGAAGGGCAAGATCAGCAATTTTGTACGCGGTGTAATCGCCTCGCGCAACTCCTCTGCCGTCAGACGGAAGCCGTTTTCCGCTTTCGTCACAATAGACACGGGCACACCGCCCGCCATCGCCACCAGCGGCGCATAGCATACAAAACTCGGAGACGGCACCAACACCTCATCCCCCGTATTCACCAACGCACGAATACCGATATCCAGCGCCTCACTGCCGCCCACCGTCACCACGATCTCACTGCGGGGATCGAACGCCACCGCCGTGTGGCGTGCAATGCGGCGTGCAATGGCTTCGCGCAGTTCCAACAGACCCGCATTGGCGCTATACCACGTTTTCCCCTGTTCCAGCGATGCGATACCTTTTTCGCGGATGTGCCACGGAGTGGCAAAATCCGGCTCACCGATGGAAAGGGAGATCATATCGTCCGCCTTCACTTCGTTCGCAATATCGAAGAATCGACGGATTCCCGACGGCGGCAAACCGGCCAGCGTCGTGTTTAAAACCTTACTGTAATCCATGGGTCAAAAAGCCCCTCTCTCATCCTTCTGTTCACCAAGGAACATGACGCCGCTTTCCTTATAACGACGCAACACAAAATGGGTAGCGGTGGAAATGACCGACTCCAGCGTCGACAGACGCTTGGCCACGAACATCGATACTTCTTTGAAGGTACGGCCGGTCACCGTCACAAGCAGGTCATACCCGCCCGACATCAAATACACGCTTTCCACCTCGTCAAACCGCATCACCGTTTCAGCAATACCTTCAAACCCGTAGTCGCGCTTCGGAGTCACCCGCAGTTCGATCACCGCCGTGACACATTCGCGGTCGGTACGTTCCCAGTCGATGAGCGCTTTGTAGGCACGTATCACACCGTCCTGTTCGAGTTTCGCCATTTTCTTCTCGACATCTTCCGCCGTCGTGTTCAGCATCGCCGCCATTTGTGCGGTCGTAAGCCGCGCATTGGTATCGAGCAACTTCAGCAATTTATCCATAAGAGCATCCTCCTTAACCATTTTCAAAACATATCGTCAGTATATCACATTTCCAAGGCCGTTGCAAGACAATTAGTTCCATCCCATCCATGCGGCGATCCGCGGTGTGAGGATATCGGCTGCCGTTTTATGGGTAGAAGGTGCGGGATGCCCCACACGCCATTCCTCTGCCAACGGCAATTGTTGAAACTGTACATCCATTCCTTCGGCGGCCGCACGGGAGGCCGCACGCTGTACATCGTCGATCACAAAAGCATGCATCATCCCGATCACACACAAAAAGCGGCTGTACGGGTGGATCGTTCGCAACTCTTTTAAGAAAACATAGTACGCCTCTTCGATTTGACGATGGCGTTCCTCTTCCGAAAGGTGTGCCGCACATTCGTTACAAAACCAGGCATGATCGTTTGTTCCGAGATTGATCACCGTAATATCCGGCTGAAAACGATCGAAATCCCACGGCAATTCACACGCACCGGCTCCATCAACAAAGCGATAGAGCGGCGGAATGGGTTGTCCGAAGGGTGAACGATGAACAGCGTAGCCGGAAATCGCAAACACATGCGCTTCGGCATCCAGCGCATCCGCTATCTGCATAGCATAGCCTGCGAGGGCATCCTGCTCGGCAGTGGTAAACACGGTTTGTTCCGCCCCCGCCAATACGCCATATCCCGTAGTGATGGAATCCCCGATAAATTGTATGCGTCGTGTCGTGCTACACGGCGGCGGAGCCAAAAACGCCCCGTCGGTCGTGAGCGAGCGGAGTACCACGTGGGAAAGTAGCGCCTCACTGCTTTTCAGCAACGTTACGGTATGCTCACCATCGTCAAGGCTGTCGCAAAGCAAGACCTCGCTTTGCGGCGCATATAGACCGAACCGCTTGTACTTCACACCGTCGACCGACACACAAAGGTACGGACGGCTGTTTTCCGTCTCCGTACCGCTCGCCGACAACATCGCTTGCAATGTCGTTCCGCGAAAACGCACAGTAAATCCGCCGGCCGACCACGGTATATACACCCCATTGTCCACTGTAGCGGTACGACCGTGGAACCGCACAGCCGCGGTGCGATCGTTTGTGATCTTGATCGTCTCCATACTTATTCCCCTACAAACGCATCGGCATTGTCGCGAATGTATGCGATACACAATGCAAGCGGCGTTTCCGCGGCCACAGCGGCCGCAAACGCTTCTTCCTCTTCGGCACGGAACGCCGCTTCACACGCCGTCGCGCCGATCTGCGCAAATCCGTCCGCCGCCAGATCCGCAAACGCACCCGACGGCGACGCTTTCATGCCGGCAATACCGCCGTTTTCGCTTTCTTTTACCGCTACCCACACGGCATATACGTTCACCTGCGGATTGGACCACTCGGCCACCATACGGTACATATCGGGAGCCGACCACGGCGTACGCCCGTTTTGCCGCGCCCTTTCACACGAATCGAGCAGATCGCGGATCACCGCATTGACCAATTCGGCATCGGGCGTTGCCGCCAGCGATTCGGCTGTAAGACGGGGGGAAAGTCCCTCCCGCTTTTCTTTTTTCGACAGATAATGAAGATACCATGCGATTGCCACAGCAAACGCCGCCAGGATCAATGTTTTAACGCCGCCGATCGCTTCCAAAAATGCCATCGTTTATTCCTCCGTTGTCAATCGTTTATAAATCTCGCCCTTGCGGCGCCCGCTTTCGGCCGCAGCACGCTTTGCCGCTTCCGAAGCCGACAGTCCTTCCGCCACGTAACGACGGGCCAGTGCCACCGCTTCTTCGGCAGAAACCTCTTCGTCCGACACGGCAGGGGCTCCCTCCACCACCAACACAAATTCACCGCGCGGCGGCGTCTCCCGGTACCATGCCACCGCTTCCGAAAGGGTAGTACGACGCACTTCCTCGTGCAGTTTGGTCAACTCGCGCGCCAATGTTAAGCGACGATCTCCAAGGGCGTCCAAAAGATCTTCCAACGTATAGATCAACTTGTGAGGTGCTTCGTAAAACACCATGGTACGTCGTTCAGTTTTAATGCTTTCCAAATGCTCGCGACGACTGCGGTTGGCAGTGGACAAAAAGCCTTCAAAGGTAAAGCGACCCACCGGAAGTCCCGATAACGCCAGTGCCGTTGCCACCGCCGTGGGGCCCGGAACAGCGGTCACCGTGATGCCGCGTTCATAGCACAACGCCACCAGATCTTCGCCCGGATCGGAGATGGCGGGCATTCCCGCATCCGACACAAGCACGCCGTTTTCGCCCGCTTCCAAACGATCACACAGTGCCTCGCCGCTGGCTCGCTTGTTGTGTTCGTGATAACTGAAAAGCGGTTTTTTAATACCGAAATGCGTGAGCAATTTCATGGTCACGCGGGTATCTTCCGCCGCGATGAAATCACACGTTTCAAGCGCCTCCACCGCCCGCGGCGAAAAGTCGGAAAGATTGCCGATGGGCGTGCCCACCAACGTCAATATCCCTGCCATACAATCACCTCATATTCCATTTTATACTACCATAAACCCATCGTCAATGTCAAGAAAATAACAAAAAGGAGACCGTTGCGGTCTCCTTTATAACGACAAATATACGAGCGCCAACACCAACGGCATCGGTCCGCCTTCTTTGAGGATGACGAGCGCCAACACCAACGGCAACCACCGACCGCTCTCGCGCAGGGGCGGCGACGCGCAAACCGAAACCGGTGCCTCCCCCATCTGCTGGGCCAACCGACGGTTTTCCTCCCGCATACGGCGCACACGCTCTTCTGCCTCACGTTGCTTTTGTCGTATCTCCTGCTGCATCAGCATGCTATCACTGACCATACGAACTATCCCCCCGTTTTCCCGTTATCAACGGCAACAATTTAGCCAGACGTAACACCTCGATGGCTTCATCCACCCGCTTTTCCCGCCCGTTGTGTAAATACGGACGCAAAGCACGAAGCAGGGCGACTTCGTGATCGTCGCCGCCCGTCATTCCTTGCAGCATCGGCAAAAGTTGTGTCAGTGCCGTGCCGCCTCCGGTCTCCTCTTGGGCTGGGGGCGGTGCGGCAGTAAGCGACGCGAGCACACTTCCCATTTTTTCCATTGTGGCAGGATCGCTCATCAATTGACCGAACAGGTCGTTCAGTTCTTTCTCCACACCGTCACCCCATCGCTTATTTCTGTAACAGTTTTTGTATCAATGCTTGTGCCTGCGGCGACTCGAGCAATTGCTGTGCACGCGCTTTATCCCCCATCATCGACCGCAGTTTGGCGGCATTTTCGGGCGACAATTGTGCCGCCAGGTTCTCCACTCCGCCACCGGCCAACGCCTCCGCCATTCCCGCGGGCGTGGTACCGAGTTTGCGTGCGGCATATTGAAGTAACGCATACAACTGCTCTTGGTTCAATTTGTTATCGGCCATAAAAACCCTCTTTTCAAAAAATATAGACTGTGATATACTATGTTTCAGGAGGCGATTTTATGCGTATTTTGGTGGTTTCGGATACACACGGCGACGGCTATGCTTTGCAAAGTGCCTTATGGGAACAGCCCCAAGCCAATCTTGTCTTCCACTTGGGCGACGGTGCACGCGAATGTGAACAAGTGGCCGAAGCAAATCCCGACCGCACCTTTTTCATGGTGCGCGGCAATTGTGACCCCGACTTTTGCGGTCTGCTCGGCAACCGTGAAGAGACGGTGGGCGGTCGCCGCCTCTTTTTTACCCACGGGCATCTGTGGTCGGTCAAATTCGGTATCTCCCGCATTGACTACGCCGCCCGCGAACGGCAAGCCGATATTGTGCTGTTCGGCCATACCCATCAGCCGTTATCGTTGTATAAAGAGGGGATGTATCTCGTAAATCCCGGCTCGCTCGGCTATAACAAACAGTACGCCACGGTGGACATCGTACCGGGCGGTGTGATGCCAATACTGCATACGCTACGATAATATATGCAAAAACTCGGCTTCCCGTCACACGGAAAACCGAGTTTTTTATTTTATTCGTCGCTGACCACACAACGTATCCACTTTCCCTGTTTTAAGAAAATATATCCGAGTACGCACTTTATGATTGCCGCCGCCTGACAGCAAGCGTACAACAAGAGAAACGGCATGGTCGTATATTGCGAAAGCACAAACGCGAGCGGCACCTGGCAAAGCCACACAAAGCCGCAATCGAAGATAAAGGTGATCCCCGTTTTACCGCCCGACCGCAGGGAGAAATAGGTCGCGTGAACAAACGCATCCAACGGCATATACAACGCGCTGATAATGATGACACCACGCGCCAACGAACGCACCGTATCGGTCGTGTTATAGAGCAACGGAATGAAACGGGAACACGCAATGTACAATCCCGCCATCACAACACTGACGGTCAACGAAAAGGCGATCAGTTTGCGAGTGGTATCCCGCACCTCGCGGAACTTCTGTGCACCGAGCAGTTGCCCCACAATAATACCGATGGAAGTGCCGATAGACATAAACGTGACCGAAAACACGTTCCAAAACGTCTGGGAGATGTTGGTGGCCGCCACCACATCCAAGCTACGCACCGAATAGCAACGGTTGAGCATGGTGACACCGAGCGACCAGAGCGCCTCATTCAACAGCAAAGGCGCGCCCTTCACCATCATGCTGCGAACCAAACGAAGCGGAATATAAAGTGAGCGGTAGGCACCCACAATGAACGCGTTTTTGTGTTTATGGGTATGTGTCCATACCATTACGATAAGCATTTCCACAAAACGTGCCACCACCGTAGCAATGGCGGCGCCCGCCACACCGAGGCCGGCGAAACCCCAGGAGGGTATACCGAAAATCAACACGGTATTCAGCACCAAGTTCACCACGACCGAGATCACGCCCGCCTTCATCGGCAACATGGTCTCGCCTGTTTCACGCAACGTACTGGCATAAATTTGAATCAATGCGTTGGGCAACATGCTGATCATGACGATACGCAAATAAGTTTGCGCGTAACCGAGCGACGCCACGGCATCTTCGGCGGCACCTTCGCCTTGTAAGAATTGGCTGATCAGCCATTCGCCGCCAAACCAAAACACCGCCGCACTGGCTATCATCAACACGGTGCACAGCACCAACTTAAAACGAAAACTATGGCGAAGTCCTTCGTGGTCTCCTTTGCCGTAAAACTGAGCGCCAAAAATGCCCGCACCGGAAACAGCGCCGAACATACACAACATAAACACGAAAAACAGCTGGTTTGCTACGGCAACACCCGTCATTTCCAGCGTACCGACACGCCCGACCATCAGGTTGTCAAGCATATTCACAAAGTTGGTGATACCGTTTTGCAACATGATCGGCACCGCAATGGTCAATGTATTGCGATAAAATGCTTTATTGCCGACATATCGTGAAAGTTTCAAACGACGTCGCCTCCTTTCGTGACACTTGCCCCATTGTAACACCACCGCCATCAGAAGTCAAGGGGACAAGTCGTTTAAACAAATCCTACACTAAAAAACAAGGTGTTATCGCGGGGGACCCCGTGATAACACCCTGTGTTTTTAAACGATCAGATAGTGCGCACGCGGATGACGCCGTCGATCGCTTCGATCTTGGCGATCGCGTCTGCCGAGGGGCAGTTCGGGATGTCGAGGATCGTGTACGCAAAATCCTTGCGCGAACGGTTGGCCATCGAATCGATGTTGATGCCTTCCGCCGACACCTCCGCCGACACCTGCGTCAAAATGCTCGGCACATTGCGGTGGAGCACACACAGGCGGTGTGCCGTGCTGCGCGGCACGTTCACGGTGGGATAGTTTACGGAATTGATGATGTTACCGTCTTCCAGATACGCCTTCAGTTCGTCCGCCGCCATCATCGCGCAATTATCTTCGCTTTCGGGGGTGGAAGCGCCGAGATGCGGGATCGCGATGATGCCTTCCACATCGAGCGCATCTTCCGTCGGGAAGTCCACCACATAGCGGGCAACCTTGCCGCTCTCGAGCGCCGCCTTCATATCGTCAATGTTGACGAGTTCGGCACGAGAAAAGTTCATAATGCGCACGCCGTCGGGCATCTGTGCAAAGGTATCCTTATTCAGCATACCGCGGGTGTCGTCGTTGAGCGGCACGTGTACGGTGATAAAATCGCAATTCTGATAGATCTCCTCACGGCTTGCCGCATGCTTGACCGAGCGGGACAACTTCCATGCCGCATCGACCGACATAAACGGGTCGAAGCCATACACTTCCATGCCCAACGCCTGCGCCGCGTTCGCAACCAAAATACCGATAGCACCGAGGCCGATCACGCCGAGTTTCTTGCCCGCGAGTTCGGGACCGACAAAGGCACCCTTGCCTTTTTCGACCAACTTCGGCACAGCCGCCCCTTCGCCCTTCAACGTCTTCGCCCAAGCGATACCGTCGAGCACCTTACGGCAGGAGAGGAACAGACCGGCAAGCACCAGTTCTTTCACCGCGTTCGCATTTGCACCGGGGGTGTTAAACACCACAATGCCCGCTTCGCTGCATTTGTCCACAGGAATGTTGTTCACACCGGCACCCGCGCGCGCGATCGCCAACAGATCGGCAGGCAGTTCCATATCGTGCATCGCGGCAGAGCGCACCATAACGCCGGTCGCACCCGCCATATCTTCGGTCAAAGTGTAGTTCGCGCCAAGACGATCGGTACCGCAAGCCGCGATCTTGTTTAAAGTACAAATTTTCATGATTCGCTTCCTCCTTAGGAATGAGCCTCTTCAAACGCCTTCATAAAGGCAACCAACTTCTCAACGCCTTCGATCGGCATCGCATTGTAGATGGAGGCACGCATGCCGCCTACCGAACGGTGACCCTTCAGGTTGACAAAGCCCGCAGCCGCCGCTTCCTTCACAAACAGCGCATCCAGCTCGTCGTTACCGGTCACAAACGGAATGTTCATCAACGAACGATCTTCCGCCACAACCGTGCCGCGGAACATCTTGCTGTTGTCGAGGAAGTCGTAGAGGATACCCGCCTTCTTCTCGTTGATGGCCTTCATGTTTTCAAGGCCGCCGATTTCGTTCTTCAACCACTCAAGCACCAAGTCGGAGGCCAAGCGG
>JAZNTV010000050.1:0-21604 GCA_045591985.1 Acutalibacteraceae bacterium
CCGCCCTTGTGCCGAAGCACAAGGGCGGCTTTTGGGGTTTGTTTATTCTTCGACTTCTTCGTCTTCTTCGATTTCGAATTCGAGATTTTCGCCGCAGTTGGGGCATTCGATGCCGCCTTCCAGCAAGGTTTCTTCATCCACACAGAAGGTGGTGTCACAGCTGGGGCAGGTCACGTCGTAGAATTCGTCACCGCAATCTTCGTCGCAGTCTTCACAGCAACCGTCGCAGTAATCGTCGTCCTCTTCCCAATCTTCATAATAATCCGATTCCAACAGATCCAGATCTTCATCGATCGCATCGACCTGTTCGGTGAGTTCAGCGGTGTAATCCTCCAGATCTTCCAGCGTGGTGGCCAGATCGTTCAGCACATCCATCACCGCCGTGAGCACTTTGCCCTCTTTGGTGGTCTGATCGATATCCATGCCCTCGACCAAGCCTTTCAAATACGCAACCTTTTCCGTAATCGTAGCCATAACCGTTCCTCCTTTGTTGTGGTGATCGTTGTTCTGTTCAACCTTATGCGCGCTCCATGTATTCGCCTGTACGGGTGTCCACACGGATCATTTCGCCCTCGTCGATGAAGAGCGGCACGCGGATCTCCGCGCCGGTCTCGAGCGTGGCGGGTTTGGTCGCGTTGGTAGCGGTATCGCCCTTGAAACCGGGATCGGTCTGAGTGACCTGCAATTCCACGAAGTTCGGCGCTTCCACACCGAACACCTTGCCCTTATAGGACATCACGCGGCACACCATGTTTTCCTTCACAAACTTGAAGCTGTCGGACAGCACATCGGCACCGATCGGCACGAGTTCGAAGGATTCGGGATCCATGAAGTAGTAGAGATCGCCATCGGTGTAGGAATACTCCATCTCCTTACGCTCCACGTAAGCGGTGGGGAACTTGTCGGTGGGGCTGAACGTCTTTTCAACCACCGAACCTGCGATGACGTTACGCACCTTCGTGCGCACAAATGCCGCGCCCTTGCCGGGTTTCACATGCTGGAACTCAATGATCTGATACACGTTACCATCCATTTCAAAGGTAACGCCGTTACGAAAATCACCTGCAGAAATCATACTATTATACCTCCGTATGTTTAATTACATTCGTACATCTTATTGTAACCGATTCGAACGGATATTGCAAGTAAAAAGTGGTAATTTCCCGCTGAAAATTATAAAATTATCAAGTTTTTCGGGGATTTGGTCAAATTTTCGATACCGTCTGCGGTAATAACCGCCATATCTTCGATACGAACGCCGCCTTTACCCGGCAAATAGATCCCCGGTTCCACCGTCACGACCTCGCCCACAGCAAGCGGCCTCTCGCCGCCGCGCGGCGAGAGCGACGGCGCTTCGTGGATCTGCAATCCCACACCGTGACCCGTTCCGTGGCCGAAATACGCACCGTATCCCGCCGCGTCGATCACGTCGCGCGCCAAGGCGTCGCCCGCCGCACAAGTCACGCCCGCTTTCAGTCCCCACAGGCAGGTCTCTTGCGCTTTCAATACGGTTTCGTAAATATCACGTTGCCAGTCCTCCACTTCGCCGACCGCCACCGTGCGGGTCATATCCGAATGCCAACCGTCGAGAAGGGCACCGAAATCCATCGTGATAAGATCACCGCGACGGATCACACGATCGCCCGGTACACCGTGCGGAAGCGAACCGTTTTCGCCCGCCACCACGATGCAATCGAACGCCATGCCGTCGGCACCGGCGCGGCGCATGGCAAACTCCAAGTCCAGCGCCACTTCCCGCTCGGTACGTCCCGCCTCGATACGCTCAAGGATATAAGCAAAGCCTTCGTCGGTGAGCGCCTGTGCGCGACGGATCGCTTCGATCTGTTCGGGAGTCTTTACCGTGCGCAAGGCCGCGAGCCAACTGTCCAGTGCCCCGTCACTCACCAACTCCATTTGCGGCAACAGGCTCTGCCACCGAGCAAACGAAGAAAGACTCATGTGCCCTGCCTGTACGTGTAAGCGGGTGATCCCATGGTGTGCAAGCCAAGCCGTCACTTCATCATGGAAATTCTTCGGACACAGAATTTCCATCGAACGTACCACCCGCTCGGCGGCTTCGATAAACCGCGAATCGGTCACCAACGCCGCACCGTCACCCGCGATCAAGACATGCGCATCATCCACGGGAAAATGCGTAAACAGGCGTTGATCGGGTGTTGCGGTTATGAGCGCCGCTTCCCCTTCTCCGAAGTGTTCCGCCAAACGTTGCCATTCCCAAACCATTGTCATTTCACTCCTTTTTGCTCTTTCCACAAGCGGCACAGCGTTGCGGCATCCCGCGCCTGCGTGCCCGCCGATTCACAAATCACCACCGGAGCGGCCTCTCGCCGCACCAGTGCTTCTGCCAAATGCTGCGGTTCGGGACCAAACACCGTTTCCTCAAACGTGAGATGGCGTTTTTCACCGCCCGCCGTATATTCGATACGCGAAAAATGAATGTGCATCCGGCGCATGCGCTCGACACCCAGCCGATCCGCCACCGTATCCAACACGGCCACCAAGGCATCGGCAGAATCCAACGCCCCTTGCACACGGCAATTCAGATGTCCGAAATCTACACAAGGCAAAAACCGCTCGTCGATCGCGCAGAAGGTGAGCACTTCATCAAGATCGCCCAACTGGTTGATCTTGCCCATCGTTTCGGGACAAATATGCACATGCGAAAGTCCCGCCTCGTCCAACACGCGTTGAGCGCGCGTAAGCGTTTGCACCGCCAACGCCGTCGCTTCCTCCCGAGTGCGACCGCCGAGCCCGCCGGGATGTACCACAATGCGGTCGCCGCCCAGCATCGTCACCGCCGCCGCGTTGTCTAAAATATAACGCAAACTGTTGTCGCGTTTTTCCTCTTCGGCCGAAGCCAACGAAATAAAATACGGCGCGTGCACCGACACCGCAATATCGTTTTGTGTGGCCGAAAGGGCGATCGCCGCGGCGGTATCCTCATTGAGCCGTACACCGCGCCCGCATTGGTATTCATAGGCAGAAAGTCCCAATGTGCGCAGCCACGCGGGCGCTTCAGCCGTGTGTTTTAACCCCGCCAGAGCAAAATCGTCGCCGTTGCCTGCCGGGCCGAATCGTGCCGTCATCGCCCTTCCTCCTTTTTCCGTATATACGCCTCGATACGTCGCTTAAACATCATAAACGGCTTATCTTCTTCAAGTTTTATCGGTTCCAGTTGCACCACCCGCACACCCGCGAGCTTTGCACCGAGCGTATCGGTGAATGTCTGGTCGCCGATGGCAAGGCATTGCCGCCGCTTCACACCCAAACGGCGCTGCCCTCGCCAAAAGCCAAACGGCAACGGCTTGGCCGCCAACCACACACAAGACAGCCCGATCTTGGCCGCAAACGGCTCCACCCGATAGCGCTTTGCGTTGGAAACAACGGTGAGCGCGACCCCCGCCGCCTGCACCGTTGCAAGCCATGCCGCCACTTCGTCGGACAGATCGGGACAATAGTGGGTGGTAAGCGTATTGTCCACATCCAGCAAGATGCCTCTTACGTCCATACGGCGCAGATCGTCGGTTGTAATATCTGTGATGCGGCGATAACGCACCGTCGGTCGGAACAAACCCATGCCAAACACCTCCTACCGTCTTGGGGCCGTTCATAATGAACAAACGGGATAGAAGCAATCTTCTATCCCGTTTGCGGATGAATACGCTTATTTGAACTTTCTCTTGCGTGCAGCCTCCGACTTCTTCTTGCGTCGGACAGAAGGCTTTTCATAGTGCTCTCTCTTGCGGACTTCAGCGAGCGTACCCGCGCGAGCGCAGGACTTCTTCCATCTGCGAAGAGCACTGTCCAAGCTTTCGTTCTCTTTGACCTTGACTTCTGACATTCGTATTCCCTCCCTCCGCCTGTAAGCAGGGGTAATATGCTATTAGCCTAATTAGTATACACGGTTTTTATCCGTTCGTCAAGTCAATTCTGTGATTTTTTTTTGGTTTTTTGCGTTTTTCCCGCATTATTGCGGTTTTACCACCAAGTTCACCAGTTTACCGGGCACATACAGTTCCTTCACAAACTGCATACCCGCGATAAACGGCAGCGTCTTTTCGTCCGCTTTCGCCGCGGCGATCGCATCGGCAGCGGTAACGTCGGCCGCCACCGTCAAGCGGCTGCGCAGTTTGCCATTGACCTGCACCGCAATCTCGATGGTGCTTTCAGCACACTTCGCTTCGTCATATGCCGGCCATTCCGCGGTCGCGAGCATACCTTCGAAACCGGCTGTCTGCCACATCTCTTCAGTGATGTGCGGTGCAAAAGGATTGAGCATCGAGAGGAGTAGTTTCCACTCGCCGCGGGTGACCGAGCCCTTTTCGCCGAGCTGGTTGAGCAGGGTCATCATGGCCGCAATAGCGGTATTAAACTTCATCGCCTCAATATCTTCCGTCACCTTTTTCAGCGTGCGATGGAAGGGGGCGGTCATATCCTCCGAAAGTTCTTCGCTGTCGGTCAGCGTATCCTGCAACGACCAGACACGGTCGAGGAAGCGCTTACAGCCCTTCACGCCGTTTTCCGACCACGGAGTCGCTTTCTCGTAATCCCCCATAAACAGGATATACACACGGAGCACGTCTGCGCCGTAGGCTTCCACCACTTCGAGAGGATCCACGACATTGCCCTTCGATTTACTCATCTTATCGCCGTCGGGCCCCAAAATCAGGCCTTGTGCCGTGCGCTTGGCATACGGCTCAGCCGTCGGCACCGCACCGATATCGTGCAGGAAGTGGTGCCAGAAACGGGAATAGATCATGTGACGGGTCACGTGTTCCATACCGCCGTTATACCAGTCTACCGGCATCCAGTATTCCAGTTCTTTTTTATCGGCCAGCGCTTCCCCGTTTTTCGGGTCGATATAGCGCAGGAAGTACCACGAAGAACCGGCCCACTGGGGCATGGTATCGGTCTCGCGGCGGGCGGCGCCGCCACACTTCGGACACGTGCAGTTGACAAACTCTTCGATCTTCGCAAGCGGGCTTTCGCCGTCCGAACCGGGGGCAAAGCTGTCGGCGCGCGGCAGACGAAGCGGCAACTCCTCATACGGCACGGGAACCATACCGCAACACGGGCAATGCACGATTGGGATCGGCTCACCCCAATAACGCTGACGGTTGAACGCCCAGTCTTTCATTTTATACTGCACACCGGCTTCGCCGATCCCCTCGGCGGCAAGGTGGGCAAGCATCTTTTCAATGGCCTCCTGTTTGGTGGTGCAACCGTTAAGGAAGCCGGAATTAATAACGTTGCCGTCGCCCGTATACGCCGCCTCTTCGATGTTGCCGCCTTCAATAACGGGGATAATATCAATGCCGAACTTCTTCGCAAAATCGTAGTCACGCTCGTCGTGCGCAGGCACCGCCATGATCGCGCCGGTACCGTAACCCATCATCACGTAGTCCGAGATGTAGATCGGCACATCCTTGCCCGTCACGGGGTTGACGGCGGACAACCCTTCGATACGTACGCCCGTCTTATCCTTCACAAGTTGCGTGCGCTCAAATTCGGTCTTCTTACTGCACTCGGTACGATAGGCATCGAGCGCGTCTATGTTTGCAATGCGATCACGATACTTTTCGAGCAACGGATGTTCGGGCGCCATAACCATAAAAGTCACGCCGAAAAGGGTGTCGGGACGAGTGGTATAGATACGCAGTGTCTCTTCCGCGCCGTTAAGCGTGAAGTTGACAAACGCACCCGTGGACTTGCCGATCCAGTTCTTCTGCTGCAGTTTCACATTCGGCAGATAGTCTACCTCTTCCAGCCCTTCGAGCAGTTTGTCGGCATACTGCGTAATGCGCAGATACCACACATCTTTAGCCTTCTGCACCACGTCGCTGTGGCAGATATCGCATTTACCGCCCTGGGAATCCTCGTTGGACAGCACCACCTTACAGCTCGGGCAATAGTTCACCAGCGTCTTATCGCGGAACGCCAGACCGTTTTCAAACATTTTCAAGAAGATCCACTGGGTCCACTTGTAATATTCCTCTTCGGTAGTATCGATCACGCGGGACCAGTCGAACGCAAAACCCACACGTTTCAACTGTTCGGTAAAGCGTGCGATGTTCTTATCGGTCACTTCACGGGGATGGATACCCGTTTTGATCGCGTAGTTTTCCGTAGGTAAGCCATAGGCATCGAAACCAATGGGGAACAACACGTTATACCCCTGCTTGCGGCGCTTACGGCCGATCACTTCCAAACCGGAATACGCTTTGATATGTCCTACGTGCATACCGGCACCCGACGGATACGGAAACTCCACCAAACCGTAGAATTTCGGTTTGGAATGATCGTCGGACGCCTCGAACACGTGGCTGTCCTCCCAGATCTTTTGCCATTTTGCTTCGGTTACTTTTGCATCATACCGCATTGTTGTCACCCTCGTTATCCAAAAATTCAGTAATATCTATCTCGCGCCCGTCTTTCCACAAGCGTTCCAGATCATAAAATGTACGGGTCTCGTGATGAAACACGTGCGCCACCACATCACCGTAATCCAGCACGATCCACCCTTGCGAGCGGTATCCTTCCACACGCAACGGAAGGATCTGCTGTGCCTTCAATTCTTCTTCGGCGTAATCCGCCAGCGCCCGCACCTGTGTGGAACTGCCGCCCTCACAGATGACAAACACGTCGGCAAGCGAAGTGAGATCTCCCACCTCGATCACACGGATATGTCCCGCCTTATGCTTATCCAGCGCACGCACCAACGCGCGCACCGTGGTTTTGGTTTCTGCCATAGTTTACTCTTCCTCCGTAGATTGTGTCGGTTCTGTCGGTATTTCCTGTTCCACCACCCACTGCGAAAGCGGTGTGGCGGTAAGATCGCTTTCCTTGCCGCTTGCGAGTTCGGTCAAATTCAAATCCCCCTCGGTAATGGGATCACCGTACGGGTTAAATTCCTCATTCAAGAGCGCAAGCACATCGGTACGATGCACAGAATAATAGTTTTCGCCGCTCTCGCTTGCCGCCTCGCCCGGCAACACGTAGGCCGTCATCTCCTCGAACGACACGGCCGAAAGTGCCCGTACCAATTCCACAATGGATTTGTAATCGTCGCTGAAACTGATGCGGATGGGGGTACTGCCCACCATCAGCGGTTGGAACACATCCGCCGTCATTTTGGTGTCTTCCATCGCAAACAGCCGTTGCAGCGTGGCGGTACACACCTGTTGGAAGCGGGTAAACCGTTCGATATCCTTCGCCACGCCATCGTCCGAAGCAGCGATATACTTGAGCGCCGCCGCGCCGTCAATAGCACGCAGACCTTTTTCGTAGGTCACCTCTTCGGTCTTTACATCAAAGGCCAGATCGACCGTTACGCCGCCGACAAGATCGACCAACTTACGGAACGTCTCTTGCTCGAAGATGAAGTAACCGTCGATGGGCAGACCGTATTGACGGTTGAACACTTCCACAAGGTTAACGGTGGAAGACCCCTCTTTGGTGGTAAGTTTATTGCCGCATTCGGTGTGGGTCTGTTCATCACCGACAGCCGGGGCATACACCCTTCCGCGGCAAACGTTACACCACAAAAGGTCTTGCGGCGAAGCAAACACCTCGGACAAACGCTTTACTTTAAACGCGTCATCCTCACCGAGATAGGTATCCTGCGGCATCTGCAAAATACGCACCGTCTTTTTCTCTTTGTCGAAACAAACCAACGAGAGAAGATCGGTCTCGCCTTCGGCGCCTTCTTCCCCCATCACCCCAAGCAGATAATACCCCACCTTGGTGCTTTGCGCTACCGGCGTTGTCTCGTAGATCACGGGATCCACGTGGGAGGTATCCGGCTCTTCTTCGTCACCGCCGATATAGGAATCATACATCGCCCGACCGATCTTATAGATCAGCAAAGAGGCGAAAACGATAAACAACACCAACAATACGGTCACGATCAAGCGACCGTACGATTTCTTTTTCTTCTTTTTCGGTGCCGGTTTTTTATCAGGCGTGGTTGCCATGCTTGTCGTCCCCTTTCATCATTACGTCGTTAAACGCCGCCACCGTATCGGGGTGGATCGGCTTTTTCTTTTTCACCAAATCTTTAATGGTATACGACAGCGCATAGGCCATCGCCTCTTCCATGCTAACATCCACCAAACGACGCATCACGTCGACATCGTCGTAGTCACGATCGGCTGAGGTGAAATCCGCAAGATACAGCACCTGTTCAAGCGGGCTCATACAGGCGCGTGCGGTGGTGTGGTACCGCACGGCATTCAACACGTCGCGATCGGTAATGCCGAGCACGTGTTCCGCGAACGCCGCTCCGCTCATCGCATGATACAACTTTTCCGCCCCGCGTTCCACATCGCTCATCGGCACGCCGAAATTATCCAACACCTGCAACTGATCTTCGGGCGGAGTATTCTTCATAATATCGTGCAACAACCCCGCCGTACGCGCTTTTTGAGGGTCAACACCGTAGCGCACGGCCAGTCGCACCGCTTCTTCGGCCACTGCCAGCGAATGCTCAAACCGCTTCGGTTTCAAGCGACGGCGCAAGATAGCGGTGATCTGCTCGTCGGTCGCGGGACTACCGTTATCCTCAATATACAAGCGGTTATTCATAATATACGCCTCCACGGCGGACGGTAACAAGCCGCCCGTCTCTTCTCCGTTTCGTATGCACTCCCGCAAAGCGGTGGACGATACATCCACCGATGCCATATCGGCCACGACGCACCGCGCACCGCGCGCTTCGAGCGAGACCGCTTTTTTGCGCAACGCTTCGGTGCTCACATCCCCGCGCGGCACAGCGCACAACACCGCCATTGCCGCAATATCGGGGAATCGGAACCACGTGTCTACCGACAAAAACATATCCGCCCCCACAAAGAGATACCACTGCGTATCGGGCACTTCGGCGGTAAGGTGTGTGAGGGTGTCCACCGTGAAACTGACACCGCCTTGGCGCAACTCCCAATCCGAGACGCGCACGCCGTCGATATCTTCCACCGCCAAACGGCACATCGCCAGACGATGTTCCGCCGAAGCCATACCGTTTTTGAGCTTATGCGGCGGCTGCGCCGTGGGCATCAACACCACTTCGTCGAGTGCCAATTCCCGCATCAACGCGCGCACAAGTGCCACATG
Source organism: Acutalibacteraceae bacterium (assembly GCA_045591985.1). Classification (GTDB taxonomy): domain Bacteria; phylum Bacillota; class Clostridia; order Oscillospirales; family Acutalibacteraceae; genus SIG588. Next base: position 9,130 of record JAZNTV010000050.1, read on the forward strand.
ACCGCAATGGATAGGATCGAATGTGCCGCCGAACAGGCCGCACCGCTTTGTCGTTCCCATCAGGCGCGAGGCAGGTCGATAACCGGATCCTTCGGATTGCGACGATACAACACAAACGTGCGACCGATCACACCGACCACTTCGGCATTTACCGCGGCGGCGATCTCTTCGGCCGTCTCGCGAGTAGAGGTCGGCGCCGTTTCCAACACACGCCCCTTGATCAGTTCACGTGCCGTCAGCGCATCGTCCGCTTGCTTTTTCATCGCATCCGAAATGCCGCCCTTGCCTGCGTGCAGGATCGGATCGAGTGTATTCGCCAAACCGCGCAGATACGCGCGTTGTTTACTTGTCAACATGATGTTCCTCCAAATATATCGCTAATTTTTCCGCAAATGCGCGCAATGCACGGCCCCGATGGCTCACCGCATCCTTTTCGGCAGGGGTGAGTTCGGCAAAGGTCTTGCCGTTTTCGGTTACAAAAATGGGGTCGTAACCAAAGCCGCCCTCGCCACGCGGTTCCTCACCGATGTGGCCGCGGCAGACCCCTTCGGCGGTAACGGTATCCCCGTTCGGAAACACGCAACACACCGCCGACACAAAGGCCGCGCCGCGCTGTCGGATCGACAAGCCTTCCAATTTTTTCAATACCGTTGCTTTGCGACTGCCCACAGGAGCATAGCGGGCGGAATAGACCCCCGGCTCGCCGCCGAGCGCATCCACCGTCAGTCCCGAATCGTCCGCAATGGCGGGCAACCCCGTAAACCTGCACGCCTCGTCCGCTTTGATAAAGGCGTTTTCCGCAAAGGTTACGCCGGTCTCCTCCGCTTCGGGCAGAGCGGGATCAATATCGACCGCGATACCCAGAGGTGCTAAAATGCGGCGCAACTCATCCAATTTATGAGTATTGTGTGTGGCAATTATGAATTTCATTCCGTCTCAAACAATCCTTTCGTAAACGCCGCCGGGTCGAACGGTTGCAGATCGTCCACGCCTTCGCCGACACCGATAAATTTCACGGGAACGTCCAGATCTTCACGAATAGCCAGGACGACGCCGCCACGTGCCGTGCCGTCCAATTTAGTCAGCACGATACCCGTAATCCCCGCCGCATTTTTAAACTCACGCGCTTGGTTTACGGCGTTCTGACCCGTGGTGGCATCCAACACAAGCAACACTTCCTTGTCGGCACCCGGCAACTCACGTTCGATCACGCGTGCGATCTTTGAAAGTTCATCCATCAAATTCTTCTTGTTGTGTAAGCGCCCTGCCGTATCGCAAATCACGATATCCGCGCCGCGGGCTTTGGCGGCACCAATGGCATCAAACACCACCGCCGCCGGGTCGGAGCCTTCCGCATGATGCACAAAATCGGCCCCCGCGCGCTCGGCCCAGATTTCCAGTTGTTCGATCGCGGCGGCGCGGAAGGTATCCGCCGCTGCAAGCACGACCTTTTTACCTTCTGCGCGATAACGTGCCGCCAGTTTGCCGATGGTGGTAGTTTTACCGACACCGTTCACACCGATAACCAGCACGACCGCCGGGCGTGTATTTAACTGCATCTCCTGTCCGCCCGCCAACATGTCGCTGACGATTTCGGACAAGAGCTCGCGCACCGCGTGGGGGTCGGTAGTCCCCGTTTCTTTCACACGAGCACGTAAGCGTTCACAGATATGTGCCGCCGTATTGGCACCCACGTCCCCCATAATGAGGATCTCTTCGAGTTCCTCGAACAACTCTTCGTCGATCTTGGTGAACGAACGGAACAACGCATTGAGCGGGCTCATCAGCGACTCCCGCGTCTTCTGCAAACCTTGTTTCACTTTTTGGAAAAAGCCCATAGTTACCACTCCTTATTGCTGTTGCAGGGAAATACCGAGTTTTTGCTCCACTTCGCTGGCGCGCAGTTCAAGCAGTTTGGACACACCCTTTTCCTGCATTGTCACGCCATACAGCACATCCGCCTCTTCCATCGAACCGCGACGATGAGTGATCACGATAAACTGCGTTTTGTCGCACATACGGCGCAAATAAGAGGCGTAACGATCCACATTCACGTCGTCCAGTGCCGCTTCGATCTCGTCCAACACACAGAAGGGCGAAGGGGTCACGTGCAAAATGGCAAACAGCAACGCGATCGCAACCAACGCTTTTTCGCCACCCGAAAGAGAATCCAAATTGAGGATCTTTTTGCCGGGAGGTTGCACATGCATTTCGATACCCGAATGCAAAATGTCGTTCGGATCGGCCAGTTCCAATTTCGCCGCACCGCCGCCGAACAGTTCGGTAAAGGTCTCGCTGAAATTCTGGTTGATCTGACGGAACCGCTCCACAAAAATATCCCGCATCTGCGAGGTGAGGTCACCGATCAGTTTCAACAGTTCTTCCTTCGACACCTCGACATCTCGCACCTGTTCCGACATGAAGTTGTAGCGTTCGCTCACCTCGCGGTATTCCTCGATAGCCGCCACGTTGACGTTGCCGAGAGCACGGATCTTGGATTTCAATTCGCCCAAACGACGGCCCGCTTTGGCAGGTTCCTCGATCGGCGGTGCTTCCAATTCCGCTTCTGCACGGGTGAGTTCATATTCATCGTAAAGTTTACGCACAATGTCTTCCGCTTCGTGAGAGGCCGTCTCTACCTTTTCTTCCAAACGCGCCACTTCGCGACCCGCCTGTTCGCGTTCGTCGCTCTTTTCGCGCACCAAACGGCGACACTCGGTCTGCTGCTGTTCACCTTCGTCGCGACGTTGCATCAAGGTTTCGATCTCACCTATCCCCGCCTTTGCCTGCTCACGCAGCGCGGCGGCGCGGGCGGTAAGTTCTTCGATGCGCTGTTCCGTTTCGGCGTTTTGTGCCTCGATGGCGGCGATCTGTGCCTCGAGACCTTCGCGGTATCCGCTTGAATCCGCTTCGCGGGCACGCAGGTCGGCCACCGCCGCTTCGTGCGCTTCGATCTCTTTACGATGGGAAAGGATCGCCAATTTGACGTCGCCGATACGTGCCGCCAATGTCTCGCGTTCATCCGACAACTGCTGACGGCCGCCGCTCACGGCGGTGATCTGCGCTTCCAGTGTTGCCTGCTTTTCGGTGATGGAAGTCGCCGTCTGTTCAGCCTCTTCCATCGCGGCGCGTTGCTCAGCAGCACGGGTATTCAACTGCTCGATCTCGCGCGCGGCATTCTCCGCTTCGCGGCGGCTGTTTTCCGCCAGTTCCGTCAAGCGGCGCAGTTCGCCGTCCAAGCGAATGGCATCTTCTCCGGCCACCGAAATCTCAGCGGCAAGACCGTTCACTTCCGCTTCTACCGACGCGGTCTCTTGCAACGCCTTTTGCGCCTTCTCGCGCGCTTCGGCAGCGGCGGCTTTTTGTTTTTCCGCCTTCTTCTTCAACTGTTCAATCTCCGCACGGCGGGAAAGCAGACCGGCCGAACGGACCGACGAACCGCCCGTCATGGAACCGCCGGCATTCATAACCTGACCGTCCAACGTCACAATGCGGAAACGGTATTTATACTTGCGGGCAATTTCCACCGCGCGGTCGAGATCCTCCACCACCGCGATACGCCCGAGCAGACTGCGGGCGATCTCTTCATACCGTGCCTCACAGGTAACCAGTTCGCTTGCCAGTCCGATAAATCCTTCTTCGTCTTCCAACCCCTTTTCGGCAAGAAGCGTCCCCTTCATAGACGAAATGGGCAGGAAGGTCACACGACCTGCACGGTTTTCCTTCAAATACGCAATGGCCCGTTTGGCATCCTCTTCGCGATCGCAGATCACGTGTTGGGTGGCCGCGCCGAGCGCCGTTTCCACAGCCAGTGCGTATTCACGCTTGGCATGCACCACACTCGACACGGGGCCGTGCAGACCGCGCAGCATTCCGCGTTCTGCCTGTTTTACCACCGTTTTCACGCTCTCGGAAAACCCTTCCAAATTGCGTTCCATCTCTTCGAGCAGATTCACACGACGCACCGCCGCTTCGGCATCCAGCGTCAAACGATCCGCTTCTTCTTTTAACGTCTGCGACTTCTCTTGGCGGGTCTGCAAACGCAACGTATATCCTTTTTGCGCATTGCGCAACGAAGTCAGCGTCTCTTCCACCGCCGCGCGATCTTTTTCGCAAGCCGCACGCTCGACTTCGGCTTCCTTTGCCTGTTCGCTGCGCAGCGTGACTCCCGCCGTAAGTTGTGACAGACGCATGGTGATCTCGGCCAACGCCGTCTCGCCCGACACCCGTTTCACACGAATATCCGACAAAGCCAGTGCCAGTGCCGCCGCTTCGGCCGAGAGAGAATCCATCTGTCCCGTAACCTCTTCGCTGCTGCGCGAAAGCGCTTCCATCTGTTCGGATAACGAAAGACTTTCCGCCTGTGCCGCTTCGATCTTCGCCTGTTCTTCGGCGATCCCCGCCGTATGACGGGCCACTTCTTCGTCGATCTGTGTGCGACCTTCTTCCGCTTTGCGGATATCCTCCCGCACCCGTTCAATGGTCTCGCCACGGTGGAAAATGTCGTTACGCAACACCGCGCTTTCGCTTTCGGCACGCAACGCCTCTTCTTCCAGCGCGGCCGCGGCCCGGCGGATCTCGTCCATCTGCACCGCCAGGCCCTGTGCTTCACGAGCGATCTCTTCGGCCTGTTCTTCTAAGCGGTCGATATCCGTCCCTGCCGCATCATACTGTGTGCGCGCCAGTTCCAATTTCGATTGCAACGAGCGAAGCACATCACGCGATCGATCGATCTGATAGAGCCAAAGACCGATCTCGAGCCCCTTTTTCTCTTCCGACAGTTCCAAAAACGTCTTTGCCTTTTCGGACTGTTCGGCAAGCGGCCCCACGCGATCTTCAAGTTCTTTCACGATATCGCGCAGACGCAACAGGTTGTCCTCCGTTGCGTTCAAACGGCGTTCCGCCTCGTTCTTGCGGTAACGATATTTCGCAATACCGGCGGCCTCCTCGAAGATCTCGCGCCGCTCTTCCGATTTGGACGCCACAATATCACCGATACGCCCCTGGCCGACGATGGAGTATCCGTCGCGGCCGAGACCGGTATCCATAAACAAAAGTTGAATATCCTTCAGACGCACAGTGGCGTTGTTCAGCATATATTCACTATCACCCGAGCGGTAATACCGGCGGGTGACCTTCACATCGTCGCTGTCAAAGTCCAATATGCGGGTGGAGTTGTCGATGATCAGCGACACCTCCGCAAACCCGACGGCGCGGCGCTCTTCCGTACCGCTGAAGATGACATCTTCCATCTTCGAGCCGCGCAAACTCTTATTGGACTGTTCGCCCAACACCCAGCGAATCGCATCGCTTATGTTGGATTTGCCGCTTCCGTTCGGCCCCACAACCGCGGTGATCCCCTGTCCGAACGACAGTACCGTGCGGTCGGGGAAGGATTTAAATCCGTGTATCTCCAGTGCTTTCAGTACCATATGTTCCGTAACCTTTCATTAGGGTAGCATGCCAACCCGCATTCCGTTTTGAGGAAGACGGATTTTCACTCATCTTTTGTTAAAATACTCGCCGATACGGCGCCTTACGAGAATAAACGCGGCCAAAACCACCGAACGTTCCCGCTTGGCGGCGGGTTAGGGTTTCCCTGCTCACCCTAATCGTCGTATCCCATCAAACGCAGTGCCTCACGTGCCGCTTTTTGCTCCGCCTCTTTTTTGCTGCGTCCGCGGCCGCTGCCGATCACATTGGAGTTCAAGTGCACCTCCATTGTAAACTGCTTGTTATGATCCGGTCCGCTTTCCCCCGTGAGAACGTAGGATATTACTTCGCCGGGATTTTGCTGTACGATCTCTTGCAACTGAGTCTTGTAATCTTTAAACTGCGCGCGGCGTTGATTGCTTGCCTCTTTCTCCAAATAGGGAAGCAAAAAGTCGCGGGCCGCTTCCATGCCGCCATCCAGATAGATCGCGGCTGTCACCGCCTCAAACGCATCCGCCACAATAGAGGGACGTTCTGCACCGCCGTTTTGCGCCTCGCCGCGACCGAGCATCAGCCACCCGCCGAGCCCGATTTCCTTTGCATATGAAAACAGTGCCTTTTCACACACCACCGCCGCACGCAGTTTCGTCAGTTCCCCTTCGGGGCCTTTTTCTTTTTGAAACAGATACAGTGCCGCCGTAAGTCCCAACACCGAATCGCCCAAGAACTCGAGACGCTCGTTGCTTTGCCGGTTGCGCCCCGCCTCATTGGCATAGGAGGAATGGGTCAGCGCCCGTCGAAGAAGCGACTCGTCCCGAAAACGATAGCCGAGACGCGCCATCAACGGGGTAAGATCCCGCTCTCTTTCACGGTTATTCATCGCTTGCGCTCCCCTTAGCGGCCGCTTCGGTGATCGCTTCGATCACACCTGTCGCGGCAAATTCTCCCGCAATGCGGATCGCACTGCGGATCGCCGCGGCGTCCGAATTGCCGTGTGCCTTGATCACGGGACGACACACACCGAGAATCGGCGCACCGCCGTGTTCGCTTGTGGACATGCGGCTTTTCAGCACACCGATCTTGGATTTCACCATCAACGCGGCGATCTTCGTGAGCAGATTGCTCATAAACAGTGATTTGATTTCCTTCATCAGCATACCCGCCGTGCCTTCGATAGCTTTCAGCAAAATATTGCCGGTAAAGCCGTCGGTCACCAAGACGTCCGCCGCACCGAACGGCACTTCACGGGATTCCACGTTCCCCACAAAATTCACGCCGCTCTCCTGAATCAAGCGATATGCCTGCTGTTGCAGTTCCCCGCCCTTACACTCTTCGGTGCCGATGTTGATCAGTCCCACCGTGGCAGGCTCACCGCCCCCCATCACACGGGACATATACACACTGCCCATCTGGGCAAACTGACACAGCATTTCGGGACGGCATTCCGCATTTGCACCCGAATCCAGCATCAGACTGGGTTTGCCGGAAGCCGTGGGGATCAACGTAGCGATTGCCGCACGCGGCACCCCTTTGATGCGCTTGACAAAGAAGGTAGCGCCCATTACAAGCGCACCCGTACTGCCCGCGCTGACAAAGGCGTCGCCATGCCCTTCCGCCACCATGCGCAGACCGACTGCCATCGAGCAATCCTTGTGCGCCTTTAGAATCGTACGGGGTTCATCTTCCATGGCGATCACATCCTCCGTGTGCACGATGGTGATGCCCTCAAGCGAAATATTCTGTTCCTTCGCCAGACGGCGGAGAATCTCTTCGTTCCCCACCAAGGTGATCTCGGCACCGTCGGCCACCGCCAACGCCGCCCCTTTCAGCGGAGCGAGCGGGGCGTTATCGCCGCCGAAGGCATCTACTACAATATGCATAACTCCGTACCTCCTATACTCTCGTCCAAATGCGCAAGGCCGCGCGCCGAAAGCGCCGCATACCGCGCCCGTTTATCCCGAATGGGTTCGTCAAGCGGGGGGATCACCCCGAAGTTCGCCCCCATCGGTTGAAAATGTTTTTCATTCGCGGGGTTGCTGATATATCCTGCCAACGCCCCGATCATGGTATCCGGCGGCAAAACAAGCGCCGATTCCCCTTTAACCGCGCGGGCGGCGTTGATACCCGCCAGAATACCGGATGCCGCCGATTCCATATACCCTTCCACGCCCGTAAGCTGCCCGGCAAAAAACAGGTGCGGCGCACGGCGGGATTGAAATCCGGCCGTCAACAGCGCGGGCGAATTCAAAAACGTATTGCGATGCATTACACCATAGCGCAAAAACTCCGCATTTTTCAACGCAGGAATCATGCCGAACACCCGCTTTTGTTCGCCGAATTTCAGGTTGGTCTGGAACCCGACCAGATTGACCATGCTGCCCGCGGCGTTTTCCGCCCGCAGTTGTAACACCGCCCACGGACGGTGACCGGTGCGCGGATCGCGCAATCCGACCGGTTTCATCGGTCCGAAACGAATGGCATCCGTTCCGCGGCGTGCCAACACTTCGATCGGCATGCATCCTTCATACACGGTAAGATCTTTTTCAAAGTCGTGAAGCGGTGCCGTCTCGGCCGTGATGAGCGCCGCGTGAAACGCTTCATACTCCGCTTTGTTCAGCGGGCAATTGAGATAATCCCCTTCCCCGCTCTCCTCGCGATCATATCGCGAGGCGCGAAACAAGTGTTCTTCATCCAAACTGTCGGTTGCCACGATGGGGGCCGCGGCATCGTAAAAATTCAATCCCGCACCGCACTGTTCACGTAAAGCTGCCGCCAACGCATCGGACGTCAACGGCCCCGTAGCGATCACGGTCACCCCCTCGGCGGGCAACGCCGTCACCTCTTTGTGTTTCACCGTGATCAGCGGATGGGCCGCAATACGTGCGGTCACGCCCGCCGAAAAAGCCTCGCGATCCACCGCCAACGCACCGCCTGCCGGCACCGCACACGTAGCGGCAACCTCCATACAAAGCGACCCCAAACGGCGCATCTCCTCTTTCAGCATGCCCGCCGCACTGTCCGGTCGCGCCGCTTTTAACGAGTTGGAACACACCAATTCGGCAAACTGTTCACTTTTGTGTGCGGGGGTAAACTTATGGGGTTTCATCTCCACCAGTGTTACGGGGATCCCCGCACGAGCGATCGCCCACGCGGCTTCACAACCCGCAAGACCCGCTCCGACCACGGTAATCGACATCACTTACTTCTTCTCCTTTTGCGGCGCACCCGTGTACCCGCATCCTTCACTCAGGCAATAAAGCGTCTCGCCGTTCTTGCCCTTCTTTTTAAACAGCGTGCGTCCGCAACGGGGGCACGTCTCGCCCGTCGGCTCGTTCCACACCACAAAATCGCATTTCGGGTAGTTCGAACAACCGTAGAACTTGCGACCGCGCTGTGAGCGCTTTGCCACGATCATACCGCCGCAACGGGGACACAGCGCCCCCGTTTCTTCGACGATTCGTTTGGTGTTCTTACAATCGGGATACCCGGGGCAAGCCAAGAATTTGCCGTATCGGCCCGATTTTACCACCATCTTACGCCCACACCGATCACACACCACGTCGCTTTCCACATCGGGCACTTTGATCTTTTCGCCGTTCAGTTCCTGTTCGGCGGCGGCAAGCGTTTGGGCAAAACCCCGATAGAACGCATCCAACGTGGACACCCAATCGTTTTTGCCGGTTTCCACTTCGTCAAGTTCCTGCTCCATATTCGCCGTGAACTCCACGTCCACCACTTCGGGGAATTTTTCCCGCATCAGGCCGGTGGTGATTTCGCCGAGCGGTGTGGGTTTGAGCGATTTTCCTTCGCGTTCCACATATTCCCGCGCCAAAATGGTGCCCACCGTGGTAGCAAACGTAGAAGGACGACCGATGCCGTTTTCTTCCATCGTTTTGATCAGCGTAGCCTCGGTATAGCGTGCAGGGGGCTGTGTAAAGTGTTGATTGCCGTCGAGTTTGCGCACCGTCAGCCCGTCGCCTTCCGAAAGCGGCGGCAATGCGGCATTGTCTTCATCGTCAGTTTCGTCTTTGCCCTCTTCATACAAGACCGTAAAGCCGTCAAACGCCACGGTATATCCGCTCGCCTTAAACAGACAACGCCCCGCCGCAATATCAAGCTGGCAGGTATCCTGTACACAGTTCGCCATTAAGCTGGCAATAAAGCGCTCCCAAATGAGCTTGTAGAGTTTGTATTGATCTGCCGTAAGCGAATCCTTCACCTCGTCGGGCGTGAGGGACGGCATGGTGGGACGGATCGCTTCATGTGCATCCTGCGCGGTGCTTTTCGTCTTGAACACGCGGGGCTTTTCGGGCAGATACTTCGTACCGTAACGGTTCTTAATGAAATCTACCCCTTCGCGACGGGCGTCATCCGAAATGCGCAACGAGTCGGTACGCATGTAGGTGATCAAACCGACCGCGCCCTGCCCTTGCACTTCCACACCTTCATACAGTTCCTGCGCCGCCTTCATGGTGCGACGGGCGGCAAACCCCAACTTGCGGCTCGCCTCCTGTTGCATGGTGGAGGTGATGAACGGCGGCGTGGGCGCCAAGCGGCGCACACCGCGTTTCACCGTCTGCACGGTAAACGGCACCCCGTTAAGTTCCGCCAACACGGCTTCGGCCTGTTCGGCAGTCTCCAGTTTCGCTTTGTTACGACCGATACTGTAGAGTTTGGCAGGGAACATCTTCCCCTTCGGCGCGGCGGACAATTTGGCGTCGATCGTCCAATATTCTTCACTCCGGAAGGCACGGATCGCCTCTTCCCGTTCCACCACCAAATTGACGGTTGCGGACTGCACACGCCCTGCCGACAGTCCTGCGCGAATCTTCTTCCACAGGAAAAGGCTGATTTTGTAACCCACAATGCGGTCGAGAATGCGGCGTGCCTGTTGGGCGTTGACCATATTCATATCCAGTTCACGCGGAGCATTCATCCCCTGCGCCACACCGGTCTTGGTAATCTCGTTAAACGTAACGCGGTTGCACTTGCGGGGATCGACACCGAGCACCTGCATCAAATGCCACGAAATCGCCTCGCCCTCACGGTCCGGGTCGGTCGCCAGAATGACACTGTCGCTTTCGGCCGCCATGCCTTTCAGCTGACGGATAAGCGCGGATTTGCCGGGAATGTCCACATAGCGCGGGCGAAACCCGTGTTCAATATCCACACCGAGCAACGTTTTCGGCAGGTCGCGAATATGACCGACCGATGCAACCACCTGATACCCCTGCCCCAGATATTTTTGCACCGTCTTTGCCTTTGCGGGAGATTCCATAATTACCAATGTTGCCATAGTAATGACCATTCCTTCTTCTGCAAATATAATATACCCTATCACGCACGGCGGTATTGCTGACCCGCCTCGGATACGGCAAGCGAAAACATTTCCAGTTCCGTCAAAGCCGCAAGCACCTGCGGCATCGGCTTCTCCGTCATCGCAGCGATCTCATCCACCGGCAACGGATCGGCCTTCAACACCCGCAACACCGCTGCCGCATTCTCGCTCACGGGAGCCGGCGGCGGTGTCTTTTTTACCGTTTTCGGCGGTTTTCTCTCCGCTGCTTTCGTCTCTGTTATCGGTTCCGACAAATGCGGAAACAGCGGTTGGTATTCTTCCAAGATCTCGGCGGCGGAACGCACCAGCTTGGCGCCGTTTTGGATCAACCGATTACTGCCGACGCTGTTCGGCATGTTCAGCGCACCGGGCACCACAAACACATCGCGCCCTTGTTCGCGCGCCGAACCGGCGGTAATCAATGTGCCGCTTCCCTCGGGCGCTTCGGTCACGCAGACACCGTGTGCCATACCGCTTATCAAACGATTACGCACGTGAAACGTGCCTTTCCCAACACGCACACCGTACGGATACTCCGAAAGCAAGGTGCCTGCACATTCCAGTGTACGACGGCGAAGCGGTTCGTTCGCCACCGGATAGTTTATGTCCAATCCGCACGCCTGCACCGTTACCACACGGCCGCCGTATTCCAGTGCGGCAGCCGTTGCCACCGCATCGCCGCCTTCCGCGCCGCCGCTGACGATCAACGCCCCGCCGCGCACAAGGCCGCTTACCATCATAGCTGTCACATCTCGTCCGTAACGCGACAGCGATCGTGTGCCGATCACCGCCACAATCGGTCCGACCAAAAAATCGGGAATCTCGCCGCGACCGTATAACACGGCGGGCGGTGCGTAGATCCCGCGCAACAACGACGGATACGCCGCATCCGCCGGTGTCAGCAACCAGTCGCCGTTTTGCAACGTGCGTTGTAAGATCTCACGAGCGCTGTTCAAAGATTTGTCGGACAAATGCTCCAGTAAAGCACCCGTTATGCCGCACCCGCGAAGAGCGACTTTGTCGGCCGCATGGATCTCTTCGGGTGTATCAAATGCCTGCAACAACGGGGCGATATACCCACTGCCGTACCCCAACGCCTGTTGCAACCATATCCAGTAAAGTCGGCTATCCAAGATACTCTCTCCTACTCATTTCCCACATCACAAGCGAAGCCGCCACCGCCGCATTAAGCGATTCGGCGCGCCCCGCCATCGGAATGGTAAGCCGATACGCACACGCGGCAATGGTATCGGCCGTAAGTCCGTTCGCTTCGTTACCGATAACACACACACTGCCTGCCGCAAGCGGCGCCTCCACCACCGAAAGCACATTCCCTTCGGCAGACGGGACACAGGCATAGCCGCACGCCCCCGCCACCTGCAGGCGGGTGATGGCGGCCGCCATATCCGCCGTTTCCCACAGCGGAAGACGGAACACCCCGCCCATACTGCCACGCAGCACTTTCGGACTGTATACGTCGCAACAGCCCGCCGACAAGAGCAAGCCGTCGATCCCCACCGCTTCGGCGGTGCGAATAACCGTACCGATGTTTCCGGGATCACGCACATTCTCGAGTGCTAACCATTTCTTATTTTTAAAGGTAGATAATATACTACTATCTATTGTATCCAACATTTTCCGATTGTCAAGTGCTTTGCACAGACAAATTATTCCTTGTGCGGTTTCGGTGTCGGAAAGCGACTC
>JAZNTV010000051.1:0-1654 GCA_045591985.1 Acutalibacteraceae bacterium
ATTTAATTAGTTTGGCAAGTATAAGTTTACCACTTTTTATTCGGAAATGCAATATGTTTTTACGAGTTTTGTTTGGTTCATTTCGTATGTAGCACTACAGGTTCGCGTTGTGTACACGCGGGCGTTTACAGAACGCTTCTACCCGTGCTATGAGAGAAACAGAAAAGACAGCGAAACGAGACATCGTTTCGCTGTCTTTCGTTTGCCTATTCGCGGGAAATTTGTCGATCTTCTTGACGGCAAACTTGCGCCCGCATTAAGCGGAAGCAGGGAAGTCGGTGATTTTTCGAACGGCATATTGTAAGATAAGCCGCGCGTCGGTGCTGTCCGTTTTCCCGTTGCCGTCCACGTCGGCGGCGAGATCTTCGGGAAGGGCGGGGATCTTTTTCACCGCGTATTGCAGCGTGAGACGCGCATCGGTGGAATCCACCTGTCCGTCACCGTTCACGTCGCCGTGAATGAGCAGGGGATAGGTCGTGAGTACGGTGTCGCCTTTTACGATCTGTAACGCGTGCCCCGTGCCGACCGCACCCGTCACTTCCGCGCCTGCGCGATCCACGACGAGCAGCGTGGCTTCGGAATCGGAGAGGGTGAAGTTCTGCAGGAATTGCTCGACGGTGGTGCCGGGGGCGATACCTTGGATGGTCTCCTCGATACGGTAGACCTCACTTTCGAGGGTGGGGACAGTCTCCTCCGACGGGGTGCGGTAGACCGAAAGGGTGTACGTCCGCACCGCACCCGAAGCGGCGGTTACCGTGATCGGCACCGTATTCATCCCGCTTTTCAGCACCACCGTACCCGTGCCGCCCACCGTGGCGGTCGCGCTGTAGGCGGTCGCGTTCACACGAAGGGACGAGACCGCGGCGGGCACGCTCATTTCGTATTGCAGGCGATAGGTGTCGAACGCGGGCGTGAAGGTGCCGTCACTTACCGTCAGTGCGGAGAGCCAGTTGTCGTTACTGCCCGTGGAGGTCGGCTTTTCGCACACCTTCTCGGGCATATCCTCGTAGACAGGAATGCAGAATTCCATCGCGCCCGCCTTCACTTCGTCGGTGTACGCCCCCGCGAGGGTGACCGCCTCCGACAAAGGGGCGAAGATGTTGGTCATATATTGGTGACGGTAGTAGCCGTTACCACCGTCGGTCACGTCAAATTTTTGCAGATACAGGGTGTTTTGCTCGCGGTTGATATACGAGTTGCCGAGAATCACCGCCCCGCCGCGAATGGCAAGCAGCGGCGTCGTCCACGGCAGATGATACGCCGCGTTGGTGGTTGCCGCGTATCGCGCGCCGTTTTGAATGGGGGAGAGGGTGTCGGTCGCGTAGGCGTTGACGTTGAAAATGTTGTAATAGCCGTTATACGGTGCGCCCGCCGTGCCGTGAGCGAGCGGGTTGCCCGAAACGCCTTGTTCCTGCCGTGCGCGGGACGCCAGGTGATAAGGGCTGACTCCGCTCTCCCGTCCCGCACCCATAAACCACTGTGGCCAGTGGCCTTCTGCCATAAAGGTGCCCGCCAAAATGGCTTTTACACCGTCGATGGTGCAGGTCTCGGAAAAGGCTAAATTTTCAAACTGGAAGATGGCGGTGGCGGTGAGGGCGACCCGCGGGTCCAAACAATAGGCGATGATGCCGCGGTCGGCGGCGACCCAGGCGTC
>JAZNTV010000052.1:0-9217 GCA_045591985.1 Acutalibacteraceae bacterium
CACGAAGAACGTCCCGCTGAACCTCGGCGAGATCATCGACGGTTACTACTACTACAAGGGCGTGCTGAAGGGCAGTGCCGGCTTGGTGCAGGTGGAAGTCGGAGGCCAAGCGGTCTTAGGAAGACAATTAAACTCACCAACTCCTTGGCTCACAGAACGACATGGCTACGATCCGACTTGAGACCACCGGTCTGACGGCGGGTTCGCACTGCGCGGTGTGCGGCAACGTCATCGAAGCGCAGAAGATCGTTCCCGCGCCGGGTCATACCTGGGATGCGGGTAAAGTGTTGGTCGAGCCGACCGAAGAAGCGGACGGCGAAAAACTGTACACCTGTACGGTCTGCGGCGGCACGAAGAACGTCCCGCTGAACCTCGGCGAGATCATCGACGGTTACTACTACTACAAGGGCGTGCTGAAGCCGGGTGCCGGCTTGGTGCAGGTGGAAGATGCGTACTACTACATCACCTCTACGGGTGCTGTGAAGACGGGTCGTTATACCATCGCGGGTTCGGAAGAGTTCGGCATCGAAAAGGGTACCTACTACTTCTTTGCCGACGGTAAACTGAACCTCGTGCGCGGCGTGTACGAAGGCCAGTACTACAACGATCAGGGTAAATCCGAAGCGTATGCGGGCTTGATCGAGTGGAACGGTGCGAAGTACTACGTGAACGACGGCGGTAAGGTCATGACGGGTCGTTACTTCATCACGAAGCTGAATGACCTGGTGCCGAAGAAGCGTGCGTACACCTTCTATGAAGACGGTAAGATGCTGGAAGAGACCCGCATCTACGATGTGGACGGCTTCTACTACGAGAACGGTATCCGTGTGCCGTACGCCGGTATGGTGATGTACGAAGGCCACTGGTACTATGTGTCTGACCACGGCGCGTATGTGAAGAACAAGCAGCAGATCCTGGTGAACGTGAACAACTCAGGGTTAGCGAAGAGTGCGCGTTGCTACTTCGACGAGAACGGTCATCTGGTGACCAACGCGGTTGTGAACGGTAAGTACTACGGCGAAGACGGCGCGGCACCCTCGTATGCGGGTGTTGTGAAGGCGGCGGACGGCAACCTGTACTATGTCAGCGGTACCAACGGTACGCTGACGGTCGGCAAGACGTTCACCATCGCGGCTGCGAAGACCAACGGTCTGTGCGCGGCAGGCAAGTACACGGCGGATGAAAACGGTGTGTTAAGTCCGGCATAAATAGGGGAGATGCTGTAAGGCAACTTTTTCGGTTTCGCCTTGGCGAAATGCATGGATTTCACCGTAGGTGAATATCCGCCGTTGAGGACGGCAAGAAAAACGTTGAACGGACTTCGCCGTTAGGCGAACGTCCTGCGGATGCCAACGGTGTTTTGACCCCCCCACAGCGTAAAGTATAAACAACAAGGGTATGTGCTCAAACGAGCACATACCCTTGTTGTTTATATCAATACCGATTATCAAAAATGCGGGTGGATTTTTTCTCGCTGCGGGGGAGTTCACCGATGGCAACGCCCTTCGGCACGATGGTAAGTCCCACACGGGTCTTGAACACGGCGCCGACGGCCGCTTCCACGACCGCCCGTTCAGCGCTCGGTTCCATTTCGAAGAAGAGGGTCATAATGTCGCGCCCGTTTAAGTGGTCGATCATCACCTGGTATTCGCTGCTGACACCGTCCACACCCTTGAGCACGTCTTCCACCTGGCCGGGATAGATGTTCACGCCTTTGACCTTGATCATATCGTCGCTGCGGCCGATGATGCGGTCGATGCGCGGGAAGGGGGATCCGCACGAGCACGCTTCCGGGACGATGCGGGAAAGATCGTGGGTGCGATAGCGAATCAGCGGTGCTCCCTCTTTGCGCAGGGTGGTGATGACGATCTCACCCACTTGACCGTCCGGCAACACCTTGCCCGTTGCGGGATCGATGATCTCGATGTAAATGAAATCGTCCCAGTAGTGCATCGGTTCTTCTTTTTGACAGTTGATACCGATGCCGGGACCGTAGATCTCGGTGAGGCCGTAGATGTCGTAGAGTTCCACACCGAGTTCCGCTGCGATACGGGCGCGCATTTTGTCGCCCCACCGTTCCGAACCGATGACACCCTTTTTTAAGTGGATCTTATCGCCGATGCCGCGTTTTTCAATCTCTTCTGCAAGCAAAAGCGCATACGACGAAGTGGCACACAGGACGGTGCTTTTCAGATCCATCATCATTTTGAGCTGTTTGTCGGTGTTGCCGGGCCCCATCGGCACCGCCATCGCACCCAGCCTTTCACAACCGAGCTGAAAACCGATACCCGCTGTCCACAAGCCGTAACCGGGGGTGATGTGGATGCGATCGGTTTTGGTGATACCCGCCATTTCGTAACAACGGGCAAACATTTCCGCCCAATCGTCCACGTCTTTTTGGGTGTAGGGGACGATGATAGGGGTGCCGGTCGTACCCGAGGAGGAGTGGATACGCACGATATCCTCGTCCGGCACAGCTTGAATGCCGAGCGGATATACCGCACGCAGTTCGTCCTTTTCGGTGAACGGCAATTTTTCAAAATCGGCGGGCGTGGCGATGTCCGCCGCGTCAATATGCTGATATTTTTGATGGTATAAACTACCCTCGCAGGCTTTTACACGGGCAATTTGTTTTTGAACCAGTGCGAGCTGTTGTGTGTTGAGTTGCACGAAGTATACCTCCACGGATAAATATACTACCTATTATAGCGGCTTTTTTGAAAAATGCAAGAGGGTGTTGCGAAAATGCAACAAAGGTGCTATACTAATATAGAATATGCAAAGCGGAGGAAAACAATATGAAACGTTTGTGGAGTGTAATGCTTGCGATGTGCCTGGTGCTGTGTGCTTTGGCAGGTTGCAAGGGGAAGACCGATGACGAGTTGCTTACCGGCAAACACTACGCTAAGATCTCGGTGGAAAACTACGGCGATATCGTGGTGGAGTTGGATGCGGATATTGCGCCCATTACGGTGACCAACTTTGTACAACTGGTGAACGATAAGTTTTACGACGGTGTGACTTTCCATCGCATTATGGAAGGTTTTATGATGCAAGGCGGCGACCCGGACGGTGACGGTATCGGCGGGGCGGAGACTACCATTAAGGGGGAATTCACCGCAAACGGTGTGGAAAACAATCTGTCCCACACCCGCGGTGTCATTTCGATGGCACGCACGAACGATCCCGACAGTGCCTCCTCCCAGTTCTTTATCGTGCACGAAGACAGTGTGTTTTTGGATGGTAACTATGCGGCCTTCGGTCATGTGGTGAGCGGTATGGAGGTCGTCGATGCGGTGTGTGAAAACACTCCGGTGGTGGACGATAACGGCACGGTACTCGCCGCGAATCAGCCGAAGATGACGGCGGTACGCATGCTGCAGGATTACACGCCCCCCGTCACCACCACGACGGCTAAGCCGACGGTGGATACTTCGCAGTGCTTGAAAGGCAAACATTTGGTGGAGATCACGGTGGAAAATTACGGCGTGATCAAACTGGAATTGGACGCGGATACCGCACCGATCACTGTGACGAATTTTGTAAAACTTGCCAAAGAAGGGTTTTATGACGGATTGACCTTCCACCGCATTATCGACGGCTTTATGATCCAGGGCGGCGATCCCGAAGGTACCGGCTATGGTGGCTCGGACGAAGAGATCGAGGGTGAGTTTGCCTCGAACGGATACGAAAATAACATCTCACACCGCCGCGGTGTCATTTCGATGGCGCGCTCAAATAAGCCGAACAGCGCCTCTTCTCAGTTTTTTATCGTGCACCAAGACAGCACGCATTTAGACGGCAACTATGCGGCGTTCGGCCACGTGCTGAGCGGCATGGAGGTTGTGGATGCCATTTGTGAAAGCACTCCCGTGACCGATAACAACGGTACGGTTGTGGCCGAAAATCAGCCGAAGATGACGTCGGTACGTGTGTTGGAGGATGATGCCAATGAGTAATTTCCATGCAGCGGCGGTGACGGATGCGTGCGTTCGCTGGATCCGCGATTGGTTTTCGAAAAACGGTGACGGATGCCGTGCGGTTGTCGGCATTTCGGGCGGCAAAGACAGTTCGGTCACGGCGGCATTGTGTGTCAAGGCGCTGGGTGCCGAGCGGGTGCTCGGAGTGCTGATGCCCTGCGGTGTGCAGGAGGACATCGATTGCGCGGTAGATCTGTGTGATGTGCTTGGCATCGAGCGGGTGGTCGTTAACGTGAAAGACGCAGTAGACGGCGTCCTTCGGGCGATGGGGGATATGCCCGTTTCGGAGCAGACCCGTATCAATCTGCCGCCGCGTATTCGCATGGCAACGCTGTATGCGGTGTCGCAATCTCAAAACGGACGTGTGGCCAACACCTGTAATCTGTCGGAGGATTGGGTGGGATATTCCACTCGTTACGGCGATAGCGTGGGGGATTTCAGCCCGTTGTCGCGTCTTACGGTGACCGAGGTGAAAGCCATCGGTCGCGAATTGGGGCTTCCTGCCCACTTGGTGGATAAAGTGCCGATCGACGGTCTTTCCGGTTCGACCGATGAGGAAAAACTCGGGTTTACCTATGCGGCGCTCGATGCGTATATCCGCGACGGTGTGGAACCGCCTCCCGAAACCAAAGAGAAGATCGATCGTTTGCATCGCATCAACCAATTCAAGTTGGAATTGATGCCGTGTTTTGAATATCAACCCTAAAGGAAGTGTTGACAATGGCAAAGAAACAGTTTAAAGCGGAGTCGAAACGACTTCTCGATATGATGATCCACTCGATTTACACCCATAAGGAGATCTTTTTGCGCGAACTGATCTCTAACGCGAGCGATGCGATGGACAAGTTGTATTATCGCTCGTTGTCCGAAAACGTGACGGGTGTGTTGCGCGAAGAAATGGTGATCCGCTTGACTCCGGATAAAGAATCCCGCACTCTGACCCTTACCGACAACGGTGTCGGTATGACCAAAGAAGAGCTCGAACAGAATCTCGGTACGATTGCCAAAAGCGGTTCGCTGAAATTCAAACAGGAAAACGAAGCGACCGAAGAGGTGGATATCATCGGTCAGTTCGGGGTCGGTTTCTATTCGGCCTTTATGGTGAGCGATCATGTGACGGTGACTTCCCGCGCGTTTGGCAGTGAAGAGGCATGGTGCTGGGAATCCGACGGGGCCGACGGATATACGGTAGAGGCGGCAGAGAAGGCGACGCACGGCACCGTGATCGAACTGCACCTGAAACCGAACGGCGAGGACGAGAATTACGATGAATTTTTGGACGAATGGCGGCTTGCCGAATTGGTGAAACGCTATTCCGATTATATTCGCTATCCCATCAAGATGGAGACGACCCGTCGTGTGCCGCAGGAGGGCACGGAAGGGGAAGACACGGTGTGGGAGACGGTAGTGGAAGACCGCACGCTGAACAGCATGGTGCCGCTTTGGAAGAAAAACCGCAGTGAACTTACGGCGGAGGATTACAACAACTTCTACAAAGAGAAATTCTACGATTTCGAAGATCCGTTGCGGTATATTCATTCGTCGGCAGAAGGGGCGGCGACCTATAACGCGTTGCTGTATATTCCCGCGCGGGCGCCGCACAACTACTATACTCGCGAGTTCGAAAAGGGGTTGCAACTCTACGCGTCCGGTGTGCTGATCATGGATAAGTGCGCCGATCTGCTGCCCGATCATTTCGGTTTTGTGCGCGGCTTGGTGGATTCGCAGGATCTTTCGCTGAACATTTCCCGCGAGATGTTACAGCACGATCGTCAACTGAAGATCATTGCCTCTCGTATCGAAAAGAAGATCCAGACGGAACTGACCGCGATGTTGCTGAATGACCGCGAGAAGTATGAGCAGTTCTTTGAGCAGTTCGGGTTGCAACTGAAATACGGCATCTACGGCCATTACGGTCAGCATAAAGAGACGCTGCAGGATCTTTTGCTGTTTAAGTGGTCGGGCGAAAGCGCTACGGTGTCGCTTGCCGAATATGTCGAAGGTATGGCGGAGGATCAAAAATACATCTACTACGCCTGCGGCGAGCGGGCAGAGCAGATCGCCCATCTGCCGCAAGCGGAACGGGTGCTCGATCGTGGGTATCCGGTGTTGTTCCTGACCGATGATGTGGATGAATTTGCGCTGAAAATGCTCCATAGTTACAAGGAGAAAGAATTCCGTTCGGTGTCGGGTGACGATCTCGGTTTCGAAGCGGAGGAGACCAAGCGCGAAGATTCTGCCGAGGAGACCGCTCTGCTTGAAAAGCTGTGCAAGGCGCTGGAGGGCCAATGCAAAGCGGTGCGTATTTCCGCCCGCTTGAAGTCGCATCCCGTCTGCCTGGTGAGCGAAGGCGCGGTGTCGCTCGAAATGGAAAAGGTGCTTTCGCAAATGCCGAATGCCGCACCCGTGAAGGCGGAGCGTGTGTTAGAGCTGAACCCCGCGCATCCGGTGTTCCAAACGCTGTTGGGTATGGAGGACGAGACGAAATTGGCGGATTATGCGGCACTGCTGTACGATCAGGCGCTGTTGATCGAAGGGTTACCGCTGCCCGATGCGGTGGCATTCTCCGATCGCCTTTCCCACCTGATGGCCGAAAATAAGCGCTAAAGGGGGGTGCGATTATGTTACTTGAAAAAGCGGTAAAAATCGGTGGGCGATATGTGTGCGGCAAGAAGATTCCGCTGACGGTAGCCTTGCTGACAGGAATTCTCACTCATATGTTTGCCTTTACAAACAAGTTGGTTAATCACGACGAAGCAAGTCAACTGTTCCGAAAAGGCGGCACTGCCACCTCCGGTCGTTGGGGGTTGGATGTGACAAGCTGTATTTTTCCCGATTTTTCCATGCCATGGATCTATGGGCTGCTGTCCATCGTGTTTATCGCGCTTTCGGTTTGCTTAATTATCGATCTTTTTCAACTGAAAAGCAAAACGGTTCAAGCGGTGCTCGCTGCGTTGATACTGTCTTTTCCCTCGCTGATTGGTACGATTTCATATACATTTACAGCAGCACCCTATGCTTTTTCGTTTTTCTGCTGTACATTGGCGGTAAAGTGGATGTGTGACAAACGGTGGTGGCCCAAACCCCTGGCTGTGTTGCTGATGAGCTTGTCACTTGGTATTTATCAATCCTATATCGCACTGGCAGCCGTATTGTGTTTGGTATACATATTCCGCCGCTTTATGTCTGAGGAGGGTAGCACTAAAAGCATCCTCCTACAAGGTGTGCTGTTGGTGGTGCTTTTGGGGGCTTCGCTGGCGCTATATTATGGTATAACCTATGCCACGCTGTGGGTTATGGGCGAAACGTTGAACGAGTATGCAGGCGGTGCTCTTGGTGCAGATAGCGGGATCATTTCTCGTCTTGTTGTCGCTTACGATGAGTTTTTCAGCTTTTTCGATGGCGAATATGGGCTGATGCCCTCACGCAGTGCACAGTGGATTCACAAAATCTGGTGTGCGGTGGTTGCGTGCAATCTGCTGTTGATTTGGATGAAGAAGAAAATTGGATCAAAGGTTTTCATGGCGCTGTTGGTCGGGGTGTTGCCGCTTGCCGTCAACTGTGTATTTTTAGTGACCGCCAGCGAGGCGGTGCATACGTTGGTATTGTATGGCTTTGTGGGGATCTATGTGTTCGGTGCGGTTGTGCTGGAATACGCCTACACGGAAAAGATGTGGAGTGGGACGGTTGAAAAGGCGCGTTGCTATTCCTGCGAGGCTGCGGCGGTGCTTATGTGCTTACTGGCGATTATCAACGTGTACTTGGGAAACCAGGCGTATTTGCGTCTGCATATGCAATATGAAAATGCCTATTCCTTTTATACAACCGTAATGACACAGGTGCGTATGACCCCCGGATTCGATAAAAACACTAAGGTGGCACTTGTGGGAAAAACCTATTTTGCCAATCAATATCCCGAGTTTAGAGAAGCCAAACAGATCATGGGTACCAACAGCGACATGATCAACGTGCATGCTTATCGCTCGTTTGTTCGTTATTATATCGGGGACGATGAGGTTATCTTTGCTTCAAATGAGCAGATCGCTGCCATTCGTGAAACAGAAGAGTTTCAAAAAATGCCGGTTTATCCGTACTACGGTTCGGTGCAGGAAGTAGATGGTGTGATCGTGGTAAAGCTTAGCGAATAAAGCGCACATGGTCGAATATGGTTGAAAAATATGAATATGTATGGTATACTGTGCCTGTGAATGGTGACAGTGTTTGTATTTTGTTGGAAGAGAGGAAAAAGAATGGAAAAGATGATATCGGTAGTGATACCGTCCTATAATGAAGAGGCGATGATCCAAAAAACAGCATCGGTTATTCATACGTTGCTGGAGGAAGCGGCGATCGATCACGAGTTGATTTTTGTGGACGACGGCTCAAAAGACAACACGTGGCAGGAGATCGAGGCGGCGGCAGCGAACATAACCACTGTACGCGGCGTGCATTTTTCGCGTAATTTCGGTAAGGAAGCGGCGATCGTGGCAGGTCTTGAAGCGGCGGCGGGTGCGTGTGCCGTGGTGATCGATTGCGATCTGCAGCACCCCCCCGAAAAGATTTTGGAAATGTATGCGCTGTGGGAACAGGGATATGAAGTGGTCGAGGCGGTCAAGACGGATCGCGGTAAGGAATCCTTTATCCACAAGGCGTTCGCTAACACTTTTTACGGTATCATCAGTGCCGCGACCAAGATCAATATGCGGGATGCATCCGATTTTAAACTGCTCGACCGCAAGGCGATCGATGCGTTGCTTACCATTAAAGAGCGGAATTCCTTCTTCCGTGCGCTCTCTTCGTGGATCGGTTTTAAAGTTGTGCAGATCACGTTCGAGGTGCAAGAGCGTGTGGCGGGCGAGTCGAAATGGTCGTTCCGTTCGCTTGTGAAATACGCGGTGACCAACATCACGTCTTTCTCGGATTTCCCGATGAAGGTCATCACGGCACTGGGGATCCTCTCTTTTGTGCTGTCGGTCGTAATGGGGACTATTGCACTGATCGGTAAGATCAGTGGCCATGCGCTCGAAGGGTTTACTACCGTTATTATTTTGCAGATCTTGTTTAGCAGTATTATCATTATCAGTGTCGGCATTGTCGGGTATTACCTGTCGAAGATCTACGACGAGATCAAAGGCCGCCCGAAATATATTGTTTCCGAAACCTGCGGCAAGGACAAAGAATAACACAAGAAAAAAGAGCCGCCCGAAACGGAGACTGCTTCTTTACGAAGTGTCTCC
>JAZNTV010000053.1:0-8246 GCA_045591985.1 Acutalibacteraceae bacterium
GAAGAACTTCAGTTTATGGGACACATCGGGCATTTCCGCTTGGAATTTGTGGCGCATATCGTCCTGTTTCTTTTCGTCGCGCGAAAACACGCGGATCTCACCGATATCGGTGGAGAGAAAGCGGTTCAGCACGGCCGTACCGAAGGAACCCGTACCGCCCGTGATCAGCAAGGTCTTGTCTTTAAAAAGGCTCATTTCCAATTCCTCTTTTCGTTTATATTATTGCCAAAAGAATGTATAGGGATAGATATTCAAACTGTCGACCGAACGAATCTTCAACAGATGATAGACCAAGAAAAACAGTGCCAAACCGATTTTGATCAGTTGTACGTAGCGTTGATTGATCCGCGTGATACGGTGGGTGATCTTGGGGATCAGCAACGGGACAAACGGTAAGAAGTAATAGTTCATACGCATAGTCAGCGGGCTGATGGGAGAGAACATCTGAATAAACAGCACCAACACCAAAATGTTGCGAAGGCCAAGACAATCCGCATCCATCTTTGATTCATCCGGGGCCAAGAAGGCGTAGATCACAAAGAGGGAAAACAGAATGATCATGGTGGTGCCGCCGGTTTGGGTGATCTCGTTGTAACGGGCGGCGTAATCGGCGCCGAACAACGGTGTGATCAAAAAGTAGAGACGGGCGCTGTTAAAGAAGGTGAAAAGATAGCCGGGAATCAGCCAATACAGGTGCTTAGGACGCAGTTTCATGTGGTACAGCGGATACAGGATGAACAGCACCAAAGCAGAGTTGTGGAACAGCGTGGCGATGCCGGCCAACAGCAGCGCACGCCAAAGATGCCGTTTGCGGGCGGCATAATAGACCGCCGGTGCAAAGGCGATGGCCACCGATTGACGCAACCCCGAAAACAGCATGATAAACACGGGGAAGATCAAAAACAGCGCGATGGCCGTAATGTCGTCCTCCGACTCATGATAATACAAATACCCCAGAGGGAAGACGCAAATGGCGGCGATTACAGCCAAATAGATCTGCGGCGAGGAGATGAAAAGCCCTAAGGTTTTGGTGAAAACTACAAAACCGATCTCCCAACGGGTGGAAAGGGTGGCGCGTTCCCACGAATAGTCGTCGATTCGTTCGAACACACGCACATAAGAGGCGGTATCCACGCCGATATCCTCTCGTCGTAACGCCAACAAAACGAAATAGATCACGAAGAACAGGAGAACGGTGTAATTCTTTTTGGGAAGAGGGTGTAGAGGGCGATCCTGGCTGAATGAATGAAATAACGCAAACAGCAACGGGGCGCCCATCAGCACATAATATGGAATCATATGGTCACCTTTTCGGATTATTTATGAAAACGCAAGCGATGATACAGCGCCTTGATAAGATTACGGCATTTACCGATGAACAACCAGCAGTAGAGATACAGCACATCTCCCGTGTGCAGTACCTTGGCTTCGCGCCCGATGCGAATGCACACCTTCAGTGAGCGCGGGGAGTTCATGCGCGCATGACGACGTGCATACATACGCAGCAACGGCCGCTCTTTGGTGCTGAGTTCGGCAAAGGTGGGGGCGATGGTGTTTGCCAGCGAAAGCGAACTTGTGAGAAGCAGGTCGCGCCGTGTTTTCGAAGTCTGTGCAGCGTGCAGACGATAGGCAACGTGCTTTTCGCCGTCTTTTACCACCAACCCGTAGTTTGCACAGAAAATGCGATACCACATAAGCGCATCCTGGTTGAAACGCAGTTCTTCATCGAACAGACCGCACTCGTCGAAGGCTGTCTTGGGAATCAGCAAGCAACAGGCATCCAGCACGCCGTGCTTCAGAATGTGTGCCACCACATCCAAACCGCTGTATACCGTGTTTTCGGCAAAATCAAAGTGCATATCGCGGATGTGTTTTCCGTTTTTATCGATGTAATACCCGCCGCACATGGCAAGCAGCCGTTCACGGTCTTGAAATTGTGCTAAGTAGGCCACCGAAGTTTCTACCTTTTGCGGTTCATAACGGTCATCGTGTGACAGCCAGGAAAAATATTCCCCCGTCATATTCTGAATGCCGCAATTCAGCGCCGAGGATACGCCGCCGTTTTCTTTTCGGAAATAGCGGATGCGGTCGCCGTAAGAGAGGGCGATGGCTTCGGTAGCGCCGTCATCGCGGGAACCGTCGTTGACCACCAAGACCTCCAGATTTGGATAGGTCTGTGCAAGGGCGCTGTCGATCGACTCCCGTAGATAGTCTGCGCCGTTATAGACAGGGATCACAATGGAAACTTTCGGTGTGAAAACGGTGTTCATGTGACGGGGTCTCCTTTAATGGTTTCTCTCGGGCAAAATGAATTTTTCGCCCAGTTCAAAATCGAACGAATCGGGGGTGTATTTTACGTAACCGCTGCAGTGGAAGAAGGTGAGTTCACCGAAATAGGTCTTGCCGTTAATGGAATAGAGATCCACACGTACAGCGGGAAAATCCTTCGAAAGAATGCGGGCGATCTCCAACATCTCCTCGAGGTTTTCGGGGCGTTTTACGCCGTCTCCCTGCGGGTAGTTGCCGGTGATGTTCAAATCGTTCCATGCGGTATCGTAAATGTTGCTGCGATGATCCACATAGCGATCGTAGTGGCAGATGATGCAATGGACTTCGCCGCTGAAACACATGATCTTGTAGTCGCACAAAGACTCGTCGCGTTGTGTATCGTCCTCCAGCAATTCCTCCACGATGATCACGGGTTTTTTATCGGTAGTATAGACCCATTCGCGTCCTGCCGAGGTAAAGCTTTGTGCATAGAAATCGCGAAAACGGCGGCGCACCTCTTCCACATGCAAGGTGCTTTTGTCGGTACAGATCAGATTGGTAGCGGATCCGTTGCTGAGTTTCATCACGAATTTGTCCGGCAGATCGTCTAACACGATTTCTTCGGGGGAATGAAACACGGCATACAGTTTGGTCAGTGTATGACCGAGACCCTTGGATTCAATGTATTCCCGCACGGTGTATTTGTCGGCACACTGTTGCATTACAGGGTCGCGGTAATAGAGCTTCATCCACTGCAACTTCTCGGAATATCGCTTCGGGTCTTTCAAATTCAGTTTGCGTCCGAGTTTCATGCGATATTGCCACTGCAGCGTGGGTTTGTCGGGAATGAAACGCAAAAGACGCAAGATCTGAAAACGCAACTTACGGCTGCGGATGATCTTCTTATAAAAATTCACGTAGACGCCTCCGATCAGTCACGGAAATACAGGTCACGCGTATACACTTTGTCGAGTACGTCCGCGATATCCTCGTTATAGCGATTGGCCAAGATCACGTCGCTCATGGCCTTGAATTCGGCAAGGTCACGAATTACACGACTGTGGAAGAAGTGTTCTTCTTTCAGCGAGGGTTCGTAGACTACCACTTCAATGCCTTTGGCTTTGATGCGCTTCATTACGCCTTGGATAGCCGAGTGACGGAAATTGTCGCTGTCGGCTTTCATGGTGAGCCGATAGATGCCCACTACCTTCGGGCGACGAGCGATGATCTGATCGGCAATGAAATCTTTACGGGTACGGTTGGCATCCACCACCGCGGCAATGATGTTGTTCGGCACATTGTTGTAGTTAGCGAGCAATTGCTTGGTGTCTTTCGGCAGACAATAACCGCCGTAACCAAACGAAGGATTGTTGTAATGGGCGCCGATACGAGGATCAAGACCGACACCTTCGATAATGGAGCGGGTATCCAATCCGCGTACTTCGGCGTAGGTATCCAATTCGTTGAAATAGGCTACACGCAACGCCAAATAGGTGTTGGAGAAGAGTTTTACCGCTTCGGCTTCGGTGGAGTTCATGATCAGTGTGGGAATGTTTTCATCGGCCGCTCCTTCCGCCAACAAGGCGGTAAAGGTGCGTGCGGCGTCCATCGCTTCGCTGTCTGTTGTGTCGAGCACACCGGCGATGATACGGCTGGGGTGCAGATTGTCGTACAGCGCACGCCCTTCGCGCAAAAATTCAGGGGAGAACAGGATGTTGCGGCATCCGTATTTTTCAAAAACGCTTTGGAGATAGCCCACGGGTACGGTGGATTTTACCACCATAGTAGCGCGGGGATTGATGGCAAGTACGGCTTCGATAACCGCTTCCACCGAGGAGGTATCGAAGAAACTGCGTTCGGTGTCGTAGTTGGTGGGAGTGGAAATAACCACAAAATCCGCATCGGTATACGCTTCGACAGCATCCAGTGTGGCTTTAAGATTCAGTTCTTTTTCTGCCAGGAACTGCGAAATCTCGGTATCAATAATGGGAGAAAGGCGGTTGTTGATCATATCCACCTTTTCGGGAAGGATATCCAGAGCCACCACCTCGTGATGTTGCGCAAGCAACACTGCGATGGACAGGCCGACATAACCGGTTCCTGCTACTGCGATCTTCATACTTCAATATCTCCTTTGACATTTGATAAGTTTTTTCGGATCGTCGACCACAGACGTTCGTCGTTGTGTTCGCCGACGAAACTGTTGTGTGGGGTGATGAGCACCCGCTCGTGATCCCACAGGGGGCTGTCGGGCGAGAGCGGCTCATCTTCGAACACATCCAACACCGCATACAGCGGACGGGTGTTCAGTATCGTTTCCAACGCGTCGGTATTGACGATCGCCCCGCGCGCGATGTTAACAAGTATGGCGTCGTCTTTCAGCAACATCAACTCATCGATGTCGATCAGATGCCGCGTCTCGTCGGTGAGCGGCACCGTGAGTATCACAACATCGGCTGCAGACAACGTTTCGTGCAACGCAGAAAGCGGCCGTATTGCGGAATAGGCATCGTCGGTGCGTGGAATCAGATCGACACCGCAGACGGTACAACCGAGTGCGGTAAAGCGCGTGGCACACGCCGTTCCGACATTGCCGCATCCCACGATGCACACCTGCTTTCCGGACAGTTCACGCAGACCGCGATGTTTATCCCAACGGTGTGACGCCTGTGCTGTGCGGAAAAATGTCAGTTGCTTATACAGCGCCAGCACGGCTGCCACGGCAAACTCCGCCATGGGAATGCTGTATACACCCGCGGCATTGTGCAGGGTGATCCCTTGTTCTCGTACGTAGTCGATCGGTACGCGATCAAGCCCGGCGGCGGTCAATTGAATATAGCGTAACGCGGAAAACCGTGTGATGTCGTGATGTAAAAACAAGCCGTTGGCCACGACCCCTTCAATCTCTTCGGCAGGAAGCGGCAAAGCGTCTTGTTCGTTTTGTAAAAACCAAACGGTGTGCCCGTCGGCACGCAACGCATCCAACTGCGTCGGTGTGGGGTGGGCGGCACCGGTTATCAGTATATTCATATAGCGGCAATCCTTTGTTCGGTGATCTCCTGCAGAATATGATCCACACAATCGCGCAGGGTCTCGCGGTTCTTTTCGAAAAAGACAGGCGGTTGTGCGGCGCAGAACAGTTCATATTCACGGATGCTTTGCAGACCGTTTTTAAATAAGATGCGTGCGGCATCTAAACTTTCCACATGATTCATGTCGCAAAAACTGCGCGAAAGGATGGCACAGGTGGAGCCCAAACGAAAATGCTCGGCAATGATGTATTCTGAATGGAGAACCCCGCGACCGAGCGAGGCGATGCCGCCGAAACCGTACGGAACGCCGCGGCGACGGAATTTCTCGCACAGCGTTTCCACCGTACCGTCGGCAAGCAACTCAAACATGAATTTCTTGCCGTATCCCAGGCTTAGATCGTTCAGGCCGATATGTATTTCGTTGATACCGGGAAGCGCTAAGATCTCATCCATCTCAGCGACTGCCTCGGGTGTTTCGACCAACAGCATCGTGGTGGCACGCCCGTTTACGGCTTTCAAAAAGCGTGCCACTTCCGCAGCGGTCTTGAAATACGGCAACATGATAATATCGGCGCCGCTTTTCAAAATGCCTTCGATCTCCTCTTCGGTGGAAACGTAGTCCGCCGTGGCGTCGTGTACGGGGTTACAGCGTACGAGCAGTTGCGCGCGTGTCAGCACCTGTCGCACGGCCGCGATATCCTCTAACGTATGCCGACACTGTACCGTATCCATACCGCCTTGGCGAAGTGTTTTGCCGATATATTCCATATCCAAAAAAATGCGGTCTACGCCGGCAGATTCGGCAATCAAGGCCACTTCGGGTTGATTGGTTATATACATCAGCCGTAATGCCACGAAGATCCCTCCTTTATTTTGTTACGGTCTCCTCCTCGGGAGTGGGGGCGGCAACTACCGTAGCACCGACGTTTTCGTTGTCGGCGTTTTTGAAAACTTTGTAGAAGGTGTTGAAGAAGATGCGACAATCCAAACCGAAGGAGAGGTTGTCCACATACCAGTTGTTGAGTTCGATACGGTGATTCCATTCCACCGCCTTGCGACCGTTGATCTGGGCCCAACCGGTGATGCCGGGACGCACCGAAAACATACGCTTTTGTTCCTCCGTGTATTGTTCGTACGGCCACGGATGATAGGTGAGGGGCGGACGCGGGCCGATAAAACTCATATCACCGCGCAGAATGTTGATGACCTGCGGCAGTTCATCGGCGCTGGAGGCACGCAAGAAGCGGCCGACGCGGGTGACACGGGCGTCGCCTTTTTCGGAGTATACGCCGCTACCCGTTTTTTCTGCCCCCACGCACATGGAGCGGAATTTGTAAATGTGGAATACGCGGCCGTCTTTTCCGATGCGTTCCTGCTTAAAGATGACAGGCCCTTTGGAATCCAACTTTACCAACAGCGCCAGCACCAACATCGGAAGTCCCAACAGGAGCAAAATGAACACCGAGAGCAGGATATCCAAGGCTCGTTTGCCAAAGCTCGCATACATATGTACAACACTACTTTCTTCTATATTATCTCTATGTTATCCTATTTATACATTCTATCAAATAAGGGCTGAAAAGTCAAACGATAAATCGCTTTTTGTAGGAAGGTACGAAAAAACACCGAAATCCTTGTGGAATATGTGCGGACATGGGCTTGCTTGACTTTGAGATGAAGTTATGCTATGCTGTATGGGAGAAAATGATGAAAGGGTGAAACGGGGTTGTCGCTGTTTGATTTCCATTCCCATGTGCTGCCGGCGATGGACGACGGCAGTCGGTCGGTCGCTCAGTCGCTCGCTATGTTGCGCGCCGAAGCGGAGCAGGGGGTGCAGGTTGTGGCGGCAACGCCGCATTTTTATCCCGACAGAGAGGCTCCTGCCGACTTTTTGGAGCGCCGCACCCGCGCCGAAGAGACCTTGCGCGAAGCGATGGCCCGTGAAACGGCGTTGCCTTCGGTGGTTGTGGGCGCGGAAGTGTATGCGTTTGAGGGAATGAGCGATTCGGAGATGTTGCCGCGCTTAACGTTGGCGGGCGGCGATGCGCTGTTGGTTGAAATGCCGATGACGACGTGGTCCGATCGCTTGCTGGATGAACTCACGCAGATTCACGTAAAGCAAGGGCTGGTCCCCGTTGTGGCGCATTTGGATCGGTATATTACTCGGTTTAATGCGCGACGTACGTTGGCGCGTTTGGCGGGGTTGCCGATATTTATACAGGTGAATGCGTCGTTCTTTACCGAGCGCGCGACCCGTCGTTTGGCGTTGGACTTGTTATGTGACAATCGCATTCATTTTTTGGGGTCGGATTGCCATGATACGGAAAAACGTCCGCCGAATCTCGGGGAGGCTGCGCGGAGGATTGCCGATCGGGCGGATCCGTCGTGGCTGTCATGGCTTTATCAAAACAGTATGGAAATGCTTCCCAACGGGGCGATATGATCAAAACGGGTGTTGCTCTTGCCCTTTTCGGTGAGGGGCGGCACCGCCGTCGATAGTTCATAAAACAAACCGAGAGGATGCCTAAAGGCATCCTCTCGGTTTGTTGTTTGTCCTTAATACGCAATACCCATTTCGTCGAGTCGCTCACGGATATAGGAGAGCGAGAGCAGTTTCTTCTTCACTTCCTCCACCGTCAAGAGCTCGGTGTTGTGGGAGTTGAATTCGGTGATGGTGTCGCGATCCACATTGCCTTCGTGGAAATATTTGTCGTAGTTCAAGTCCCGCTTGTCGCAGGGAACGCGATAAAACTCGCCCATATCCACCGCTGTGGAGCATTCCTGGTTGGTCAGCAGGGTCTCATCCATCTTTTCGCCGTGGCGAATGCCGATGATCTTGATATCCTCTTTCTTGCCGCCGAACAGTTCGCATACCGCCTCGGCCTGCGCCTGAATGGTACAGGCGGGGGCCTTTTGCACCAGAATGTCGCCCGACACGCCGTGCTC
>JAZNTV010000054.1:0-11675 GCA_045591985.1 Acutalibacteraceae bacterium
CGCCATAGATAGCATCCTTGTCATCCATGTATCCTGTATAGTCGACAAGCACCACCTTCGGGCGGCCGGGTATCTCCCAGTAACCGCAGCGCACAGTCATCTTGTCGTCGCAGACAGCCTTACGCCATGCACTCCACAGACGTTTATCCTCGGTAAAAAGCGGGTTCTCTTTCTCTTTCCAAAGGTCGGGACCAATGTATATTGCCGTCAGGTTCTCTATCTCAGATATAGTACGGGCCTTGGTAGACACCACCGTGTATATACCGCCGACCTTGTTGCAGACCTCCCAGCTAATCTCAAAAAGATAATCGGGAAGCAATAAATTCTTTTTCATGATTAATAATACTCAAAAAATCAAGGCATTCACTCCTGAAACACCTTATTATATAACAACAAATAGGGAGAAGGGATTCCCCTCTCTCTATTCCGCTACAAAATTAATATTTTATTTTTAAATATTAAAATTTATTAAGCAATAAGGACAAGAAGAGAGTGAAAATTAGAAAATTGTCATCCCGACAGAGCGAAGCGACGAGGGATCTCAAAATATCGTGTCGACCGTATCCGACAGCATCACCGTGCGTCCGTCGGGCAGACGCAGGGCGCGCACCGTCGGGTCGAGTGTGGCAAACAGCTTGTCTTCCGCAAGTACGTCTGCGTCGGTCAGTGCGTTGAGCAGGGTGGATTTTCCCGCATTGGTATATCCCACAATGGCGACGGCACAATAGCCGTCTTTACGGCGACGGGCGCGGTGCTCTTCGCGGCGGCGTTCCACATCTTCCAATTCCGCTTTTAAGGCGCCGATGCGTCGACGGATGTGGCGGCGATCACTCTCCAGTTTCGTTTCGCCGGGACCGCGGGTGCCGATGCCGCCGCCGAGTCGCGACAACGCGCTGCCCTGTCCCATCAAGCGAGGCAGACGATATTGAAGCTGGGCGAGTTCGACCTGTAGCCGCCCTTCCGACGAGCGGGCGCGCGCGGCAAAGATATCCAAGATCAACATGGTGCGATCGATCACGCGGCAGGGGAGGGCATCTTCCAGATTACGTTGCTGAATCGAAGTCAGTTCATCGTCCACCACTACGAGTTCGATCTCGTGGCTTTCGCAAATCGCCGCCGTTTCGGCAATGCGTCCGCTGCCGAGGTAACTGCCGCGGTCGGGTGACTCCCGTTTTTGCGTGACCACAGCGATCACCTCTCCGCCGGCGGTAGCGACCAGTTCGCGCAATTCCGCCAACGCAACCTCCATATCGTAAACGCCCGTGTCCACGGCACACAGCAGTACCCGTTCACGCGCCACATCCTGTTCTTGCATATTCACACCTCTTTGCGTTGTGATAACTATAGTATATATTATCTTTGCAAAAATTGTCCATACTTTTTTGAAAAATTTCGCGATTGTTACCTTTACAAGTGTGTCGATTTATGATACACTAAGGTTGAGATGAGCACTATATAGAAATGAGGCGATCGTTTTGTCGGAGATCATCACCAGTGAAAACATTTTTCATTCGGAAAGTCGGGTAGCCCCCTTGCGTCTGCTTCCCATGCGTGGCACAGAAGAGTTGACCGAAAAGATCAACCACTATCTCACCAGTTGGGCGGCAGGCAGTTTTTATGCGGAGGATACCTTTGTTGTGGAGTCGGATTGCCCGCGCTTTTCGTCGGGTGACGGCAAAGGTATTATCAAAAGCAGTATCCGCGGCGATGATTTGTATATCATTATCGATGTGGGCAACTACGATTGCGACTACAAGCTGTTCGGTCGCAAAAATGCGATGTCCCCTGACGATCACTTCCAGGATCTTAAGCGTATTATCCAGGCGGCAGGCGGCAAGGCGCACCGCATCAATGTGGTGATGCCGCTTCTGTACGGCGGCCGTCAGCATCGCCGCAGCTATCGCGAGTCGCTCGACTGCGCGTGGGCACTGCAGGAGTTGCAGGCGATGGGGGTGGAAAACATCCTCACCTTCGATGCGCACGATCCCCGCGTACAGAACGCTGTGCCGCTGATGGGCTTCGACAACGTCATGCCCACCTACCAGGTGCTGAAATGCCTGTTCCGCGCGTTCCCCGATCTGCAAGCCGACCGCGATCACCTCACCATCATCAGTCCCGACGAAGGCGCGATGAATCGCAACATGTACTACTCCTCGGTGTTGGGCGTGGATCTCGGTATGTTCTACAAGCGCCGCGACTATTCCCGTATTGTGAACGGCCGCAACCCCATCGTGGCACATGAGTATCTCGGCAACGCAGTGGAAGGCAAAGACGTCTTTATCGCGGACGACATCATTTCTTCGGGTGAGTCGATGCTCGATATTGCGTACGAACTGAAAAAGCGTAACGCGAAGCGCATCTTCACCTACGCGACCTACGCCATCTTCACCAACGGTCTCGATACGTTCGACAAGGCGTATGCCGACGGTATTATCGACGGCGTGTTCGGTACGAACCTTACCTACCGCACCCCCGAACTGCTCTCTCGTCCGTGGTTCCACGATGTGGACGTGTCGAAGTATATCGCGTACATCATTGCGGCGCTCAACCACGATATGTCCGCCAGCGTGATTATCGATCCCCACGAAAAGATCCGTCAGTTGTTGGCGGACCGCAAGTAAAAAACAGTGTCGCCGCCGTGTTATATACGGCGGCGACATTTTTGGCATCGATATGTAAAACTTGAACAAAATTTACACGAAAAAAACAACTTTTTATATTGACAGGCATAATGCGCGCAGTGTATACTGAGAATCACTAAAAGGGAAAGGAAGAGGTCATATGAAACGCGTGTTATCTTTGCTTTTGAGCTTGGCATTACTGCTTTCGTGCATCGGCGGTATTACGCTGTTCGCGGTGGCAGACGAACTGCCTGCGCCGTTTGGGTATTTTAGTTTTACCGGTAACAAAGGCAAGGTGGAAAACGACATCGGTGTGGTTCGCTACATACTGGTGTCGGAGACTAATACAAACCTTCCGAACGGTGTCGCCATCGGCGATACGGGACTTTACGGTTATACCGTCGATACGGAAGGGTACGGTCTGTATTTCGGAGGCAACCTTTTTACGGGTGTTCCCGCCGAAACGAGCGTCACCTTTGCAGTGGAGTATTACATCGACAGCGAGACCGCTCTGACGGGGAATCTGATGCAGGTGACCAACGCCCGTAGCGGCGTTGCCACGTTTGCCAATCTGCCCGTGCAACAGAAGGGCGTGGCGCTGTATACTCTGCCGGCGGCGGACGTGGCTGCCATCGGCAACGGTGATACGCGCCTGCGCGTCAGACTCTACGGCGAAGCCGTGAATAAGTTGTATATTACGGGTATCAAGATGCTCGATACGCAGTATGCGGGCGTGACAGCGAACTGTACCTATTACGATTTCGGTGCGGTCGGCACCTGCCCCTACTATCCCGAGACCTTCGTTGCGCAGAGTGCCGGTCTCACGTGGGCGGATGCGGAGATCGATTCGCCCGCAGGCTTTGAAGGATACCGCTATTTCAGTTTGAACGCCAACACGGCGGCGTATGCGCAAAGTGCGGAAGAGAACAAGCCTGTATATATTAAGGTGTATACCACCGAGGGTAATGAAAACACAACGCTCGACATCAATACGTTCCAGGTGTACGGTCCGAAGAAGAACGACACCTCCGTGATGCAGAGCACGCACAACGCGAATTTGAGCGGTTTCCCGTCGCCGTCGATCACCGTGGCCGATGGTGTGGGTGCCGTGTTGATGCCCGCAACCAACTTCCGCAACGGCGCAGGCCCCGGTTCATTCCGTTTCCTGCGTTCGGTCGGTCAGAAGATTGCCCGCATCGAAATATACGATGTGGCGACCTATTGCAGCACCGCCGGTGCGGACGCGGAAATCGTGGAAGCGATGCACGCATGGATGGTGCAGGCGCAGTGGGGTGTGACAGCGGAAGGGTATCAGGCACCCACGCTCGATCAGGACGGTTACACGGGCACGGTTGTGTGTGACAACTGCGGTAAGACGCTTGCGGAGGGTGAGCCGATCCCGTCGTCGGTCGTGTATGCGCAGTTTGATTTCACGAGCGGTGTTGCCGTCTCGACGGCGATCAAAAATCTGTCGGTGACCAACAGTGACCAGGTGAATATTCAGAAGATCCCGAACAGTGACGATTACGCGATGGCGATCCTGCAACACAACGCCGCCATCAAGTTTGCGATCGACGCCGAGCGGCTCGCGATCGATGAAGAGGATATTCTGAACGGGACGAAACTCGCCGTGACGGTGGAGTATTATATGTCCGCGGCACACGACGATAACGCCCGCATCGGGTTTGAGACCGCGAACTCCAGAATGATGGCGCTTTACAAGAACTTCACCGGTACCACGTGGGATGCCGTCTGCTTGAACGATGGTGCGGCGCTTGCCGCGAACAAGACGGCGATCGCGACCTTTATCGTGGGTGACGGCGTGTTCTACACGGCGGAAAAAGGTCAGTTCGGCGGCAATGACAAGTTTGAAACGCCGCGCGAGATCGAAACGCTCACCGCGGCGAAGAACCTCGTGAACGGATACGAATTCTTCTTGTACGGTTGGGGTAACAAGATGTCGGGAGAAAATCCCATCTACATCAAGTCGATCACCATGTTTGATGCGTCCGAATTGGAAGGCGACGAAGGCGGCGAAGGGGACGGCAGTTATTACGTTGATTTTGAAGGCACGGCCTCCAATCCTTACTATCCGCAGTACGTATCGCAGGCGAACAACGGTCTTTCGATCGGTTACGATACGGTGGAATGGTACGATCAGGACACCGAAAAGCAATATCCCCGTTTCAACTACATGTATATCGGTATGCCCTCGGCACTGCTGACCAACTACGACAATTTCAAGGCGACCCCCGTGAAATTGGTCATCGAGCGCAAAGAAGGCAGCGAAGTTGACGGTATGATCTTCCAGTATCAGCGCGACCGATCCGATGCGGACAACAGCGCACGTTGGAGCGGCAGTGTCACCGTGAACTTCGACGAAAACGGCCGTTACGAGACGCTCTTGCTGGATGCGACGTTTATGAACGGTCTGAATGCCGGTTCCTCCATCCGTATG
The DNA here is from genome assembly GCA_045591985.1 of Acutalibacteraceae bacterium. Taxonomy (GTDB): domain Bacteria; phylum Bacillota; class Clostridia; order Oscillospirales; family Acutalibacteraceae; genus SIG588. Next base: position 5,080 of record JAZNTV010000054.1, read on the forward strand.
CGCGACGAGCACTACGTGCAGGCAGGCAACGCGGAGGAAGGCTTCACGTACGAACTGAACGCGGCGGACGATCTCGCGGGCATTGCGAGCATTCGCGTGTATCCGCTGGCGGAAAAATGTGCGGAATACCACGACGTGTTTACCGAAGCGAACCGCAACCTCGTGTGGCAAGGCCGCGTGGAACCCACCTACGAACAGCCCGGTTATTCGGGTGATCTGGTCTGCACTCACTGCGGTGAACTCTTCAGCGAAGGCGAACCCCTCGACGTGCTCGGCGCGTACGCCAAACTGGATTTCTCCGACGGCACCTTGGTGCAGACAGCGATCGGTGGTTTCCGTCCGATCGACGACAAGACGTCGATCACTCCCGTGCAGATCCCCGGCACCGACAGTTACGGTTTGAAACTGGTCAACCACAACTCCGGTGTGGCGATCAAATTCAGTGAGTTTGACCGCTTCACTTTGCAGGATATCGAAGACGGCCGCGAGATCGCGATCTCGGTGGAATACTACGTTCCCGCCGCCGCATCGACATCGACCCGTATCGTGTTCGACCCGCAAAAGGGTGCGAACAAGATCATGGCGTTGTATACCGACTACGGCGGTCGGACGTGGGACTCGGCGGTGCTGAACGCGGGTGCTTCGATGGTGCGTGATCAGTTGAATGTGGCGACCTTCACAATCGGCAAGAACGTGGATTACGTCACCGGCCCCGGTCAGTTCTCGGCGGCAAACCCGTTTGATGGAACCGTGACGGTCAATACGACTGAATTTGCACAGGCACTGGTGGACGGCGGCGAGATCATTCTGCGCGGCTGGAGTGTCAATCCCGCAACGGCGGACGATCCCTCAACACCCGAAAAGGACGAGACCGCACCCGAACGCGCGGTATACATTAAGTCCATCACCGTGTACGACGCGAAAGACGTGAACGTGCAGGAGATCGATACGTCGATGGAATTCATCGACTACACCAGCGAATTCGTCAGCAGCCCCGTATACTATCCGCAGTATGTGCAGTACGGCGGTGCTTACGGCATTACAGGTGCGCAGGTGACCGAGCAGGGCAGCGTAGAGACAGGCGACGACGTGACCTACGTGTACTTCGGCGTGACCGATGCGCTGAAGTCTTCGGAAGAGGAAGTGAAGCCCGTCGCGATCCGCTTCTATTTTAAGGAGGGCGTGACGCGTGAGGAGATCCAGTTCGCCTATCAGACAGCGGCTCCGTGGCAGTATATCACGTTGGATATCGTGGACGGCGTGGCGGAAGCTGTGCTGGAAGATGCCGCCTTTACCAACGGCTTGAACGGCAAGGGGTCGTTCCGTATCAGCAACTATTCCACCGATCCGATCGTGGACGATATCGCGCGTATTGAACTGTTCGTCATCAAGGATAACACCGCGCTGGTCGAACTGCTCGAACAGGCGGACGAGATCGTGAAGTTCAAGACGCCCGCTTCGGTCGCAGCTTATATGGCGGTTGCGGAAGAAGCACAGGCGGTGGCCGACAGTGCGTGGTCGACCGAAGAGGAGATCGCGGCGGCTGTGGCGGCACTCGAAGCGGCAGCCGAAGCGTTGGTCGATTGTGACCACGCCTGCGGCACCGAGATCGTCGACTATGTGGCAGAGACTTGCCTCACGGTGGGCTACACGGGCGATGCCGCTTGTAAGGATTGCGGCTACGTTGCACCCGAAGGTGTCGGCACCGAGATTCCCGCACACGAGACCGAACTCATCAACGTAAAAGAAGCGAGTTGTAAGGAAACGGGCAACACGGGCGATCTGTGGTGTACGGTGTGCGAGAAGATCGCGAAACCCGGCAATGTCCTCAACAAACTTCCGCACGCTTGGAACGAAGGCGAAGTAACCAAAGAGGCTACCGCCACCGAATACGGTGAGTTTACCAAGACCTGTACCGTCTGCGGTGAAACGTTGGTTACCCGTCTGGAGTTCGAAGCGCAACTTGGTGACGTGGATGGCGATGGCGCCGTCAACTCCACCGACGCGCGTCTGGTGCTTCAGTTTGCGGTGAAGAAGATCGTGCCCACGGCGCTCGATCTGGAAGTGGCCGATGTGGACGGCAGCGGCAAAGTGGATTCCACCGATGCGCGCTTGATCCTGCAGTACTCCGTGAAGAAGATCACGGTCTTCCCCGCGGCATAAACAAAACAGCAACAAACAAGGGTACACGAGTGATCGTGTACCCTTGTTTTACGTTGGGATTCCCAAATCTCGCCGAGGTGATAACGCTCCTCACACCATATTGTGTTGCCCACGCCCTGCTACCACAAGGCTCTTGTCAAAACCGCCAAAAACGTCTGTGTCGGTATGGTATATATGCCGAAAATGACTTGAAAGTGGGAAAAATCGTTTATATTTCTTGCTCTTTTTTTGTCTTTCTGTTAGAATGGTTACAACTGTAAGTGTCCAGTGTGAACACTTGCGGAAAATTTATTCTAAGAAAGGAAGATATCAACATGGCAAAGAAAATTTTGTCGTGGGTGCTCTCCTGTGCACTGTTGTTGACCTGCTTCAGCGGTATCGCGCTGGTCACGATGGCGGACGAAGAGCTCCCGACCCCGTATACTTGGATCGAAGTGAACCAGGAAACGGGTGAGGTCACTGCCAGTCGCGAAGTCGTGAACTCCGGCATTGACCCGTATGTGTCCACCGCGATTCCCGGTGGCAATGGCTACGGCCTGAAACTCCAGAATGCAGAAGGTGTCAGTGACTGGCAAGGCTTCTGGATCGGCACCGATGCCCTTCTCGGCAATAATCTCGAAAGTGCTACCCTGTTGGTGGAGTACTACGTGGATTCTGCCGTGAAGACCGGTGAGCAGTATTTCCGTCTGATGCCCACGCAGTGGTATGCAAAAGACGGCTCCGAGACCGAAGGTGAGCTGTATTACGATTACTTCACCGCCGGCATCGGCTGGGGCGAACCGGGTCACGACTGCGTCGTGCTCGATAAGACCGGTGTTGTGGCGTACAACTACACCAAAGAGGAATTGGCGGCTCTGAGCACCCGTGCGATCGCGCTGGGCGTTAAGGGTTGCGGCGGCACCGACGGCGGCGTGTACATCAAGTCGCTGAAGATCGTGGATTCCAAGTATGTGGCGTCCGCGGACCACGGCTATGCGTTCGCCGATTTCGCAGAGACCCCGGTCAGCGACTACTATCCGGACATTACCGCCGCGGCGGCGTACAATATGTCCTGGGCGGATCTGGAAGATGGCGCATGGCGTTACATCAAGGTCTTTGGTGAAGCGCAGGCGAACGATCCGAACGTCGACAAGCCGGTGTACATCAAGGTGTATGCGGCGGAAGGTCACGAAAACGACAGCGTTCATATCGGCGCCATCGATGCGACCGACGGCAACGGCGGTTACGTGTGGACCAACAGCAAGACCATCCCGATGGTGAACGGCGTGGGTGCTGCATGGGTGAACGCGGGTCTGCTCAACCGTTTGAATAGTGCAGGTTCCATGCGTCTGTATCACGGCGATGGGCACCCCGCGAAGATCTCCCGTATCGAAGTGTACGATATGGAGACCTACTGCAACGAGGCGGGTGCGACCGATGAGATGACGGCGTTCTTCCACGACTATAAGCGTGCGAACAATGTCGGTCTGACCATCGAAGGCGCTGTGGAACCGACCGGCTCCGACAAGGGTAACACCGGTTTGGTGGTCTGCAACGCGTGCGGCGCGGTTCTCGCGAACTACGAAGACTACTACAAAGATCCCTACGGCTACTTGGAAGTGGCTACCGGTACGGCGAAGACCAACGGTTCCATCGCGGCGCAGGGCGGCGCTGGCAGCATCGTGCCCCGGCAGATCCCCGGCACCACCGAGTACGGCTTCCGTTTGGATGCCGACTGGTCCGGTTTCTATCTCGGCGGCAATCTGCTGAAGAACGTTCCCGAAGGCCAGAGTGTGACGGTAGCGATCGAATATTATATCGACATTGATTTCCTGCCCACCGACCGTCATCAGTTGTTCCGTTACAAAGTGAACGGTATGGATTGGAAAGATATGTTCACCGATACCGAAAAGTTGCTTTCCCAGCAGACCGGTCTCTTCTTCCACACTTTGACGGCGGAAGAAGTGGCGGCGATCGGCGCGGGCGATTTCCGCGTGGAGATCTTGGGTTGCGGCCCCGGTGCCGGTAACGTCTACATCAAGTCGGTCAAGATCGTCAACAGCGAGTTGGTGAACCCGATTGATTACACCGATAAAGGCTATTCCGTGATCGACGTGGAAGGCCAGGAACTCAGCCCGGCGTACTATCCCGGCTTGAAGGTTCCGTATGCGGTGAACGGCAGCGGTAAGGTGCACGAGAAGCGTGCAGACTTCGCAGGCTTCTATTATGTGCGTTTGAGCGGTGCGGTTGCCGGCAATGCCGACGACTCTCTCCGCCCGATGATCATCAAACTCGTTGCCAAGGAAGGTTACGAAAACGCGTCCTTGTTGGGCGGCGAGTCCTTCAAGATCGATCAGAGCGATCTGTCGACCGAAACGCAAGAGGACTGGATCTGGTACGACGGCCCGGCGCTGACCTTTAAGGACGGCGTGGCTACCTGCATCGTAGATGCGTGCTTTAAGAACCGTTTGAACAATGCGGGCTCTCTCCGTATCGGCATGGAGAATATGGAGAAGATCGCGCGTATCGAAGTGTACGATGCGGCGACCGCTTGCCAGAACGCGAACTTGACCGCCGATCAGTTGGCGGACGTTCACGCAGCTATGATGGATGCGAACTACAACGTGACGGTGGAAGGCGCTGTTGAGGCGACCGATACCGCGGTGGGCTTCACCGGTAAAGTGACCTGCGACTTCTGCGGCGTGGTCATCACCAACGGCGAAACCTACTACAAGACCCCCTATATGTGGTTCGACACCGCAACGGGTGAGTTGCAGTCCAACCGCGTGTTGGGTGTCTACGATGCCGAGAACAGCACCACCACCCCCGTTGCGATCGGTAATACCGGCGAGTACGGTATCCCGCTGAACGGCGACTGGCAGGGCTTCTGGATCGGCGGCAAGATGCTCGAAAACGTTCCCGAAGGCCAGAGCGTGACCTTGGTTATCAAGTACTACAACGACGGGCCCTTCGTGGATGACGGCCAGATCTTCCGCTTCCAGTTGCACAGCAGTTGGACCGGCGGCAACTCCGAGCCCGAAGGCTATGCTTGGTACAACATCAAGGTCGGCAGCGATAATCTCGTTGCCAACAAGAGCGGCTTGTTCCTCTACACCCTTACCGAAGAGGATATGCAGGCGATCGGCACCGACGATTTCCGCATTGACATCCGCGGTTGTGTGCCTGCGAAGGATGCCACCTACATTCAGGCGGCGGCCCTCATCAGCACGAACTTTGTCGACACCACGGTCGAGGTTGAAGAAGGCCTGACCTACGTGGCGTTCGATGGCAAAGAGATCTCCCCCTACTTCCCCGGCGTTACCGGCATTTCTGCGAACGGCGTGACCTACGCGGATCGCGAACAGCATGAGAGTTATCCGGACAAGACCTGGCTGTATCGCTATGTGGCGCTTTCCGGTGACGTTATGGCGGCGGATCGCTATACCAACAAGCCGGTGTACGTGAAAGTGTATGCGGCGGAAGGCTATGAGAACGCTACCGTCAGCCTCGGCGCGTTTGACGTGTCCGACGGCGTGGCGGAATCCGGCTGGAGCCACAACTTCGGCTACGATGCACCCACCGTCACCTTTGTGGACGGCGTGGGCGGCGTCTATCTGCCGGCGACTTGCTTCAACAACAAGTTGAACGATCTCGGTTCGCTCCGTCTCTGGTGCGAAGATGCCGTGAAGATCGCGCGCATCGAGTTCTACGACGTGGCGACCGCGTGCAACGGCACCATGACCGACGGCGTTAAGGATGCGATCCACGCGGGCATGCTCGAGAACCAGCAGAACATCACGACGGACGGCGACAAGACGGTCTGCGCTACTTGCGGCGACGTGCTCGGCGAAGCTTGCCAGCACACCGAAACCGTGATCGAAGGCGCGATCGATGCGACCTGCGGTGCGGACGGCTACACGGGCAACACCGTGTGCGCAAACTGCGGCGAACTCATTGCTGAGGGTTCCGTGATCCCCGCCACCGGTGATCACGCGTGGGACGACGGTGTTGAGACCATTGCTCCGACCTACGATACGGTCGGCGAAATGACCTACACCTGCACCGTTTGCGGCGAGTTCTACACCGAAGAGATTCCGGTGCTCGAAGCTTGCACGCACGAAGAGACCACGATTACCGGCAAGGTCGATGCGACCTGCACCACCGACGGTTACACGGGCGACACCGTGTGCGCAGCTTGCGGTGAAGTCATCACCGCGGGCGAAGTCATCAAGGCGGGTCACGTCTTTGGTGACGACACTGTCTGCGACATTTGCGGCGAAGACAGCAACGCTAATGCGTATACCTATACCATCACCGACGGTAAGGTGACCATCACGAAGGTGGATACCGCGATCCGCGGCGATGTGGTCATCCCCTCGGTTATCGAAGGTTATCCCGTGACCGAGATCGCGGTCAACGCGTTCAAGGGTTGCGTGAACATCACGAGCCTCACC
>JAZNTV010000055.1:0-38379 GCA_045591985.1 Acutalibacteraceae bacterium
GGCAGTACTAATAGACCGAGGGCTTGACCTGAACAGGCCAATATACTCGAGCACTTTTGCAGGAGGATACCCGATGCAAGGGAGACCTCCGGTAGATCTTGACAGACTTAGTTATCTTTATTCAGTTTTCAGGGTATCAAATCTCTGAATAGTTGGTGTCAATGGCGATGAGGGTACACCCGTTCCCATCCCGAACACGGCAGTTAAGCTCATCTACGCTGACAATACTTGGCTGGAAGCGGCCCGGGAAGATAGGTAGACGCCAACACTAAACCTCCGCAGGTTCGTCTGCGGAGGTTTTTCGTTGTTGGCTATAATGAAGGTGTAAAACTAAGGGGCAATAAAACATGTTTAATGAACCTGAAAAAAGCTGAAAAGTGTAGCGATATTTATATTTGTGCTTGCATTAATCTTGTCACTTGTTGCGGCATATCAAACGTATGATTTTATGGTATCAGTGGAAGAATCTATGAAAGCAACAGGTATTGTACGCCGAATAGAGGAATGCGTTATAATAGGGCAAACCGCTTAAAACCCGCATAAACACTAGGGTTTTCGCTGGTTTGCCCTATTGAACACAAGGGTGTCGAAAATGAGTTTTTGGCGGTTTTTATACATAGAAAAAAGTGAGGGGAAGCCCCTCACTTTTTCTGATTAATTAATGTTTTGCTGCTTTGTGATCAGCCAATGTTTTGCCAGCATTGCTTTTAGCTTTTTTAGAAGACCTTTTAGAAGCTAAAGTTTTACCAGCTTTACCGACCTTACCACCATGGTGTACTGCCATAAAAGACACATCCTTTCCGCCGATTATTACGGCATAAATTTTGTGAATTTTTCCAGTAGACAAACTGGATCCAGATGTGTTATACTGAAACCACAGCAATGTTGGATTGTTTAACACATCCAGCAAAGAGAAAGCATTTTGTTTGTTGTTGCCGCAACTTACGAAATGCTTTCTTTTTTTATTGTTACAATCAATTTTCATCAACTCGCTTTCGTAAATAGTCAATTGTGTTATAACCAATTGCTGAAATCAGCATAGCACAAATGACTGTCTGTGTCAAGCTCTCGTACACTACATATTGTGGTTTTGCGTTTTTATTGATATAAAAATCCAATATATTGTATATGTTTTTATAAAAAGTTATGAAAAAGTATATACAAAAACGGAGTGAAATTTACTCCGTTTTTGTTTTTTTGTGAAAACTCAACCCACGGTTGCGTTTAGATAAACTGATATGTTATACTAATTGTGATAAACATCCTTTATAATAAACATACGGAAGCTTTCGAGTGAATTTTAAGGAGTGAAAAGTATGACATTGAAAATTGGCGAAAAAATAAAAGAGTTGCGAAAAGCACAAGATATAACTCAAGATAAATTAGCGGATTATCTTAACATTTCTTATCAAGCAGTTAGCAAATGGGAGAACGGCTTGGCTTTGCCTGATATAACCTTACTGCCAAAGTTAGCAAATTTCTTTGGTGTAAGTACAGATGAACTACTTGATTTAAACACAAGTGAAAATAAGGAAGAACTCAAAAAATATGAGGAACAATATCAAGAATTCAATCGCAAAGGGAAAGTTTTAGAGAAAATTGAACTATCACGCAAAGTACTTGACTTATATCCAAGAAACTATCAATGGATGTTAAATCTTGCCTATGGTTTAGTGTCATATTGTTCGACAAGTGAACAGCAGAAATATAGCCAAGAGCATAAATTCAAAGAAGAAGCAATCGCTTTATGCGAAAGAGTATTAGAGGATTGTACTATTGATAGTATCAGACATAGTGCAATACAAATACTCTGCTACAATTATCCTGACATAGATAAAAAAGAACAAGCAATTAAACTTGCAGAAAATATGCCAGATATGCTTCTCTGCAAAGAAGCATTGCTAAGCCGTATCTATTCTGGTGAAGAGTGTTTAAGACAGAATCAAAGCAACTTGATTCAAATGATTGATTTTTGCTCAGGTATTCTCTATGAGATAGCGTGTCGAAAAGATTTGCGTCGCAGTCTTACGCTTGAACAAAGAATTAAGCACATTGAAACAGCAATTAAACTCTATCAAATAATATGTGAGGGCGATGAAAACTGCCTATTCTATAATTGCAGACTTTCACTGTACTATTTAATGATTGCAAAGTTGCATTGTCAGAAAAACAATATTGATATAATTATTGAAAATTTATTGCTTTCGGAAAAATGTGCAATAAATTATGATAGCGTTTATGATTTAGGTGAACAAAAATACAATTCAATATTTTTAAGCCAGATGACTTGGAATCCCAAAAGTGTTGGAACAAATTGGGAAGGCACATTACAAGAGCAATTATTATATAATCTTGACGATAGTTGTTTCGAGTCTCTAAAAAACAATGAAGAATTTCAAAAACTACAAAAGAGATTAACTCGGTCTAAAAAGTGAATTGTTGCAGTATAAATCTCCTCAAATTACAGATACTAACAACACAATTTGTAATTTAAGGAGAAATGTATATATGAAAGCAACAGGTATTGTACGCCGAATAGATGATTTGGGCATGTGGTAATTTCTAAAAAGATGCGACGAACGAGGGAGACCCTTCACAAAAATTCACCTACATACCAAAACGGCGGAGCGTTTCACTCCGCCGTTGCTTTTTTCTCTTCTTCGGTGTATAATTGTCCTATCAAAGGAAGTGATAGGATGAAAACTTCAAAATATCCCCGTGCGTTTTGGCCGACGCTCGTGATCTTCAGTTTGGTCGGGCAGATCGCGTGGGTGGTGGAGAATATGTACTTAAACGTGTTCATCTACCGTATGTTCCACGCGTCTGCCGAAGCGATCTCGCTGATGGTGGCGGCGTCGGCGGTGGCGGCAACGCTGACCACCGTATTCATCGGTGCATTGTCCGACAAGATCGGGCGGCGCAAGCTGTTCATTTGCGGCGGATACATTCTGTGGGGTGTGTCCATTATGGCGTTTGCACTGTTGCGGTTGGACGTGCTGACTTCGCTTGTGCCCGCAACGGTTTCGGCGGCAAGCGTCGGCGTGTCGCTGACGATTCTGCTTGACTGCGTGATGACCTTTTTCGGTTCGTCTGCCAATGATGCCGCGTTTAACGCGTGGCTGACCGAGGCGACCGACGAAGCGGGACGCGGCGCGGCGGAAGGCGTGAACGCGATGATGCCGTTGGTGGCGATCTTGGCGGTGTTCGGCGGTTTTATGGCGTTTGACCTCTCGTTACCTACCAGTTGGACGGCAATCTTCCTCATCATCGGGATAGCGGTATTGCTGATCGGTGTGTCGGGGCTGCTTTTGATGCGGGAGACGGCGGTGAAACGTCCCGAAAATGAGAAGTATCTCGCCAATATCGTATACGGATTCCGTCCTTCGGTGGTGCGGAAAAATGCACCGCTCTATTGGACATTGGCGGCGTTTGCGGTGTTTGGTATTTCCATTCAGATCTTTATGCCGTACCTTATTCTGTATTACGACGTGACCCTGCAACTCGACAACTACGTGCTGATCATGGCGCCTGCCGTGATCGTGGCGTCGGCGTTCACCGCCGTGTACGGGCGAGTGTACGACCGCGTGGGTTTTGCGCGTTCTCTATTCCCGGCGATGGGACTTCTGTGTGCGGGATACGTGCTGTTGTTCGCAAGTACGAACGTCCCCCTCGTGTTCATCGGCTCACTGTTGATGATGAGCGGCTATCTCGGCGGGGCGGCGGTGTTCGGCGCGAGGATCCGCGACTGTACGCCGCACGGTAAGGCGGGTATGTTCCAAGGGTTGCGCATTGTGGGACAGGTGCTGATTCCCGGTGTGGTAGGTCCTGCCATTGGTGCGGCGGTGCTGCAAAACGCCGCAACAGTGCTGAACGACGACGGCACGACGTCGTTCGTGCCGAATAATACCATCTTTTTGGCGGCACTGATCGCCGCCGTGGTGCTGTTACCGCTGATCCGCTTTTGCAAAAAGGAGAAGAGCATATGATTCCGTGGAATGAATATCCCCGCCCGCAGTTGCGGCGCAACTCCTTTTTCTGTTTGAACGGTGAATGGGATTTCGCGGTGGGGGATGAGGTGTACGACCGCACCATTCGAGTGCCGTTTTGCCCCGAATCCGCACTGTCGGGGATCGGCGAGGTGTTCCCCGCAGAGAAGATGCGCTATTACCGCCGCACCTTTACACTTCCCGACGGTTTCGCGAACGAACGGGTGCTGTTGCACTTCGGGGCGGCAGATACGATCGCGCGGGTGACCTTGAACGGTGTATTTCTCGGCGAACATGCGGGCGGTTATGATGCGTTTTACTTCGACGTTACCGACGCGTTGCGGGCGGAAAACTTGCTGGAGGTGGCGGTGGAGGAACGGCTGGACGGGGTCTATCCCTACGGCAAGCAGACCCGCACACCGCACGGAATGTGGTATACCCCCGTGTCGGGGTTGTGGCAGACGGTGTGGTTGGAAAGCGTACCTTGCGAGTATATATGCGGTATAAAATTTGATGTCACACTCGACACCGTGACCGTCACAGCGGAAGGCGTTTCGGACGGCACGTTTACGGTGGGCGACCTTGTTGCCCCGCTTCAAAACGGTACGGCGACCCTCACAATATCGCATCCCCGCCACTGGACCCCCGAAACGCCGCATCTGTACGATTGTACGATCACCACCGCGACCGATCATGTGGAGTCCTACTTTGCCTTGCGTACCCTTACGACCGAGACGGTAAACGGTGTGCCGCGCCTGTGTTTAAACGGTAAGCCGTATTTTTTCCACGGTCTGCTTGATCAAGGGTATTGGCAGGACGGATTGTTTACGCCCGCGACCCCTGCGGGGTATGCGGCTGATATTCAAAAGATGAAGGCACTCGGCTTCAATATGCTGCGCAAACACATCAAAGTCGAACCCGCACGCTTTTACTACGATTGCGACCGTCTTGGCATGGCGGTGTTTCAGGATATGGTGAACAACGGCGACTACCGCTTTTTGCGGGACACCGCCCTGCCGACGGTGGGGTTTCTTCGTCGCAACGACCGCCGGTTGCACCGCGATCCCGCGACCCGTGAAGCGTTTGTGCGGGGGATGGAACGCGTCGTGCAACAATTGCAAAATCATCCGAGTATCGTGTGTTGGACGATATTCAACGAGGGATGGGGGCAGTTTGGCGGAAGCGAGATGCACCAAAGGCTCAAGTCGCTGGATGCCTCGCGGTTTGTCGACACGACCTCGGGGTGGTTTCAGGGGGCGGAGAGTGATGTGGACAGCCGTCACATCTATTTCCGTCGTCTGAATTTGCGGGTGAAGGACAAGCCGCTGGTGCTGTCGGAATTCGGGGGCTATTCCCATCAAGTAGCAGAGCATACCTACCGCACCGACAAAAATTACGGTTACGGCAAGTGTGTTACGCGCGAAGAGTTTGTGACGGCCTTGCGCTGTTTGTACACCGAAGAAGTGTTGCCGCTTGTGAAAGCGGGGCTCAGTGCCGCGGTGTATACGCAGGTTTCCGATGTGGAGGAGGAGACCAACGGTCTTATCACCTATGATCGCGCGGTGGATAAAGTTCTGCCTGCGGAATTCGCCGATGTTTCTCGGCAACTGACGAGCCAATAAGAAAAAGGCAAGCGATCGCTTGCCTTTTTCTTATGTTGTTTATACGTGCAGCAGAATCGAGCGCACGGCATAGGCCGGCATCTCGAAGGTGAGTTTGCCGTCGGTGACGGGCAGTTCTTCCCGCACCGTATCCAACAGATCCGCGTCGTAGGCGGCGGTGAGCGGGCGGTCGAGTCCTATCGTGCAGGGAGAGGGGGTCGGCTTGGTGTTGAACAAACGGATGCGGAAGCCGTCCTCTGTCGCCGCCAACGAGGTGACGACACAGCCGTCGGAACGGAACTGCAGAAAATCGCCCTCGGTGGGGAGTGTTCCCGTGTGTGAACCGGCCGCGGGGAGATACAGTAATTGGTTATTCAGGGCGGTGGCGGTTTCTTCCAGTATTTTCGGATCGGTCGGGAAGATACCTACATAGAATTGTATGTTGTGTCGCCCGTTTTCGGGGTACTTATCGGGGTTATCACTGCTGTTTAAAAGGGTGGCGAACATGGTGCCGTCGGCTTGGCCGCGATACCCGTACTTTGAAGCGGAAATAAAGCCGACACCGAAGCCGCACGCATCGTTGGCCACGGCGTATTGCAGGCCGGGGGAATCGTTGTTGAACGGCTTGCGCGCGAGTGCACCGCCGGGGATATCGTAGAGATACGTATCGGGTGCCTCTGCGAGCGGTAAGCGGTAGGCTAATACGGGAATGTTATCCCCTTCGGTGATCTCACGCCAATCCGCCGTTACGTGATACCGCAGAGCACGGCTGCCCGCATCGAGTGATACGGTCACGCGGGCAGCGGAGGCGCGCATGCGGTATTCGACTGCAAACGCCTGCTGAAGCGAACGTGTGTACCCGCCTTCCAACCGCACGTTGTCGGTAAAGGGGTGGATCGCTTTGTAACGGCCGATGCGCCACGCTTCGTAGCCGCTGCGCTGGGTGTCGATGAGACAGAGGCCGCCCGTTTCGCCGTGTCGCAGGCATTCGCGACCGTTCTCTTTATCCCACAGCGAGATAAGCCGTCCGTCCAATGTGCTGAAGACGGCGCGCAGATACTCGTTTTCCAACACACGGTCGGTATATTCGCCGTCCGGCCAACAGGTGGGGTGGAACAGATAGTGGCGAGGCAAACTTTCGCCGCGTTCGGCTTCGCGCAACACGACGGTGGTGTATCCGAGCGGGGGCAACGACACCTTCACCTGTGCGCGGAAGAACTGGTGACCCCAATAGCCGTTTTGTTGGCCGTCTACCAGATCACTCGGCAAGGAGGTACCGTCGGCGGTGGTGAAATACGCGCGGGTGAGGTCATAATACCAGTCCCATACGGTGATCTCCACCGCTTCGTTGCGGGGGATCGCCACGGGGTTGAATACGTGGAAGATGCGGGTACGTCCGCCGCCGCGGCCGCTGCGCGGCATGTCGCTGGCGGTGCCCGCACCGTATCCGGCACCGGCACCGACGGCAGGGGAATAGGTATCGTCGTCGCAGGGGATGGCGGAGGTGTCGATTTCGCGTACGATTGCCGCGGCCGCTTGTTCCGACTGCGTTTGGGTGGTGGCGAGTACGTTGGCATACAATCCCATGGCGTATTCGCGGCTTTCAGGGGTGCAGGAGCCGGTCAGAATATCGTGAAAATGGGTGAGCAATGTGTCGCGCCACGCCTGCTCGTATTTCGGAGACAGCGGTGCAACGCCGACCTTGGCCGTGGCGAGAGCGTGGATGCTTGCGGCGTTGACCAAGGCACGCTCGCACGCGCGGTTGCCCATCTTTACACGGCTTTGGGTGGTGTAGCATCCTTGAAAGATGCCGTTCAATTCATGGTCGATCAGCGGCACCTTGTCGCGCACCGCTTCCGCTGCGTGGAAATATTCACGGATACTGCCGAATTTTAAGGTGGGGAAGACAGGCCATTCCATCATTTCTCTTGCGCGCTCCAAGTCGAGACGGGTGGGGCCGCCGCCGTGGTCGCCCACACCGTACAGGAAGAGGGACGTCTTCAGTCCGCCGCAGGCGTCGGCTTTGTCGATCGCGGCTGTGGCAAGCACCGGCAAAATCGCGGCGTTATACCACAGCGGTTCGCGATAACAGAGCATTTCGCGCCCCGAAAGCGCTTTCCAACGGTACAGCATCACATCTTTGTCGGCAAGAGCACGGCAATGGTAGTAATACTTGACGTTGCCGAGGGCGTCGATTTCGGGCAGGTTGGCGCTGTGACCGAAGGTGTCGGGCGAGAAGTCGATCTCGAGCGAGGCGGGATCGATCCCCCATGTGTCGCGCAGATAGGTCTTGGTACACTGAATGTGACGGAGCAGTGATTCGGTGGTGGGCATATTTTTATCCGTTTCCACCCAGGCGGAGGCGGTGACCTCCCAACGCCCTTCTGCGATACGCTGTTTGATACGTTCCATCATCGCCGGATCGTATTCTTCCACAATACGATAGACCGAGGCTTGTGATTGTGAAAAATGAAAATCCGGGAATTCGTCCATGATGTCGAGCATGGTTCGGAAGGTTGCAAGAGTTACGGCAACCGTTTCATTCCACGTCCACATCCAGTTCATATCGATATGCGCATGACCGGCCAAGATGACGGTATATTCTTTGGCGGCATCGGTCAGCGGCAACAGCGCCTGCTCGGCCGCCAAACACGCTGTGCGAGGCAGAGTGCCTTCGGCATCCATCGTGTGTTCAAGCAACGTGATCGCGCGGTCGATGGCTTCGTCAAAGCGATGGTCGTTCGCCTCGTTCAACCGCAGAGCAAACTCCAGTTCCCCCGTGATGCGGAAAATGGGCTTTCCGAAGGGGGTGATGTTCTGGCGCTCTTCGGGGGAGCGAAAAGACAAGTCTTCGTGACGTGTTTGTTCACGGTATCCGCCGATTTTTTTGCGCAGTTCGGCGTATCGGTGTGCCAAGGTAGACATACGATCCCTCTTTTCTTTTATCCTTATAGCTTGAGTATGCCACCGATCGATTCCCTTGTCAATCTATTTTTACTTTAGTTTTACGGGCGCGGGTAAATTTCCAAGTACCGCAACACTCTGCATTGCCTTGGCGGGGAGCGGCGTTCTTGCTCACCCCATCTGCGCGAGTATATCGGCTGTAATTGTTTCACGCAGGTGGTCTACCGCCCGGAAATCCGTTGCATCGATACTGAAATGCTCCATGGTGTCGTGCACGGCCTTCGCTTCGGCGGCACAGGTGAGAGCTTCGTTCAGCAGTTCTCGCGCCGCACGGCGGTTGAAGGCGAGACGTTGCCTCTTTTGCTGTAAGGTATCTTCGTCGGTAAAACGCGAAGCGTGAATACGGCGATACACAGGGAAATCGGCGCGATGCCATGGGTTGGAAAGGGTAAAACCGACGCCGCAGGCGGGAAGAAGAATATGCTCGAGTTTGTCGCCGGGGGCGAGCGGGCAGGCACAGGACACGATATGATGACCGTTTTCGAGTGCCAGACGACGTATCTCTTGCAATAGCAGATTGCCTGCCGCTCCGTATTCGTCTTCGATCACGTATACACGCGGACAAAGTGCTTGCAGGGTGCTGTAGAGTACCACCGGGCCGTCGGGAGTGATCGCGCTTAAAAAGCGTCGATCCTCCGTGCCGCGCCCGCCTTGAGGCGGACATTCGCGCCCGACAAGGCGGCGGGCGGTGCGCAGCACTTTTTCTTCGTCGGTACAGCTTTGTGCGATACGGCGACTTCCGTCCAACAGGGCTGCACTCGCGGCCAAATATTGCCGACAACGTCGATGCCATTCGGCCGCGCGGTCGGTTGCTTCGCGCACGGCCGCGGCGTTTTGAAAGAGTTTTCGGTTGTCGGTACAACGCCCGATATCCACCACCACTTCACAGGCGCCCCAATAGCGCGGTTCCAATACGTGGGGGGCGGTGCCGTCGTACAGCGCCACTTTCAAGGACGGAAACCGCACTCCGTCTAACGAGTGCGGATCGGAAGAGCAGTATAAGAACTCTGCTTCGATCGTCTCATCGGCGGCACAAACGCATTCCCATACGCGACGCATAAAGGTGGATTTCCCGCTGCCCGGTCCGCTTTTGATGATGTATACCCGCCATCCTTCCTCGGGGCGGTAACTTTCGGACATGTATCCCACAAATCCCGTGGGGGTGTTGGCTCCCAAAAAGAAACAGGCTTCCGGTTGCTGCATACACATACCTCCTCCTTTTCAGTGTATGCTGTCGGCGGGCATATCGTCACGCCGACAAACATATAGTGTTACGAACGGAGGGGTAATATGGCTGGGGATACCGTGCGGCCGAGTGTGCCGCACCAAGTGATTATGGAAAATCGTCATACGCTGAGTGTGAGCGGGGTGTCGGATGTGGACAGTTTTGACGATACGGCCGTGGTGGTATATACGGCGCTCGGTGAACTGACGGTAAAGGGGGAGGGGTTGCAGATACAACGACTCAATGTAGAGGCGGGCGACTTGTCACTCACGGGGCAGATCGACTCGCTGACCTATGCCGAACATTCCACCCGCCGCGGCGGCTGGAAACGTCTGTTCCGTTGATATGGAACGGTTCGGGATCACCGTTGCGGGCCAAACGCGGGAGTGGTTGTTGTTTGTGGCAGTGGGGGTGGCTTTAGGCGTGTGGTACGATGTGTTTCGCATCGGACGGCTGTTTGATCGTCCAACCGCGTGGCGTGCTTTTTTACAAGACATCGCGGCGGCGGCGGGCGCGGCGTTTATCACGGTGTTTTTCGCGTTACCTATCAGTAACGGGCAGATACGGTTTTCCTCGTTGCTTGCGCTGTTGTTGGGGGCGACGGCGTATTATGTCACGGTGGGCCGCTTGGTGTATCTTGTTTTGCGCTTTGCGGTGCGTCAGGGAAGACGAGTGGGAGATGCGGTTGCGGCAAAACGGAAGAAAATGAAAAGAAATTGCAAAATCCGAGAAAAAAGTTTGAAAAAGCACTTGAAACATGCAGACGATATGTAGTATAATCATAGTAACTAATTGTCGGGAAAGGGGAATGACCATGCGTACGGTACCGTCGAAGGCGTCCAAGAAACGTCCGCGTCGCAGTCGCATTATGGCTGTGGCACTTACGGTGTTTGCGGTGTACGTGGTCGTAGTTCTCACTCAACTGCAACTCGAGTTAAATGAGCGGCGCGCGGCGCTGGAAGAGATCGATCGGAAGATCGCCGAGCAACAGCGTACGAACGACGATCTTACAAACAATCTCAACAACTACGAGAAGTATTTGGAAGAGCAGGTGCGTGAGCGCGGTTTGGCACGCCCCGGTGAGATCATTTTCCAAGAAATCCCCGGCGTGGAATAAGAGGGCTATATCAACGGAGGGTAAACAGCGGTTATGCAGGTGGAAGTAGGTTCGATATTGGAAGGAAAGGTTACCGGTATTACGAATTTCGGTGCCTTTGTGGAATTGCCCGGCGGGCAAACGGGTATGGTACATATTTCGGAGGTGGCCTCCGCATTTGTGACGGATATCCGTCAACATTTGACCGAGAACCAAGAGGTTAAGGTCAAAGTGTTGAATGTGGGTGAGGACGGCAAGATCAGTCTGTCTATCAAGAAAGCTTCGGCCGAAG
The DNA here is from genome assembly GCA_045591985.1 of Acutalibacteraceae bacterium. Taxonomy (GTDB): domain Bacteria; phylum Bacillota; class Clostridia; order Oscillospirales; family Acutalibacteraceae; genus SIG588. Next base: position 11,165 of record JAZNTV010000055.1, read on the forward strand.
CCAATGCCGCGAAAACACCGCGTACGGGTGGCGGCCGTCCGAATCGTGCACCGCGCAAACCGGCGGTATCCCCCGGTCGTCCCGGTTCTTTTGAGTGGCAACCCGCTTCGACGGGCTCTTCGTTCGAAGATATGATGTCGCATTTTAAGCAAACCAGCGACGAAAAGATCTCGGATTTGAAAAAATCTTCCGAAGGTCGCCATGGCGGCGGGTACTCCCGTCGCGGCGGTAACCGCGGTGGCGGCGGCAACAATTTTGACTTTTAACAAGAAATCCCCGATGAGTCATCATCGGGGATTTCTTGGGGAAATTAAATGCAAAATTCACAATTTATTTTTATAAACTCCTTGATTTTTATCCATAATTGTGGTAATCTACTGGTAGAAGGGAAACCTTCACAAGGATAAGGAGTGGATGGTATGAAGATGTCGATCGTAGCTCGCAAGATGACTTTGCGTCCGTCTTTTTCGGAAAGAACGCAAGAAAAGCTGGATAAGCTGGATAAGTTTTTTCAGACCGATGCCGAGTGTACCGTTACACTGACACCTCTTCCGCGTGACACGTTGCGGGTCGAGGCGATGGTGCGCAGCGGCGGCATGTTGTTCCGCGCCGAAACGACCGACGAAGACGCCAACTGTGCGGTCGATACGTTGATTGATTTGCTGATTCGTCAAATACGTAAGAATAAGACGCGATTAGAGCGCCGTTTGCGCGACGATGCGTTTGTTGCCGAAGCCGAAGACACGGAGGAAGAGGAAGAGTTTCGTGTGGTACGCCAAAAGAGTTTCCCCGTGCGTCCGATGGATACGGAAGAGGCGATTTTACAGATGAATCTGTTGGGACATCAATTCTTTATGTTCCTGAATGCCGAAACAGGCGGCATCAATGTGGTATACCGTCGTCACGACGGGGATTACGGTCTGTTGGAACCGTACAGCGAATAAGTGAGATAGGCGGATCGGGTGTTTCTGAAAGCACCCGATCTTTTTATGTGACATCGTTTTTTCTTTTGGAAAAATAAGGCTAAGTTTTACTCGTTTTTTAGCACGATTCCCTATTCTGCGAGAAAGTTGGACATGTTGCACAGACTGAAAGAACGATTTTCGTCTTTTTGACGATTTTTGGTGTGCAATTTTTCCGAAAACACAAACGTTTGTTGGTCAAAATTTATAAATTGCCGCAAAATTTATGAACTTTCTATAGGTAAAACAGTTGACATACCGTGGTAATTGTGCTATATTTATCATGTTAAATTTTAGCGTGGCTCACTATGTTGACGAAAGAAGCGGCTTTTTTCGAGGGGAAATTTGACTTTCCCGACAAAAAAGCGGCTTTTGAGCAGTGAGCGACGTTTGCAAGTTCACCATTTCATACGGAGGGACACATTATGAGCGTTATTAGACATGGCGAAGCCATCCGCCGCGTGTTGGCGGTCATTTTGACCGTTACACTCGTGCTGTCGTTGCACGCTGTGCCGGTCTTGTCGGTTTTTGCCGAGGAGACGGCGGAGAAGCCGGCCGACAGCAATGCGGCGGTCACCTTGAACCCGAACGGTTACGAGGCCTATTTGGCCAAGTTTCCGAACGCGAAGCCTGCCACTCAGCAGGTGGTCGTGTATGCGGGTGAAGCGGGCAGTTTCACAGCGAATGAAGCCGCTTCGGTCGAGGTTATCAACAAGGCAAACGACACGGAAGGCGTGCTGGGAGATTACAACTCGGCATTGCTGATCAAAGAGGACGCGGATCCCGATAAAACGGGTGCCGTCACCTTCAACTTCACCGTGCCGCAGGAAGGCCTTTACAGTGTGAACCTTCTGTATCACGGCTACAATGCCGCATACAGCAAAGGCAGTACGATCGAACGTCGTCTGCTGATTGACGGTGAAGTGGCATATGACGAAGCCGAATACATTACCTTGCGTCGTGTGTTCCGCGACGTGTATCGTCTGGATGAAAACGGCGATCGTTTGAAGGATATCAACGGTAATGACATCCGCCCGAGCCAGGAAGAGGTCTTCCAGTGGATCTCCCGCGATCTGTACGACGCAGAAGGGTATTTGAAGGACCCGATGCAGTTCTACTTCACGGCCGGCGAACACTCCATCACGTTGGAGTCGCGTCGCGAGGCTATGTTGCTGTATACGATCACGCTGTTCGGTCAACAGACGGCACCGTCGTATACGGAAGTGGCGAAAGAATACGAGGCCAAGGGCTATCAGCCGGCTTCCGGCGAGAACCTGTTCTTGCAGGCGGAAGATATGGTCTTGAAATCCGAAAAGTCTAACTATCCGCTGTGCGACCGTTCGTCGGCCGCCAGCATGCCGCAGGATCCCTTCGTGACCAAGCTGAACTACATCGGCGGTGAGAAGTGGCAAAACAGCGGCAGTTGGGTGGAATGGACGGTGAAACCCGAAACAACCGGCCTGTACGCACTGACGTTGCGCTACAAGCAGGATATCTACTCGGGTGTTCGTATCTCCCGTCGTTTGACCATCAACGGCGAACTGCCGTTTGCCGAAGCGGCGGCGCTCACGTTTGATTACTGCAACTCGTGGACGAACGTGACGCTCGGCGCGGACGAAGACAATCCGTACTACTTCTATTTTGAAGCGGGCAAGGAATATACCCTGCGCATGGAAGCTGTTCTCGGCGATATGGGCGAATTGCTCGGTCGCGTGTCCAACGTGATGACCCGCTTGAACGCCGATTATCGTACCATCTTGATGATCACGGGCTCCTCGCCTGATAAATACCGCAGCTATCGCTTTGAAGAGACGATCCCCGAAACGCTCGAGGATATGGCGCTTCAGGCGGCGGAACTCGAAGATATCGTGGCGGGTCTGGTCGAACTGACCAGTGAGAAGGGTGAACGCGTTACCGCGCTCGAAAAAATGTCCACCGTCGTGCGTCAGATGACCGACGACCCCTTTGTTATCGCGGCGAAGTTCTCTATGTTTAAAGACAACCTTTCGTCGCTGGGTACTTGGATCTTGGAATCCGCGTCTCAGCCGATGAAACTCGACTACATCGCGTTGACTCCGGATGTGGAGAAAGCGCCGAAGGCGGGCGGCGGCTTCTTTGCGAACCTCTGGTTCGGCACCTTGAACTTCCTGTCCTCTTTCGTGACCGACTATCAGTCGGTCGGCGCGACCAGCACCGATGAAGGGGCGACGTCGAGTATCACGGTATGGGTGACCACCGGTCGTGACCAGTCCAACATCATCCGCACCTTGATCGATACCACCTTCACTCCCAAGACCAACATTTCGGTCAACTTGCAGTTGGTGTCGGCGGCGGCGGTGTTGCCTTGCGTTTTGGCGGGACGCGGCCCGGACGTTTGTTTGGGTGTGGCTAAGAGTGAACCGATCAACTACGCCGTGCGTGATGCCGTTATCGCTTTGGAAGAGATGGACGGGTTCGACAAAGTGACCGATCGCTTCATCGATACCGGCAGCGCTATGGTACCCTATACTTTTGAGGGCAAGACCTACGCTTTACCTGAAACCGAGACATTCTGCATGATGTTCGTGCGTACCGATATCTTCGACGATCTCGGCCTGAAGGTTCCCGGAACATGGGAAGATCTTGAATTGTTGATTCCCGAACTGCAAAAGCGTAACATGACTATCGGTCTGGGCCATGATCTGGGTGCTTTGCTGATGTTTATGTACCAGCAGAACGAGCCGCTGTATCTCGGTGAGCGCGGTGTGGATGAAGGTAAAGCGGCCAACCTCGACTCGTCGGTGGCGGTGCAGTGCTTTACCCGTATGTGCGAATACTTCACCCTTTACGGTTTCCCGACCGACTACGATGCGGCGAACCGTTTCCGTTCGGGCGAAGTACCGCTGATGATCACCGACTACGGCCTGTATAACCAGTTGAGTTTGTTTGCTCCCGAAATCCGCGGCGATTGGGCCATGTATCAAGTGCCCGGTACCGAGCAGGCAGATGGCAGCATCAACAATGCGCAGACGTCCGGCGGTACGGCGACCATTATGCTCCGCGGTTGCGAAGATCAGGAAGCGGCGTGGGAGTTCATGAAGTGGTGGACCGAAGCGGAAACGATGCTTACTTACGGTAACGAAATGGAGACCGCGATGAACGGTGCGGCCCGTCAGGCGGTGGCCAACGTGGAGGCGCTGAGCAAGATGGCGTGGTCCACAAAGGATCTGAACAACATTCTCGAGCAGTGGAACAGCATTGTCGGCACCCCCGAAGTGCCCGGTAGTTACTACACCACGCGTGTGCTCGGCTTTGCGTTCAGTGAAGCATACAATAACGATACCGATCCCGGTGATGCCTTGCAAGAGTACATTGCCTCGCTGAATGCGGAGCTTACTCGTAAGAGAGCCGAGTTTGGTCGATAAGACAGGAAAGAGGAGGTAAAGATTTATGTCACAAGATATGACAGGCGCCGCGGCGCGCGAAGTGATCATTCGCAAAAAGCCGCTCGGCCAGCGCCTTAAAGAAGGCGGCATCGCCTATGTTTTCGTGTTGCCCTACTTCATTCTTTTCTGCTTGTTCACGGTGGCACCTGTGGTGATCTCCTTGCTGCTCGGTTTCACGGAGTTTAACATGTTGAACTTCCCGCGTTGGATCGGCATGGACAACTACATTCGTATGTTCCTGGATGACGAGGTGTTTATCCTCGCCATTCGCAACACCTTCCTGCTTGCGGTCATCACCGGTCCCGTCAGCTACATGCTCAGTTTCTTGCTGGCGTGGCTGATCAACGACCTGCGTCCGTGGCTTCGTTCCATCGTGACGGTCATCTTCTATGCGCCGTCGCTGGTTGGTAACGTTATGATGATTTGGCAGATCTTCTTCTCCAACGATGCCTACGGCTATGCCAACGCGTGGTTGCTGGAACTCGGCCTTATCGATGCCCCGATCCGTTGGTTCTATAATACGGAATATATGATGCCGTTGGTTGTCATCGTGTTGTTGTGGTCCTCGCTTGGTACGAGCTTCTTGGCGTTTATCGCCGGTCTGCAGAACATCAGCCGTTCGTATTACGAAGCCGGCGCCATCGACGGTATCAAGAACCGTTGGCAGGAGTTGTGGTTCATCACCCTTCCCACCATGCGCCCGATGTTGATGTTCGGTGCGGTTATGACCATTTCTTCAGCGTTCGGTATCGGTTCGAACCTGAACGGTCTGGTTGGCTTCCCCTCTACCGACTATGCGACACACACCATCGTTAACCACATGGAAGACTACGGTGGACAGCGTTATGAGATGGGTTATGCCTCGGCTATTGCGGCAGTGCTGTTCATTGTCATGATCTTGACCAACCAACTTATTAAAAAGTTGTTGGCTAAGGTCGGCGAATAACGAAGAGGGGAGAGTTGAACATGGCCAAAAAACCTGCAAAGCGTACTAAGCAGCTGAATCGTTCCATGGCAGGCAATATCGGTGTTGTCATCGTCTTGTCCCTGTTCGGTGCGTTCATGCTGTTGCCGATGATCTATTCGGTCTGTCAGGCGTTGAAGCCGATGGACGAATTGTTCGTGTTCCCGCCTCGCTTCTTCGTGCGTAACCCCACGTTGAAGAGTTTCCGAGATCTGTTCCGTTTGATCGGTGACCAAACGATCCCGTTCTCGCGTTACATATTCAATACGGTGCTCATTTCTGTGACCGGTACCTTCGGTCACGTGGTGATCGCCTCGATGGCGGCCTATTCGTTCGCGAAAATGAAGTTCCCCGGTTCCAAGTGGATGTTCCAAACCATCGTTACGGCGTTGTTGTTTAACGCAACGGTGCTTGGTATTCCGAGCTTTATGGTGTTCACTTGGCTCGGCCTGCTCGATAACCCGCTGGTTATTATCTTACCTGCATGGCAGAGCACACTGGGTCTGTACTTGATGAAACAAAACATGGAATCCATTCAGGACGCGGTCTTGGAAGCAGCGCGCATCGACGGTGCGGGCGAATTCCGAATCTTCTTCGGCATCGTTATGCCGACGATGAAACCCGCGTGGCTGACGTTGATCGTGTTAAGCTTCAGCAGCCTGTGGAATACGGGTGCGGTCAACACGATCTACAGCGAAAACTGGAAGACATTGAACTATGCGATGAGCCAGATCTTGGCCGGCGGTATCGCACGTACCAACGCAGCGGCGGCAGCCAGCGTGGTCATGATGATCGTTCCGATCGCCGTGTTCATTTTCACACAAAGTAACGTGGTGGAAACGATGGGTTCCTCCGGTATGAAGGAGTAAGGTGAAGAAGATGAGTCAGAAACTGAAACAAGCAGCCAAGCGCGTCGGCGTACTTGCGTTGGTCGTATTCATGCTGGCGTCTTTGGCACTGAGCACTTCGGCCGCCAGTATCTCCGATTCCACGTTCGTACCGTACACGACGTACACTTACGACTTCGACGGTATGGACATGAAGAGCCCGCACGCCTATGTGGCGGACTCCCTGCTCGATCGTATTGCGTTGGGACTTCGTATCGCGCTGAAGGATCCGAGCGACCTGTTCTATGCACCGGATAATCACTTCTATGTGGCAGATACCGGTAACAACCGTGTTTTGGCCTTTGATGCGGACATGAAATACGCCGGTGTGATCGGTGGTATCGAAGCGCCGTTCATCAACTATACGGCGATCATTCCTTACGTCTTGGAGATCCGTGAAACGGAAGAGGCGGAATGGAAAGATCGTTTGGCCACGCGCCTTAAGCGCTACGCGGAGGACGAAGAGAATCCCATTCAGTATACCTTTACCGAAGAGGATTACGTCGCTATCCGCGACCATCTGTCGACCGTATTCGTCTCGAGCAGCAACATGCTTCCCGTAGAGGAAGCGTATGCCGCGCTGAAGACGGAATATGAAGAGCTCGGCAAAGTGATGCCGGATGCGGAAGTGATGCTCACCATTATCGACTACGTGTCGCCGGTGGCTTTCAAGTACAACTCGCTCAGCGCCGAAGAAATCGCGGCACAACCCCGCGGCGAAACCGATGAAGAGCGTGCGTGCTACGAGTATTGGAACCAGTTCCTGGTCGGTGAAGAGGACGATCCTTCGGCCGATAACTTGGTCGCTCCCGAAGGTGTATTCGTCACCGAAGACGGCACTCTGTACATTGCGGATACCGGCAACGGCCGTATCGTGAAGATGCAGATGCCGGAAGGCACCACCGAGTGGAAACTGGATCGCTTTGAAGTGGTTGAGGCCATCGGCAAGCCCGATTCCTCCATTTTGGCTGAGAGCTATGTGTTCAAGCCCACCACCTTGGTGCTGGATGCGGCCGGCCGTATGTATGTAAATGTCAAGAACGACAACGCCGGTATCATGCAGCTTAGCGCCGACGGTGAATTCATGGGTTACTACGGCGCCCAAAAGGTGAGCGGCAGTGTGTTCCAGTGGTTCTTGCAGTTGTTCCAGACGGCAGAGCAGCGTGCTCGTACCGTGCGTACGGTGCCGCGTGTGTATAACAACATTGCGATCGACTCGAAGAACTTCGTGTGGATCACCGCGAACTCCATGGAGAATGCGGATATGTTCTCCCACCTGACCAGCGGCGATTCCGCAACGGCACCGGTGAAACGTCTGAACCCCAGCGGCGATGACGTTCTGGTGCGTAACGGTATTTGGGCTCCGGCGGGTGACGTTCCCGAGAATGTGACCGACGTATCCTCCATCGTCGACGTGGCGATCAAGGGCGATACCGGTATTTACACCTTGGTGGATGATAAGACCAATAAACTGTTCACCTACGACAGCGAAGGTAACCTTCTGTATGCTTTCGGCGGTTCGGGTTCGCAGCTTGGTGTGTTTACGCTGATTACGGCGGCGGTCTATCAGGATACCGACTTGTTGGTACTTGATAAGACGACCGGCTGTATTACGCGTTTCAAGCAGACAGACTACGCAGCACAGATCGAAATTGCACTGAATGCCGATGCGGCTCGTGAGTATGAGAAAGCGGAAGCGGCGTGGAAATACGTCCAGAAGCTGAACTCCAACTTCGATCTCGCGTATATCGGCCTTGCGAAGAGCTATTTGCGCAGTGCGGCGCAACTGGAAGGCGCCGAAGCGAAGGCGCTCTATCAGAACGCGATGGAATACTACAAACTCGCACGTAACACCGAGGGGTATTCCAAGGCATTCAAAGAGTATCGTTCGTTGTATGTGCGTGACAATCTCCTGTTGATCTTGGCGGTGCCGATCGTGGTCGGCGTAGCGTTGTTCTTCGCCTTCCGCGCTATCAACAAAGTGAATGCCAAGCTGCACATTACCGGTACGAAGACGACCTTTACGCAGGAACTCTGCTACGGTTGGCGTGCGGTGTTCCATCCCATCAACGGCTTCTGGGAGATCAAACGCGAAAAACGCGGCAGTATGCGCGCGGCACTCGTGTTCCTGGCCGGCGCTGTGTTGGCCTTCATCTTCAAGGCAACGGGTACGGCGTATTTGTTCAACAACGTGGCGATCGAACAGATCAGTCTGGTTCAGCAGGCTTGCAATGTGTTGATTCCCGTTGTGTTGTGGGTGGTTGCCAGTTGGTGCTTTACCACCTTGATGAGCGGCGAAGGCAGTATGAAGGATATCTTCATCGCGCTGTGTTACGGTTTGATCCCGCTGATCGTGTTGCTGATTCCTTCCACCTTGCTTAGCCACATCTTCTCGCTGGATGAGCAACCGTTCCTCACCTTCTTCCAGTCCGTGGCCTACTTGTGGATGGGACTGTTGGTGGTGTTCGGTTCGATGGTGATCCAGGATTACACCTTCAGCAAGAACTTGCTCACGGTTATCCTTTCGGTTCTCGGTATGGCGGCAATCATGTTCTTGGTGTTGCTCCTGTTCTCGTTGACCGGCAAACTGTGGGGCTTTATCGAAACGATTTTCCAAGAAATTGCCTATCGGCTGTAAGGAGGGAACAGAACAATGAAAAAAATTCGTTTGATTTCACTGCTGCTTGTGGCACTGTTTGTTCTGACCACCTTCAGCGGCGCCTTCGTCTTCGGTGACGAGGCGGAGGATACGACCGGTACGGTCGAAGGCGGCGAAGGTACCACCGAAGAAGAGGTGGTGGAGACCGCCGAATTTACCCATGAAGCGGGCTTCATCTATGTGGACCCCGAAGTGGAAGAGAATGTAAAGTTGTTGCAGGCGGCGGAAAAGGCTGCCGAAGGTCGTGCGGTAACGGTGTATTCCATCTACCTGTGGAAGACGGATTTCACGGTTGAACGTACGGGCGACGACTACCTTGGTGTTTATGTGTATGAAGACGGTAAGATGCTTCCCCTCTCCACAGCTGTGGAAGTGACCTCCAGCATGAAGATCGTGCCGTACGATCTGACTGCACAGGAAGTCGAGGACGAGGCGGGCAATGTGTCGGTTGTCGATCGTAATGACCTCGTTGGTCAAGCGGTTTATGTGATTGAGATCACGGCCGTGTCCAGTGCGGAAATTGCCAACCTGCCGAACCTTACTTATGAGGAGCGTTTGGACTGGAAAAAGGCCAAGCGCGGTAAGTTCACCTCCGAACAGCAGCGCGTGAGTGCTATGACGGTGTATCACACCGAAGGCCCGCTCACCCTGTATGTGGACGAGGAACTCGCGGAATTTGCTATCTACAATTCCGAAACGGGCGACTATTTCTTCTCGAATCCGTATGACTACAACCGTGTGTTGGTTCCCAGTGTGACTACTAAGAGTCAGTTGGCCTCGGTCATTGAGTTGGAGTTTTACGATAATTCCGCCAACAAAAAGACGTTGTATTCCTACGACGATGCGGTAAACAAGACGACCTACGCCGATCCCGACGATCCCGACTCGATCGACAACATCCAGTATTGGGCGGAAAAGATCGACGGCGGCGTGCGCATGAATTTCCAAATCGGTTCTAAGGAACTGGAAACCCTGCTTCCGTATGCAGCCGAAGTGGAAAACTTCAATGCGAAGGTGTTGAATCCGCTGAAAGAAAAGGCGGATGCGGGCAACGAGGCGGCCGATGAGGCGTATACCAAACTGATCGCGTTCTACAACCGCGGCAAGGTGTATTCCTACGATGAACTGTCCACCTCCTTGAAACAGAGCATTTCGATGGAATTCCCCGGCATCAAGGAACACGATTTCTACATTTTGCGTACCAGCAACCTGTATAACCGTGATAAGCTGATCCTTTCGGATTACATCCGCATGACGGGTCTGTATACGCAGGCGGACTTTGATCATGACTTGGAACTTTCGGGTTATGAGCCGCCGGAGAACTTCTTTGCCTGTTTCGAGTTCCATATGGATATCACGCTCGAAAACGGCGAGATGAAGGTCGATATTCCCACCGACGACATCAAGTATGATTACGATCACTTTGAACTGACCAAGATCACGCCTCTTCGCTATTTCGGCAGCGGCAAGTACACCGACCAGGGCTTTACCTTCATTCCCGACGGTAGCGGTGTTGTGATCGAGTTCAACAGCCAGGGGTTGAAGAACACGGCTTCCTTGTCTAAGGTGGTATACGGCGAAGACTATTCGTTGCTTACGACTAAGACCTATAACAACCTTTCCCAGTCGGCGTATATGCCGGTCTTCGGTGTGAAGGCGAACAATCGCGGTTACCTGGCCGTGATTGAAAAGGGCGATGCGATGGCAACCATTCAGAGCGAGACGGGTAACATGACTTCGCCGTTCGAATCGGCGTTTGCCACCTTTATCTACGGTACGGTGCAGACTATCAACTACACCGACGGTAGTAAGCAAAACGGTGAATTCACCTACTTCAACGAGAACTTCTACACGGGCGGCTTTGCGTTGCGTTACATTCTGTTGTATGGCGCAGATACCGATTACGTGGATATGGCCGTTGCCTATCGCGAATATCTCGTGAAGAACGGTCGTCTGGTCAACGGTGTGAACACCGGCAATATGCCGCTGTTGCTGGAAACGCTCGGTCAGATCGACAAAAAAGCGTCTATGATGGGTATCATCTACGACAAGAAGATCCCGATGACCACCTTTGCCGATGCCGAAATGATGATCAGCGAGCTTTCCGCTGTGGGTGTCGGTAACGTGTCGCTCCGCTATCGTGGGTGGATGAACGGTGGCTTGAACTACTCGGTGCCCTCTACTTTGAAGATCGAAAAGAAGTTGGGCGGCAAGTCGGGCTTTAAGAAACTGGTCTCCTTCATGCAGGCGGGCAGTTACATGCTGTATCCCGAAGTGGACTTCTGTGTGGTGCGCCGCGATACGGCATTCGACAAGTATTCCTTGCAAAGCAACGGTCCGAAGATGACCGACCGTACCTCCATTACGCTGACTCCGCGTAACGAGTTGGACAACGTTATGGAGATCGACAAGAACTACTTCGCTATTTCGCCTTCCTCGGTCGGCGGCTACTTTAAGTCCTTCTTCGGTAAGTATGATAAGTACGATGCGGGTTCCATCAGTTTGGGCACGATCGGTAGCATGCTGTATTCCGACTTTGCGAAGGGCAACAAGGGTAAGAACCGTCAAGAGGCGCTTGATATTCTTACGTCCAATGTGCAAAAGTATGCTGTAGAAGGCGGCAACGATCGTATCATGGTGGAAGGCGGTAACGCATACACGTGGGCTTACGCCAGCGAGATCGTGGATATGCCGATGTCCGGCAGTAACACACTGTTGGCTGACCGCTCGGTTCCGTTTATGCAGATCGTTCTGCACGGCCATATTCAGTATGCGGGTAGCGCACTGAATCTGGCAGATAACTGGACCAACACCATTTTGAAGAGTGCGGAATACGGTGCCAATCTCCACTTCACGCTGAGTGCGAAGAACACGCGTGAGTTGAAGGAGACCGTGTACTCCAACTACTTCACCATCGATTTCGATACCTGGAAAGACGACGTCACCACCTTGTATAATAAGTTCAATGCGGTGTTCGGCAAACTGCAGGATAAAGAGATCACGGACCACGGCGAGTATGCGGACAACGTGTATGTCACGACCTACAGTGACGGCACGAAGGTCGCAGTCAATTACAACCGTACAGATGTGACGGTGGAAGGCAAAACAGTTGCGGCTCAGGACTTCACGGTTCTTTGATCGCTGTCACATTTAGAATTTGAGAAGTAGAGGTTGGAATTATGAGTACTGCCGTAAAGAATTTGAAACAAAAAGCACGTCGGCGCTCCTCGCTGGAAGCGAGACAACAGAGAGCCTATTGGGTGTTTCTGATCCCCTTTATTCTTGGCTTTGTCTGCTTGTTTGCCGGCATCTATCTGGATTCGCTTATTTACAGTTTCTGTGAATTGACGATGAAAGGCAAAGACGGCTTCTCGCAGGAGTTCGTCGGTTTCGCAAACTACGTTAAAGCATTCCAAGACGTGGATTACCCCGGTAACATCGTCTCCTCTGTCGGCGCTATGATCCCCGACGTGTTGATGATTACCTTCTACAGTCTGTTTGTCGCTGTATTGCTCAACCGCGACATTAAGGGCCGCACCGCGTTCCGCGCGATCTTCTTCGTTCCCGTTATTCTCGCCACCGGTTTTATGACCAAGGCGGATATGACCAACGTGATCGCCGATAACGCGTGGTCCTCGCTGGGCGACAGCGCCGCTGCCAGCGGTACCATTGCAAACGGTCTGTTCGACTCGCTCGACCTTCAAGAATACATGATGAACATGAGTTTGTCTCCTGCCATTTCGAAATACGTGGTGGAAGCGGTCGGAAGCATTTTCGACATCGTGAACAACTCGGGTGTTCAGATGCTGTTGTTCCTTGCGGGTCTGCAGTCCATTTCTCCCTCCATCTATGAAGCGTCCGATATCGACGGCGCTTCCGGTTGGGAGACCTTCTGGTTGGTCACCTTCCCGATGATCAGCCCGTACATTCTGGTTAACGTGTTCTACACGGTTGTGGACTCGTTCACCAAGAGCGATAACGCGATCATGCAGTTGATTCAGGAACAGAGCTTCAAGTCCAACGCAATGGGCGTTGGTGCCGCCATGGCGTGGTTCTACTTCTTGGTTGTGGTCATTCTTATCGCGATCATCGTTTCCATCATCAGTAGTTTCATCTACTATCAACAACGTGATTAAGGAGGGGCGAGCATGAGTGAATTGGTAAAAGAAGCCAAGGCGCCGAAGGCGAAAAAGGCTCAAGAACGCAAATTCAAGAAAACGCATACGCCTTTCCGTGAGCGTTTCAATGCGAGCAACATCGGTAGTTTGCTCGGTAAGATCTTTATCTACCTTTTGTTGATCGAGATCGCATTCATCATCGTGTATCCGCTGTTCACCAAACTCAGCGCATCGCTTATGAGTGAGCAGGATATGTATGACCGTACGGTAACCTTCATTCCCCGTCACCCGACATTGGAGAACATCATCGTCGTGTTCCGTGAATCGTCCTTCCTGAAGGCGCTCGGCAACACCTTCTTGATCGCTCTGTTGTCGGCGGTGCTCCAAACGGCGATCTGCTCCTTCACCGGCTTTGGCCTTGCGAAGTTGAAGACCCGTTGGGCGAACCTGGTGATGGGTATGGTTATCTTGGCTATCTTGATTCCGAACCAGGTCATCTTGATCCCGTTGTACCTGAAGTTCCGTTTCTTCGATATTTTCGGATTGTACGGATTGTTTACAGGCGAGCGAGGCCCGAGTTTGATGAATACACTCTGGCCGATCATCATTCTGTCCATCACGGGTTACGGCTTTAAGAATGGTTTGTATATCTTCATTATGCGTCAGTTCTATAAGGGCGTTCCCGAAGAACTGGAAGAAGCGGCCGCTATTGACGGTTACGGCACGTTTGCCACCTTCTTCCGCATCATTCTGCCGATGGCCATTCCGATGATGATCACCATCTTCATGTTCGCGTTCTCCTGGCAGTGGACGGATACCTTCTATTCGGGTATTTTCTTCTCGAACTTCAAGGTGCTCGCGAACACCATCTTTACCATGAGCAGTGCGACCTCCGGCTTGACAGGTGGCGCCTTCTCCGCGTCAATGTACCTGCACACCGGTGTGTTGATGGCCATTACGCCGCTTATCCTCATCTACGTGGTAGCGCAGCGTTGGATCATCGGCGGTATCGAACGCAGTGGTCTGGTTGGTTAATATTCTTAAAAAAACAGAACTGCCGCGAGGCAGTTCTGTTTTTTGCATTTAGTAAGCAGAATCGGCGGTGCTGCAGGCACCGTTACGTGGGATGGCATGTATCTTTTTATAAACCGCCGTTATGAGCAAACTCCTCGTCTGTGTTTTCGAAATACTCACCCTAAGGAAAGAAAGCGCACCCGATGGAATCGGGTGCGCTTTTCGTGTTGTTGTCGGAATCACTCCACGGTAATACGAATGTCGCCCGTGTCGGTGGAGATCGAGCAGCGGCCGCCGCTGATGGTTTGCGGGACGTCAATGCGCCCTGTGTCGGTTTGCACGAGAAACACTTTGTCCGAAAGCAGGCTGCCGGTCACGTCGCCGGTATCGGTTACAACAAGCAGTTCGGCAGCATCGCACTTTGTAAACGTGATGTCACCCGTACTGCGTTCGATCGAACAATTCTTGGCGACGATCACGTTTTCCAGGTGAATACGCCCGGTGTTTCCGCTTGTGGAGAGATTTTGGCATTGCACATCGGAAAGTTTGGTTTTTCCGGTGCTTACCGTAATGACCGCGTTCCCCTCACAGGCAACGGAGGAAACCGTGACTTCACCGGTCGTAACCGCTAAATTCAGTGCGCCGACAGAGGCGTTTTCGACACAGATATCTCCCGTGCTCGTTTTGATTTTGGCGGCTCCCGCCACCGAGGCGGCAGTTGTCACATGGCCGGTACTTGTCGTAACGTTCATGCTCTCGAACTGAAAATCAGCGGGCACGTTCATGTGTCCGGTTTTGTTTTTCACCGTCAGTGCGCCGTATGCCCCTTTGGGGAGATATACGGTGATGGTGGGTGTACTGAAGGAAAAGCCGATATGGTCGTACCACTTTCGGGTGTCATCCATTTCGATGGCCAGCGCGCCGTCTTTGATCGAAACGGTGTGGCGAACTTTTGACTGTTCGTAGCAAACGACCTTGCTGTCGGCGGTATCCGAAGGCGCAAACGTGATATCGGCCGTATTGGTTACGATGGATATGTTTTGATACCCCTCGTCGATCGTATATTCGTTCGTTTCATATTTCATGGTGGATAATTTTGTGAAGTTCCATTGAAGCATTGTCATCACTCCTGCGAAAAGTATACCCCCGATCACGATGAGGGACGCGGCAATAATGCACCACGTTTTGAAGCGTTTACTCATGCTGTTACCCCCTTTTTCAAGAACCGTCGCACGATCGTCCCGGTAAGCAGTACGCCTCCCTTGGTGGCCACTTGACACCCAAAGAACAGGAGAATGCTAAGACCGGCGCAAACCAAGCCCGCACCAATGGCGGCGATACCCGTAAGCGGGTAATGTTGCGCAAAAGCCAACACGATACCACCGGCAATGACGCCCAAAGCGCAGGCGGCGACTGCGGCGAAGACCGCCCATAGTGAGACAATCACCGCCCACAGCGAGATGTAAAGCGAGAGGAGCACAGCGAAGGCGGCAATCAGCAAGGAAAGCCAAACGGGGGAGCCGATCGCCAAAAGAACGATCTCCCACGTACTTCGTTTTTTGCGGATGCGTTGTTTTACGAATTTTAGGAGAGGATTGTCCGCCTTGATCTGTGCTACGATCTCGTCGATGGTGCCGACCTGCCGCACGGCCTCTTCTTCCGAGAACCCTTCTTCCATGCGGTCGTCGATCATTTCACGGTAAAAGGTCAATCGTTCTTCCCGCTCTTCCGCCGGCAACCCCGCAAGCGCTTCGCGCAATTGCGAAAGAAACTCTTGTTTATTCATATTTTTCCTCCTTCGTGACAAATCGATGGATGGACAAAATCTCTTTCCAATCCTCTTTGAATTCTTCAATGCGCGCAAGACCTTCCGGCGTGATGCGGTAGTATTTTCGCAACCGCCCGTCGTGCTCGGCGGTGCGCACCGTCAGCATCGCGGCCGTTTCTAAGCGCTTTAGAATTGTGTACAGTGTAGACTCCGAAAGTGCGATATACGGTTTCATATCCTTGATGATCTTATATCCGTAGGACTCTTCGTTTTTGATGGCGGCCAGCACACATACATCCAAAAGTCCACGTTTCAATTGAATATCCATACCATACCTCCCTTCGTGTAATACATCATATCACGAAGTATAGTGGTTGTCAATAGGTTTACGAAAAACAAAACGCACCCGATCTCTCGGGTGCGTTTATTCTTTGATAAATTCCAAAATGTCGCCAACCTCGCAATCCAAGGCATAGCACAAAGCATCCAAGGTTTTGGTGCTGATGGCTTCACCTTTTTTCATGCGATGGATGGTGTTGGCGGAAAACCCCTGTTTGAAGATCAACTGATATTCCGTGATGCCCTTTTTGAACAGCGTTTCATAAAACGGCTTGTATGAGATCATTTTCATCACCATCGTTAGTGTGCCAAACTCAATCCCTTGACAACGCTTTAAGCATTGAGTATAATGTAGAAAATGATTGTGAGGGGAAGTTCTATGAAACGAGTACTGTCCTTTTTCTTGTCGGTGTCGCTGTTGCTGTCACTTATTACCGCGGGTGCGGCGGAGTTGGCATTTGAGGCGAAAGCGGCAACAAGTGGGTATTACACCTACTCGGTGTCTAACGGTAAGGCCACGATTATCCGTGTGGATGTGTCGATTGGCAGTGATGTAACCATCCCGTCCACTTTGGATGGATATACAGTGACGGGTATTGGGCGTGCTGCATTCCGCGGCTGTACCGCTCTTCAGTCGGTGACGATTCCTGACAGTGTGACGCGTATTGGGCATAATGCGTTTTCCGAGTGTACTTCGCTTCAGTCGGTGTGTATCACCGATCTTGCGGCATGGTGTGGGATCATGTTTTCAGGTGCCGCTTCTACCCCGATGTGTAATGGTGCAAATTTGTATCTGAACGGGGAGTTGGTGACCGATTTGGTGATCCCCGATGGCGTGACGAGCATTGGGTATTATGCGTTTTACAATTGCGACTCGCTTCAGTCAGTAACCATTCCCAGTGGCGTGACGAGCATTGGGCATGATGCGTTTTCCGAGTGTACTTCGCTTCAGTCGGTGACGATTCCCGACAGCGTGACGAGCATTGGGTATAATGCGTTTTTCGATTGTAACTCGCTTCGGTCGGTAAGCGTCTCCGATAGTCTGACGAGCATTGGGCGTGATGCATTTCACAACACAGCTTATTACAACAATATAAACAATTGGGAAAACGGCGTATTGTATATCGACAATTATTTGATTAAAGCGAAAGACACTGTGAGTGGTGCATGCAGCATTAAAGACGGCACCAAAGTAATAGCGAATGCCGCGTTTTCCGATTGTACCGGACTTCAGTCGGTAAGCATACCGGACGGCATAACGAGCATTGGAGATTATACGTTCAACAAATGCACGTCGCTTCAGTCGGTGACGATTCCCGACAGTGTAACAGGTATTGGGGATTTTGCGTTTTTCGGTTGTATATCACTTCAGTCGATAGCGATTCCGGACAGCATGACGAGCATTGGGTCGGCTGCGTTTGAGTATTGCACCTCGCTTCAGTCGGTGAACATCGGCAGCGGCGTGACAGAAATTTGGCTTTCTGCGTTTGACAAGTGCACGTCACTTCAGTCAGTGTATATCACCGATCTTGCGGCATGGTGTGGGATCATGTTTTTTGACGATACGGCACACCCGCTGTGTAATGGTGCAAATTTGTATCTGAACGGGGAGTTGGTGACCGATTTGGTGATCCCCGACGATGTGACAAGCATTGAGGGACATGTATTTTACAATTGTGACTCGCTTCAGTCGGTGATTATCCCCGACAGCGTGACAAACATTGGAAGTTCTGCATTTGAAGATTGCGACGCGCTTCGTTCGGTAAATATTCCCGACAGTGTAGTGAGCATTTGGATTGCGGCATTTGAAAGTTGTGACTCACTTCAGTCGGTGACTATCCCCGACAGCGTGACGAGCGTGGGGTATGATGCGTTTTCCGAGTGTACTTCGCTTCGTTCGGTAAACATTCCCGACAGCGTGACGAGCATGGGGCATGATGCGTTTTACAACACGGCGTACTACAACGATATAAGCAATTGGAAAAACGGTGTGTTGTATATCGACAATTACTTAATCGAAGCGAAGGAGACTGTTAGCGGCGCGTGCAGCATCCGTGAAGGTGTCAAGGTGATTGCAGATAGTGCGTTTTCCGGTTGCACCGGGCTTCAATCGGTAAGTATCCCTGACGGCGTAATGAGCATTGGGGAAGCAGCGTTTCTTGGTTGTAGTGCGCTTCAGTCGATGACGATTCCCGACAGCGTGACGAGTATTGGGCGTAATGCGTTTTTCGATTGTACTTCGCTTCAGTCGGTGACGATTCCCGACGGTGTAACGAGTATCGGGAGTGAGGCTTTTTCCGATTGCACTGCACTTCAGTCGGTGACAATTTCCGACAGCGTAACGCGCATTGGGAGTAATGCGTTTGGCAACACTGCGTATTATAATACTGCAGATAATTGGGAAAACGATGTGTTGTATATCGATGGTTGTTTGATTGAAGCAAAAGATACCATTAGCGGTGAGTATACCGTCAAGAATGGCACCAAGGTAATTGCGCATAGTGCGTTTTACGGTTGTGACTTGCTTCAGTCGGTGAGCATTCCCGATGGTGTGGCGCGCGTTGGGGGGATGGCCTTTTTCAATTGCAGCTCGCTTCAGTCGGTGAGCATCCCCGGCAGTGTGACGAGCATCGGGAGTTCTGCGTTTTACGACACTGCGTATTATAATACTGCAGATAATTGGGAAAACGATGTGTTGTATATCGACGGTTGTTTGATTGAAGCCAAAGATACCATTAGTGGTGAGTATACCATCAAGAATGGCACCAAGGTAATTGCGCAGAGTGCGTTTTCCAACTGTATGTCGCTTCAGTCGGTGACCATCCCCGATAGCGTGAAGAACATTGGGTCGGCTGCGTTTGAGCATTGCACCGCGCTTGCGGACGTGTATTACGGCGGCAGAGAGGCAGATCGTTCAGGAATCACAATTGACCTTTACGACACCAATGCACAGCTTCTCAATGCTGCCTGGCATTATGCCGCACCGGCGGGCATGCATACGAATGGCGCGGACAGCAGCAATACCGATTTCGAGACGCCGAAGACGACAGTGGATGCGGACGCCGCTGTGGCCGACAAAGGCAACTTCCCTTGGTGGGGTATCGTAATCGCAGTCATTGTTGTGGCGGCGATTGCGGTGGGCGTCATTGTGACAAAAAAGAAAGGTGTTTCCCCTGCGGATGTGGAATGATCCATAAGGATTCTTTTACAGCGAACAAGGGTGTATAGCAAAACCCGCGTCGGTTCGGCGCGGGTTTTGTTTGTTATACTATTCTCAAATTGCCGCGAGGCCTTTTTCCAGATCGGCGATGATATCGTTCACATTTTCCAGACCGACCGAGAGGCGTACCATGCCGCCGTCGATGCCGCAGGCGACCAGTTGCTCATCTGTCAACTGGCGGTGCGTCTCGCTTGCGGGGTGGAGTACGCAGGTGCGGATATCTGCCACGTGCACTTCGTTGGAGGCGAGTTCGAGCGAATCCATAAACCGCATGGCGGCTTCGCGCCCGCCTTTGATGACCAGCGAAATAACGCCGCTCGCGCCAGCGAGATACTTCTGTGCGAGCGGGTAATCCACATCGCTTTCCAGGCCGGGATATTTCACACTTTCGATCTTGTCGTTCCCTTCGAGGAACTTTGCCACCGTCAGCGCGTTTTCGCAGTATTGCTTCATACGCACGGCCAGCGTTTCGAGACCGAGGTTCAAAAGAAATGCCGAATGTGCCGCGGGGTATACACCGAAGTCACGCATCAACTGCATGCGTGCTTTGATGATGTAGGCCGCTTTGCCATAGGTCTCCACATAGGAGATGCCGTGATACGACTCATCGGGTTCCACCAATTCGGGGAACTTGCCGCTCGTCCAATCGAAGTTGCCGCTGTCCACGATCACACCGCCGACCTGCACCGCATGACCGTCCATGTACTTCGACGTGGAGTGGATGACGATATCCGCGCCGAATTCGATCGGACGGCAGAGAGCGGGGGTGGCAAAGGTGTTGTCCACGATGAGCGGGACGTTGTTTTGGTGTGCCAAGCGGGCAAACCGCTCGATATCGAACACAGTCAGCGCCGGGTTGGCAATCGTCTCGCCGAACACCGCCTTGGTGTTCGGCTTGAACGCCGCCAAGATCTCCTCGTCGCTTGCGTTCTTATCTACAAAAATGCATTCGATGCCGAGCTTTTTCAAGGTGAAGGAGAACAAGTTCACCGTGCCGCCGTAAATTTCGGTGGTGCTGATGAAACTGTCGCCCGTTTGGCAAATGTTCAAAAGCGAGAGCAGGGTTGCCGCCTGCCCCGACGTGGTGCACATCGCGCCCACGCCGCCTTCCAACGCGGCAATCTTCTCTTCCACCGCCATGACGGTGGGGTTGGCAAAGCGGGAGTAAATGAGCGACTTGGTCGGCTCGTCAAACACCGAGGCGACCTCGGCGGTGGAATCGTACACGTAGGTCGTGCTCTGCACGATCGGCACCACACGCGGTTCGGTGTTTTTCGGAGAATAGCCTGCGTGCAGGCATTGGGTTTCCATTTTCATATATAACATCCTTTCGGCATAAAGTTCGCTTTTTATTGTAGCACAGCAAAAACTTTGTGTCAACTCATTTTCTGCTTGCAAAATATGGCGAAGGCTGTTATAATAAACACCGCAAAAAGTGAGGGGAAAGAAATGAAGAACTGGTATTTACAGCCAAAGATTGCCACAGCACTTAAAGGGTATACCCGTCGGCAGTGCGTGAGCGACATAGTGGCGGGCATCATTGTGGCGGTGATCGCGCTGCCGCTCTCTATCGCGTTGGCGCTTGCTTCGGGCGTGGAGCCCGCCTGCGGTATCTATACGGCCGTGGCGGCGGGATTTATTGTTTCCTTGCTCGGCGGCAGTCGGGTGCAGATTGCCGGACCTACAGCGGCGTTTGCCACTGTGGTGGCGGGTATCGTTGCCACACAGGGGATGGACGGCTTGTTTATGGCTACGGTCATGGCGGGTGTGCTGCTTATCCTGATGGGCGTTTGCAAGGTGGGCACGTTGATCAAATACGTGCCGCACACCATCACCGTCGGGTTTACGGCCGGCATCGCTGTAACCATTTTGCTCGGGCAGGTCAAAGACTTTTTCGGTCTTCACTACGCCGACGGTGTGCGCCCTGTGGAAACGATCGAAAAGATGGAAGCCAACATCGCGGCACTCGGTACGTTCCGTTGGGAAGCACTGCTGGTGGGGGCCGTCTGTTTGCTTATTTTGGTGATATATCCCCGCTTCGAAAAGCGGGTGCCGCCGTCGTTGATTGCCGTGGTAGTCGGCACCTTACTGGTGCGGTTTATTCCGACGTTGAGCGAGGGCGTGAGTACCATCGGCGAACTGTATACCATTCCGCGCGGATTGCCGCAGATGAACCTGGCGGGAATGGACCTGGCGCCCGCACGGTGGTTGGCGCTGTTGCCGAATGCGGTGACGATTGCGTTGCTGGCGGGCATTGAATCGCTGCTTTCCTGCGTGGTGGCAGACGGCATGGTGGATGACACGCACAATCCCCACGCGGAACTGACGGCGCAAGGTTTCGCGAACGTGGCTTCGGTGCTGTTCGGCGGTATTCCTGCTACCGGTGCCATCGCCCGTACCGCCGCTAACGTAAAAAACGGCGGCCGCACTCCTGTTGCAGGCATGGTGCACGCACTGGTGCTGTTCCTCGTCTTGATGTTCTTGATGCCGCTGGCGGGGTTGATCCCGATGCCGGCCATCGCGGCCATCTTATTTGTGGTGGCGTATAATATGAGTGAATGGCGTGCTTTTGTGGGAATCGCAAAGACACGCAAGATCACGGATATCATAGTGGTAACGCTCACCTTTGTCCTGACCGTGATCTTCGATCTGGTGGTTGCCATCGTGGTCGGTTTGGTGGTAGCGTACGCGTTCGTATTGTTCCGAAAGGTGCGCGAGAAGAAAGCGTGACCCTTTCCCCGCTACGGAGCAGAACCGTTCGGTAAGAACATTTCTGCCCCATAGCGGGGATTTTTTGATCGATGCGTCGGTGGTAACGGTGTGCGGCGGTGCGATGGTGGAAGAAGAAAATATGTAAACCGGACGGTCCGGAGACGGAAGAAGTAAATATGTAAACCGGGCGGTCCGGAGACGGAAGAAGTAAATGTGTAAACCGGGTAGCCCGGTGGCAGGAGGGTGTTTAGATGGAAACCATCTAAACACCCTCCTGTCTTTGTGATGTTTGCCGTGGGGTGGCGGCGCAAGAGGAAGGGCGTGCTCTTGCATAAGGAAGAGCAATGCCGCAAGAGGAAGAGTAGCGGTGTAAGAGGAAGAGTGACGGCGCAGGAGAGGGATAACACCGCAAGAGGGAGGGTAACCCTGCAAGAGATGAGCATAACGCCGCGAGCGGGAGGTTCCGCACAAGAAGGGCGTATCGCTCGTGGGGGCGAGCATAACGCCGCCAAAGGGAGGACGCGTTACTCGTAAGAGGGCGAGCATAACGCCGCGAGAGGGGGCGCGCAAGAGGGGCACTCATAAGGGGGGAGCATAATCCCGCAAGTGAGAGGGCGTGCTTTCACAGGGAGAAAAACTCTTGCATTTTGTCGAAAAGGGTGGTAAACTGGGACTTGCCAAACGAATTACATAAACGGTCAACGGGATATTGTTTTCTGCGGAAAATGATAGGCCTTTTTTGGGCGTTCTATCTGTATGGATTCGGTAAAAATGCAGAACCCGCAGGTGGAATGTCCGTGGATAGTTAGATCCCGTTCCGTTTGTAATTTGTTTGGCGACAATCGGGGTCTGCGTTTTTCGATGCGTTGACTTTGGTTGACGCATTTTTTTATTTTTAGGAGGGTCTATTATGGGGAAAAGCATCGGAAGCAAACTCAAACAGGCGGCATTGGTAGTGGGGTGGACACTGGGGATCAGCTTAGTGTTGCTCGGCCTCACCATCACAGCAAAAGGCAGCGGCATTATAGTTGACAGCAGAGCCTCTATGATGTTTTCCATGATGGGGGTCGAAGAGGTGGGCGGAAAAGTCGTCTTGATCGGCTTTCTTACCATGGCGTTTGGTGCGTTGAGCGGCTGGGTATCGTATCTCGTGCTGTATGGGTTCGGCGAATTGGTGAACAATTCCGCGCTGATTGCCAAAGGGACGTGCGGGAACTCCTCGGATGTTTTGCCGAACAATTCGGCGGTAAAAAGTCCGACGAATTACGGAGCCGGTAACAACGATCTGCCGGAACTGTAAGGAGGGAGACCTGTGGCGGAACGGTACATAAAGGTATATTCGTTAGACGGGATGATGTACACCGAGGGCAGTCCTGTGATATTGAGCGCGGCCGCGCTTTTGAAGGATACGTTGAACGGAGAGATCTTGGCTCTGCTGAAATGGCAAAATATCGGCGACAGACGTATTAAAGCCATCACGGTGAAGATCGATCTGTACAATGTTGCGGGGAATCCGACCGGTGAAACGATTACGCATCAATACTTGGATTTCTCGGTGGGGCGCGATGAGGTGTTCGGAGCGAAAGAACCGCTGAAGGTGGGCAATCCGATAGCGCGTTCGTTTTCGGTTTCTGTGTGTGAAGTGATCTTTGAAGACAACGGTGTATGGCGAAGTGAAAGCGTTTCGGAATGGTTACCGCCGCAAAAGCCGCTTTCCGATACCTTTACCGATCCCTGCGCGCATGATGAATTTCGGCTGATGTTTGGCGAGCCGTGTATATACACCCTACGGGTACACCGCGATATTTGGCAGTGTGCGTGCGGGGCCGTCAACCGTGTGGGCGAGGAGGTCTGTCATGCTTGCGGGAATGAACGGCAGGCTATGACGACGATCACCGAAGAGGATCTGCATGCTTCCGAAGTGTACCGTACCGCTCATGAAGCCGCAACGGGGTGTACGGCGGAAGAAGTAGAAAAAGCGGTGGCGTTGTTTGCATCGCTCGGTAATTGGGAGGATGCGCCGTTGCGTGCGCAACAATGTCGCGACCGTGCGCGGGAGTTGCGGGAACAGGCGGAACGGGATCGGTCCCAAAAGATTGCGCGGCATGCTAAAAATAAGAAGATAGCGGCGGTAAGTGCCGTGTTGGTAACGGCTGCCGTTCTAATACTGAGCGCGCTCTTGGTGGCTATGCGGCAACAGAAGATGTCCTATTACGGCGCGGCCTATGAGATCGTAAAGGATTCCGAGGTGGGCGATCGCATAACATACGGCAATTACGAGCAAGACGGTGTGATCGAAAACGGTACGGAACCGATCGAATGGATCGTGCTGGCCAAAGAAAAAAATCGTGTGCTGGTCATCAGCAATTACGTGTTGGATTGTCAGCCGTATAATGCATCCGGCAACTATACGCGGTGGGAAGGGTCTTCCATCAAAAAATGGACAAACGGCACCTTTGTTGAAACGGCGTTTACGTTGCAGGAACAGCGCAGTGTTTTGGAAGCGTTCTTGCTTTCGGGTGCGGAAGTGAGCAAATATGTGCGGCCTTTGGACGCAGATATAGGAATCGCTACCGATTACGTGTTGCAAAACACCAATATCATAAACAAAAAAGGGACATGCCGCTGGTGGACCCGCGTGATCGTGGAAGGAGAAGCGAGTGCGCGAGTGGTGGATTTTGACGGACGGTCGGACGATTGGGGCACGAGTGTGGAGCGAACCACGGTCGGTGTGCGTCCCGCTATGTGGATCAGTTTGGAAAATTGACGGTTTGGTTTTATGAAAAGCCGCCTTCCTCGGATGAGGAGGGCGGCTTTTTTGCCGAAAACACGGCATATTTCCACGCCCCCTCGGCATACTATTAGGAGAAACGCAACCGACATTTGCGAAAAAGCGCAACAGGTTAACGCAAAACAAGGATACAATTCGAAAAGTCAACCGATTCGCAACCGAGAGTTGCTAAAAATTCCAAGCATAGTTGCTTGCCTTTTCTTTCCATCTTTGCTATGATGGACACAGTGGAAAAAACAACTATAATGAGGTGACACGATGACCATTGGTGAGAAGATAACCAAACTTCGCACGGCGGCGGATATTTCGCAGGAGCAGTTGGCGGAGAAAATGGCGGTATCGCGACAGGCGGTGTCTAAATGGGAGATGGATCAGGCGCAGCCGCAGATCGACAAGGTGTTGCAACTTTGCGATCTGTTTCATATATCGGCCGACGCGTTGATGCGGGATACGCTGGAACTGTGTACCGACACCGAGGCACATAACCACTATTTCGGTACGGACGGTTTCCGCGGCGAGGCCAATATCAATCTGACCTCGGTACAGGCGTACAGGGTGGGGCGTTTTCTCGGCTGGTATTACGGAAACGCGCTTTCGGGCTGTGACAAGCCGGGGTACCGTCCGCGTATCGTTATCGGAAAAGATACCCGCCGCTCCAGTTATATGCTGGAATACTCGATTGCGGCAGGAATCACCGCTTCGGGTGCGGATGCGTATATGCTGCATGTGACCACCACCCCCAGTGTGTCATATGTTACGCGGCAGGAAGCGTTTGATTGCGGTATTATGATCACCGCGTCGCACAATCCATTTTACGACAACGGGATCAAGGTCATCAACCGCTACGGCGAGAAACTGGACGACACGACCACTGCTCGTATCGAAGCGTATCTGGACGGTGATCTGCACGCGCTCGGTGTGAGCGGAGAGGATCTGCCGTTTGCCGTGCGGGAGCATATCGGTTGTATCGTGGATCACGCGGCAGGGCGTAATCGCTATGTGGGGTATTTGATCTCGCTCGCTTCCAATTCGTATAAACATCTGCGGGTGGGACTGGATTGTGCCAACGGTGCGTCGTGGATGATCGCCCGTGCGGTTTTCGGCGCGCTGGGTGCACAGACGGTGGTGGTCGGTGCCGAACCGAACGGTTTGAATGTGAACGAAGGGTGCGGCTCGACCCACATCGAGAATCTCTGTCGCGTGGTGCGAGAGCATCATCTGGATGTCGGCTTCGCGTTTGACGGCGACTGCGATCGCTGCATTGCCGTGGATGGTGACGGTCGGGTGGTGGACGGCGATGCAATGATGTATATTTTGGCACGCCGCTTAAAAAACCGCGGTATGTTGCCGAACGACACGGTGGTGGCCACCGTCATGTCCAACAGCGGATTTTTGGCCTCACTTGCGCGGGCGGGAATGCGTTGTGAACAAACCGCGGTGGGCGATCGTTTCGTATATGAATGTATGCAAGAGAACAATTATGCGCTCGGCGGCGAACAATCGGGACACATCATTTTGAAGAAATACGCTACCACGGGCGATGGCTTGCTGACCGCCATTATGATGATGGAAGAGATCTGCGATTCGAAGCAAACGCTCGCGGAGTTGGCGGAACCGGTAACGTTGTATCCGCAGTATATGCAAAACGTCCGTGTGAAGGACAAAGCGGCGGTATTGGCGGATGCGGCGGTGTTGGCACAATGGAAGATAGTAGAAGAGAAGATCGCCGGCAACGGCCGTGCACTGTTGCGCCCAAGCGGCACCGAGCCGGTGGTGCGTGTGATGATCGAAAGCGAGAACGAAGCCTTGTGCCGCGCTTACGCGGACAGTATTGTACAGGTGATCTTGAAGGAGGGACACGGCGTTGAGTAAAAAGGTCAAGACGGCGGAATTGTTCGATTGTAAAACAGCGTATCTCAAAGACCTGTTTGAAACGGCACCATACCCGTGGGAGATGTTGCCGCGTATTAAGGAGCACATCGGTGTGTTGCTGCGCGACGGGATCCCCGGTTATACCTTCTATGCCGAAGGCGTGCTGGTGGGGGACGGTGTGAAGATTTATCCTACCGCCACCATTGAAGCACCTGCGGTGATCGGCGCGGGTACGGAGATACGCCCCGGCGCCTTCTTGCGAGGTAACGTCATCACGGGGGAACGATGTGTCATCGGCAATTCGTCCGAACTCAAAAATTGTATTTTGCTCGATCACGTGCAGGTGCCGCATTACAACTACGTGGGAGATTCTGTGCTGGGTAACCGCGCACATATGGGCGCGGGTGCGGTTTGCTCCAACCTGAAGGCCGACGGTAAAACGGTGGTGGTCCACGGCGATGTCGACTACGAGACGGGCTTACGC
>JAZNTV010000056.1:0-24938 GCA_045591985.1 Acutalibacteraceae bacterium
CATCTTTTCGCCGTGGCGAATGCCGATGATCTTGATATCCTCTTTCTTGCCGCCGAACAGTTCGCATACCGCCTCGGCCTGCGCCTGAATGGTACAGGCGGGGGCCTTTTGCACCAGAATGTCGCCCGACACGCCGTGCTCAAACGCAAACAATACCAGATCCACCGCTTCGTCCAACGACATGATGAAACGGGTCATGGTCGGGTCGGTCAGGGTGATGGGTTTGCCGCTTTTGATTTGGTCGATCCACAGCGGGATCACCGAGCCGCGCGAACACATTACGTTGCCGTAACGGGTGCAACAGATCTTGGTGCGATCGGGAGAGACGGTGCGGGATTTTGCCACCGCCACCCGCTCTTCCAACGCCTTGGAGATGCCCATGGCGTTTACGGGATAGGCCGCTTTGTCGGTGGACAGGCAGATAACGCATTTGACCCCTTCCTCAATGGCGGCGGTCAGCACGTTGTCGGTGCCGATGACATTGGTCTGTACCGCTTCCATCGGGAAGAATTCGCAAGAGGGGACTTGTTTCAGCGCGGCGGCGTGGAAGATGTAATCCACACCGTACATCGCGTTTTTCACACTGGCGAGGTTGCGCACGTCGCCGATGAAGAACTTCAGTTTATGGGACACATCGGGCATTTCCGCTTGGAATTTGTGGCGCATATCGTCCTGTTTCTTTTCGTCGCGCGAAAACACGCGGATCTCACTGATATCGGTGGAGAGAAAGCGGTTCAGCACGGCCGTACCGAAGGAACCCGTACCGCCCGTGATCAGCAAGGTCTTGTCTTTAAAAAGGCTCATTTCCAATTCCTCTTTTCGTAATCTTTAGTATATCTCAAGAATAGAACGATTTATACCATTTGGCAAAGCGGGCCAAGCCCTCTTCGATCGGGGTCTGCGGTTTGAATCCGACCTTTTCGGTAAGCGGGGTAACATCGGCGAACGTTTGATAGACATCTCCCGCCTGCATCGGCAGAAATTCTTTTTTGGCCGGTTCGGTGATGACCCCTTCCGCAAGCAGGCAGGATTCCAACACTTCGATGAAGTGAAGCAATTCTTCCGGTTTGTTGTTGCCGATATTGAACACATCGGCCGGAGCATCGCCGGTGGGCGGCAACGGGATCAAGCGACGAATGCCGGTGACAATGTCGTCCACGTAGGTGAAATCACGCTTTAAGTCGCCGTTGTTGAACACTTTGATGGTCTCGCCTTTCACCATTTTATTGGTGAAACCGAAATAGGCCATATCGGGGCGCCCCATCGGGCCGTAGACGGTGAAGAAACGCAAACCCGTGGTCGGGATCTTATACAGATGACTGTAGGTAAACGCCATCAACTCGTTTGACTTTTTGGTGGCGGCATACAGACTGATGGGTTTGGATACGTCGTCGTCGGTGGAAAAGGGGGTCTTTTCCTGGTTGCCGTATACCGACGAACTGGAGGCATACAGCAGATGTTCCACGGGATAACGGCGACATGCCTCCAACACGTTGAAGAAGCCGATCACGTTGGATTGGATGTATACGTCGGGGTTTTCGATGGAGTAGCGCACCCCTGCCTGCGCGGCGAGATTGACTACCACGTCGAATTTTTCTTCTTCAAAAAGTGCAAGCAGCGTCTCTTTATCGGCAATGTCCGCTTTCACAAAGCGGAATTGCGGATAATCGGCCAGAATGGCCAAGCGTGCCTCTTTCAGACGCACGTCGTAGTAATCGTTGACGTTGTCCACGCCGACCACGACAGCCCCGTCTTCCAACAGGCTTTTGGAAAGATAAAAACCGATGAATCCTGCCGCACCCGTTACCAAATACTTTTTCATACCGTTGCTTCCTCCTTTTCAGGTACACCGCACAATTCGGCGGCGGTTTCCAGATAGGCTTTTACTACCAACTGACGGTCAAATTCCCGCGCGACCTTTTCGCGTCCGCGTTGACCCATTTCCCGCCGATCCTCATAAGAGAGTGCCAGGAATTGTTCTACCTTTTCGATCAGATCGGCGCTGTCTTGTTCACGTACCAGATAGCCGTTTACACCGTGGTCGATCGCTTCGCGGCAACCGGCGCGATCGGTCGAGATGATGGGGCGTCCGCACGCGGCGCTTTCAAGCAAAACATTGGACATTCCCTCGGGATAGTAGGTGGGATGAATGGTGCAGTGTGCCTCTTTAAGCATGACCCGCACATCGTTCAGAAGGCCGTGGTAGACGATGACTCCCTCTTCGTGCAACGCCTTCATGCGATTTTCGTAATATTCGTCGCCGAAGCCGCACACGTGGAAGCGGGTGTTCGGATATTTGGCCGTGATGGCACGGGCGGTGTCGATGTATTGCTCAATGCCTTTTTCCTTACGGATGCGGGAGATAAAGGTGAAGTCCACCGTATCGGCGGGCGGATACTCCAACACGCTGAATTTCTGAAGATTCACACCCGAGCCGGGCAACGAGGCGTGTTTGCCGAGCGCCAGTTTGTGTTGTTCGAAAAAGGCACGGTTTTCGGCGTTTTGGAAGAACACGCGCGAGATACGACGGAAACCGAAACGGTACAGCGCCAACGCCAGCTTTTGCATGGCGCCGCCGCCTTCTAAGGCGGTGCCGAGCCCGGTGATGTTGGCGACATACGGCACTTTCCGTGAAGCGGCCGCCATGCCGCCGTATACGTTCGGTTTGATGGTGTAAGTCAATACCAGATCCGCCTTGGTCTGTTTGACCAGTTTGCGGTAGGTCAGCATCAGCGCGATATCACGCACAGGGTCGGTGCTGTCTTTGTCCATGGGGGTGATGATGATTTCGGCACCTACCGCCGCGATTTCGTTTACGCGGTCGCCGTCGGGCACCGAGACGACCACGCGGTAACCCGCCTGTACCAAAGCGGCCACCACTTCCAAGCGGAAATTGACGATGGTGGTTTGTTTGTTGACCAGAATTAGGATCGTTTTTAAATCGCGCATGCTTTACACCTCGTTTACGATTTTTGTTTTGAGCGAGCAGTGAAACCCAGATCAGTTCATTATAACAAAAAAACGGACAAAAGTCAAACGGAACCCGAGCGAATGCAAGAGGAAAAGCGATAAGGAACGGGTTTACTCCGTTACGCCGAGGCAGGCCGCGGCGTGCCGTGCCGTGATGCGGACGGTGACCATATCGCCGGCTGTGCCGACGGTTTTCACCCGCACGGGAACATAGGTGGGGGTGTGTCCTTCCCAATATCCTTCGGGATCTTGCGTTTCGAGCAGTACCGAAACCGTTTGGCCGACAAGTGCCGTTTCGTATTGCGCGCGGGTGGCTTCGCAAACCGCGCTTAAACGGCGGGCACGCGCCGCTTTTTCGGCGGTTGCGACCTGTCCCGGCATGGCGGCAGCAGGGGTCCCTTCACGGCGAGAATAGGCGAAGATATGAGCGCGTGCAAAGCCGATCTCGTTGGCAAAGCGGAGCGTTTCGGCAAATTCGTCTTCCGTTTCTTCGGGGAAGCCTACCATGATGTCGGTGGTGATGGCAGCGTTCGGGAAACGACGACGCAAATCGACACACAGGGCACGGTACTCGGCGGTGGTATAGTGACGGCGCATACGCCGTAAGGTGGCGTCACATCCGCTTTGCAACGACAGGTGGAATTGGGGGCACAACTTTGGCTGTGCCGCCAGACGGTCGAGCAGGGCGGGGGTCATGCAATCGGGCTCAAGCGAGCCGAGACGTATGCGGCCAATGCCTTCCACCGCCGCGGCAACCTCCACCGCATCGGCAAGGGTAGTGCCGGTGTCTTGCCCGAAGGCGGTCAAATTGATGCCGGTCAGCACCACTTCGCGATAGCCGGCTGTCGCCAGTGCTTCCGTTTCTGCTTTCAGATCGTCAAGCGCGCGGGAACGCACACGTCCGCGGGCATACGGAATGGCGCAATAGGAACAAAAACGGTTGCAACCGTCTTCAATCTTGACAAAGGCGCGGGTGCGGCCTTGGAATTCGCGAATGGTGAGCGGCTCGTACTCTTTGGTGTGCGGCGGGATGTCCACCATGCGTGTGTGTGACTGCCAAAAAGCACGTAATTTTGCGGGCAGTGCGCGCCGTTGGGCGTTGCCGAGTACGATATCCGCGTCCGCCAGCGCGGCGGCACGGTCGGGGAAGGCTTGCGGCATACAGCCGCATAACACGATCGTTGCGTGGGGGTTGTCCCGCCGTGTGCGGCGAAGCAATTGCCGCAACTTGCGGTCGCTCTCGCCCGTGACGGTGCAGGAGTTGATGACCAACACGCTGTCGTTTTCCGCCGAAAAACCGGCGCTGAATTCGGCGGTGAGAAAGCCCTCGTCCTCCAACAGGCGCCGCATCGCCTGCGTTTCATATTGGTTGACCTTGCATCCCAAGGTGTGAAAATAGACTGTCATAATGCCCTCACAAGTAAATAATCACTCTTTACAGTATATCATACATTTATTATAAGGGCAAGGGGGAATTTTCACCGGTCTCGACGCATAGGTTTTGACGAAGGAGGCTATGCTATGAAGTGGACGTTGCGGTGTATTTCATTTATGTGTGCGGTCCTGTGTCTGGGTGGCTCTTTGAGGGCGGCGGCAGATACCGCACCGACGCTGCCCGATGTGGGTGGTGAGTCGGCGATACTGATTAGTTTGAGCGGTGGGGAGGTGTTGTTTGAAAAGAACGCCGATGCGCGGTTACCGATCGCATCGGTAACGAAGATCATGACGTTGCTGCTTACGATGGAGGCGATCGATCGAAATCTTCTGGGTTATGACGACATGCTGACCTGTTCATCTGAGGCGGCGTCGCTCGGCGGATCGCAAATCTGGCTCGAGACGGGCGAGACCATGTCGGTGGACGATCTGTTGAAGGCGGTGGCGGTGGTGTCGGCCAACGATGCCTGCGCCGTTTTGGCGGAAGCGCTTGCCGGCTCGATCGAAGGATTTGTGCAACAGATGAACGCCCGCGCCGCGGAGCTCGGTATGGAGAATACACAGTTCCTCGATTGTTGCGGACTGAACGATGAGGCATACAGCTCGGCGCGAGACGTGGCGGTTATGTCGCGGGAATTGATGAAACATAAAGCGATTGTAAACTATACGACCATTTGGATGGATACCTTGCGCGGCGGTGAGTCGGAACTTACCAATACCAACAAACTCATTCGTTTTTACGATGGTGCTACGGGCCTGAAGACCGGAACCACCTCTACGGCGGGCCACTGTTTATCGGCTACCGCCGAGCGAAACGGACTCGGCTTGTGTGCGGTCATACTCGGGTGTGAGACTACCGACGAGCGATTCGGCGGTGCACGCAAAATGTTGGATTACGGTTTCGCCAATTATGCGCAGTATACCCCGGCGACCGAAGAGACGGTGCTCGCGCGTGTGCCGGTGTTACATGGTGTGGAGGTCGAGGTCACGCCGGTGGCGGATGCCGCACAACCGTTGCTTCTTCGTCGCGGTGAAGAAGCACAGATCACCACCGAGGTAACATTGCCGAATGATGTGGAGGCGCCTGTGCTGGAGGGGCAGGTGCTCGGTGCGGTGACGCTGAAAAAAGGGGAGGAAATCCTGGCTTCCTATCCCATTCGTGCCGCCGTAGCGGTCGAACGGGTAACCTTTTGGCAGGCGCTGCGGTGGTTGTGGCAAGAAATGAGCGGCTGAGCGACGCGCTTTGGTGAAAAATAGTAAAAAATATTCAAAATTTTTCAGTTTTTAGTTGCAAAACTCGGTAAAATAGTGTATTATAATAAAAAAGCACCTTGCAAAGGTACGGAAAGAGGCAAAAAGCATGAGCGTTACGTTACACACAAGTTATGCGAAGGGGTTTCTTCGCTCGCATGAACTTGCGGCGTTGCAGCCGCAGGTTACCGCCGCGCATGAACTGTTGCACAGCGGCAAGGGTCTCGGCAACGATTTCTTAGGGTGGGTAGATCTGCCCGTAAACTATGATAAAGACGAATTTGCCCGTATCGAAGCGGCGGCGGCGCGTATTCGCAAAGATACCGATGTGTTTGTGGTTATCGGTATCGGCGGTTCGTATCTCGGTGCCCGTGCGGTGATCGAATTCTTAAAATCCCCCAACTATAATCTGTTGGTGAAGGATGCGCCGCAGGTGGTGTTTGCGGGGAACAGCATCAGTGCCGATGCGATGAATGACGTGTTGGCGCTGTGTGAAGGGAAGCGCGTGTCGGTGAACGTGATCTCCAAGTCGGGAACCACCACCGAACCGGCGATCGCGTTCCGTGTATTCCGCGACTATTTAGAAAAGACGGTGGGCAAGGAAGAGGCACGTCGCCGCATCTATGTGACGACCGACCGTGCCCGCGGTACATTGAAAGAACTCTCGGATCGCGAAGGTTACGAAACGTTCGTGGTGCCGGATGATGTGGGCGGCCGTTTCTCGGTGCTCACGGCGGTAGGTTTGTTGCCCGTTGCGGTGGCGGGATGCGATATTGCCACACTGATGGCGGGTGCCGCGGCGGCCCGCGAGGCGTACGGTGATCCCGATATCGAAGTGAACGATTGTTACCGCTATGCGGCGGCGCGCCATGCGATGCTTCGTCGCGGTCGTGCGGTGGAACTGATGGTCAGTTACGAGCCGCGTTACGCGCTGATGTCCGAGTGGTGGAAACAGCTCTACGGCGAAAGCGAGGGAAAGGACGGTAAGGGCCTGTTCCCGGCGTCGGTCATCTTCTCGACCGATTTACACTCGCTCGGCCAGTTTGTACAGGACGGCTCGAATATCCTGTTCGAAACGGTGATGCAGTTCGATGCGCCGCCGTCCGACCTTACCATCCGTGAGGAGAAAGAAAACGGCGACGGTCTGAACTTCCTTGCCGGTAAGACGATGTCTGAGATCAACCGCAAGGCATTTGAGGGTACCGTGCTCGCCCATGCGGACGGAGACACCCCGAGTTTGGTGTTGCAACTGCCGAAGATGGATGAATACAACCTCGGTTATCTCATCTACTTCTTCGAAAAAGCGTGTGCTGTGTCGGGGTATATGTTGGGCGTAAACCCGTTTGATCAACCCGGCGTAGAAGCGTATAAGCGCAATATGTTCGCTTTGCTCGGTAAACCCGGCTATGAAAACGAACGTGAAGAGTTGGAAAAACGGCTGGGGCGTTAAGCTCGGCGTTTTAAAAATAAAAGGAGGACGAATACTATGATTACTCTCATCATCGGCAAGAAGGGCTCCGGTAAGACCAAACGGTTGTTGGATATGTGTGCAACAGCTACCAAGAGTTCGGACGGCAATGTGGTGTTTTTGGAAAAGGACAATACCTTGACGTATAATCTGGAGCATAAGACCCGTTTGGTCGCTCTGGATGAGTACGGTATCGACAGCTATGCCGCGCTGTATGGTTTTGTGGCCGGTATGTGTGCCGGTAACTACGATATCACCGATATCTTTGTGGATTCTACCTTGAAAGTGGTGGGGAACGATCTTTCCGGTCTGGAAGCCTTTGTGGAAAAACTTTCCTGCCTCAATGTAAAGATGGTGTTGTCCATTTCGGCAGACAAGGCGGATATCCCCGCGAAGATCGCCGAGTACGCGACCGAGATCTGATCGCAGTCAACATACCGAAAACGGATGGTTTCGGTTCACAAACAGGGGCGGGCAGGCTGTCTGCCCCTGTTTTTTGAAGAAAAGAGGGACAAGCGTATGGCTTTCTGGTATGAAGGCAATCGAAATTTGGCGAAAAACGCCCGTGAAAAAGACGGTGTCACGTATTATGTGCGCGGTTTGCGCGAAGTGGAGAGCGGTCGCTTCGAGCGGTATGCCGTAAAAACTCACTTTGTCGAGCGGGGCGAGGATTACGTGGAACTGTTTCGTCGCTATGTCGCACCGCTGTATCAGGCGGGGGATATTGTGTCGATGAGCGAAAAGGTCATTTCCATGTGTCAGGATAACACGGTGGAAATGAAGGATGTGAAGCCCGGCTTCTGGGCGAAATTCCTTTCTAAGTTCGCTACCCATAACAACAACGGTATCGCCATGGACGAGCCGTATAAGTTGCAGCTTGCCATCAATCTGAAGGGCTTGCCGCTGATCTTGTGGGGCGTCTTCTGCGGCGCCGTGGCGCGTGTATTCGGTAAACGCGGCGTGTTTTATCAAATCGTCGGGCAAGACGTGGCGGGTATCGACGGGTTTTACAGTCACTCCGCATTCGAAACGTATCACACGCTCGCGGTGTTGAATCCGCGCGAACCCGACAAGGTGTGTCGCGACATTTACGAGGCGCTCGGCATTTCCTGTATGCTGGTGGATGCGAATGATATTGCGGTGGAGATCCTCGGCGTTTCGCCCGACATTGCCGACCGTTCGCACGAGTTCCTTGCGGAACTGATCCGCGATAACCCGGCGGGACAAGACGATGAGCTTACGCCGTTTGTGTTGATACGGGATATCGGCGACGCACCTGCCGAAGAATATGAGCCGCTTGTAGCCATTGAACAGCCGAAGGAATGAAATGGGGGGGACCCCTTAAAAATCTTTTGAAAAACCGAAAAAAATGGTTGACAAATGGCGCAGTGATGGATATAATATCATTTGTGACACTATGAGGTGGATTATGCTTTTGCAACTGAAATCGCTTTTTATGGGCGATACACAGTCGATTCCAATCGATTGTGTGCTGGACTTTTCGGACTTGGAACTGTTCGGTTCTCACCCCTTACGGGAACCGGTACACGTGACGGGGAAGGTGGAAAACCGCACGGAGATCGTGCAGTTGACCGCCGACGTGGCCTATGCGCTCGATACGACCTGTGATCGATGCATGACCCCACTGCATCGCGAGTCTGTGTTGCATATTGAGCATATTCTGGTGGCATCCCTGAACCGAGAGGACGCGGACGATTTGATCCTGGTCGAAAACGACCAACTTCCGTTGGATGAACTGGTGGAAGCGGATCTGATCTTGAGTTTGCCGATGAAGACTTTGTGTCGGGAGGATTGTCGCGGTCTTTGTTTCCGATGCGGCAAGAATCTGAATGAAGGGCTTTGCGGCTGTCGGACGGAATCGGTCGATCCTCGCCTTGCGGTGTTGAAGGATTTGTTAGACACCTGATTATTCCATCAAACTAAGGAGGTGCTGAAGATGGCGGTACCCAAGAGAAAGCATTCCAAAGCGCGCCGTGATAAGCGTCGCAACAATGTGTGGAAGATTGAAGCTCCGGCGCTGGTAAAGTGCCCGCAGTGCGGTGAGTACAAGCGTGCGCATCGTCTGTGTGCCAACTGCGGCTACTACAACGGCCGACAGGTAGTGAAAACTGAGGGCTAATGAAAAGTGGGGAAGGAGCGATCCTTCTCCTATTTTCATTTTAAGAAACTATTTAAAACGTTTGGAGGCATGTAAAATGAGTAAACAAGTGCGTATTATGGAAACGGTATTCCCGACGACCGACCTTGTTTTGGCGAATATCGTGGCAACCGAGGCCCCCTATTTTTGTGATCCGACAGGTGAAAAAGACAGCACGGCGGCACTGCAGCAGGCGCTCAACGACTGCGGCAACAACGGCGGCGGTGTGGTGTATCTGCCGGTCGGTCGCTACACCTTGACCGATACGGTGACCATTCCGGTCGGCGTGGTGCTGCACGGCGACTGGCAGGACCCCGATGCGCTTGCCGAAGGTGAAAAACTCACCTACGGCACGGTGCTTTTGGCGAAACTCCCGACCCTCGCCGAAGATGCTCCCTTGAATGCCGGTGCGTTGTTGTATACCGGTCCCAACAGTGGTATTATTGGTTTGACGGTGTATTATCCCGACCAGTCGGCAGTGGCGCCGAAGCCCTATGGTTACGCGTTTTACGTGGATGCGGCCAGCACGGTGACGGCGAAAAATATCACGTTGATCAATGCGTATCGCGGTATTGCGGTCAACGCGCTTGCCGAAGGTCACGAGATGGCGAAGCTTGAGCATATTCGCATCACTGCACTCGAAAATGCCAACATTATGCATCACTCCTCCGAAGTGGGATATACTTTTGATTTTAACGTGTCTCCCTCGTATTGGGTCAACGCCGGTGAAGGCTACACGCCCGACGACGCGGATGCGGTCGTGGCGTATTGCCGCGAGCACTGCCTCGGCATGTTGCTCGGTGACCTCGATTTGGAAGTGCTCTCCGAGATTCGTTTGGACGGCTGCCACACCGGCATTCTGTTCGATCGCATCAATCACCGTGCCGGCTTCTGGGGTGAATTCTACGATATCTACATCACCAACTGCGACTATGGCGTGGTATCGAAGGTGATGTCACAGGTCAATCCGCCGATCTTTGCACGCGGTCGCGTGGAAGGTGCGGTGGCGGCGGTGCAATCCGCCTACGTCGACGTGCCGATTCGCTTTACCGATATCGAGCTGGTGGGCGATAAGATTGGCTGTATCATCGAAGAGGACGAGGATCTGTCCGCTTACCCGATGACCCACGGCACCTTCCGCCGTCCCGCGGCGAAGCTGTACGTGGCGCCGATCGCGGAATATTCCCGCAAAGACGTGGACGTGGCGGACTACATTCAGCAGACGCTGAATGAGGCGGCGGCAACGGGCGGCGTGGTGTATCTGCCGGGCGGTGTGTACACCGTGTGCAAGCCGCTGTCGGTGCCCGCAGGCGTGCAGTTGACGGGCAATCTGCCGATCGCCGTCACCAATGCGTGCGAAAACGGCACCATTCTGCTGTGCTATGTGAACGAAGGCGACTTCATCACCCTCGCGCCCTTCGCGGGTACGTCGGGCTTCCGTATTTACTATCCTTCCCTCCCGCCGTTTACCGCCGACGGTATGTATAAAGACGGCGAGCCGCAGCAGGTCGCGATCCGCGGCGCGGGCGAGGGTGTGTATGCACTCGAAACGGTGGTTACCTGTGCCTTTGTCGCTGTGGATTTCACCGGCTGTGACCGTCACTTTGTCCGCAGTGTCTACGGCTGCTGCTACACCTCGCTCGTGAAGTGCGGCGGTGTGGATGGCGTAGTGGAGGAGTGTCTCGCGAATCAGCACTACATCATTCGTAATGCCCACAGACCGTCCTTCTTCCGCATCAGCGATGCAGTGCGTGCCGAGTGGGAGGATATTGCCTCGAAGGGTGAAGAGATCACCATCAACCGTCCGCTTATGCTCCTGATGCAGTCGCACTGCAACGTGTACCACGTGGTAAATGCGACCCGTCAGAAGCTGAACAACTGCTTTATGTATGCGGCACGCGTGCTGATCACCTGTGAGAATTCCACCGATGTGCAGTTCCTGAACGATTCGGTGGACGTGCTGCCCGGTACGAAGCCGATGTACGATATCCGCTACAGCACCGCCTTTGCCGCAGGCGCGATGCGTGTGTTCGGCACCTCGGTGTTGAACACCGAATCCACCTTTGACATCGTGGCGCGTAACGACCGCCGCGAAGCGTTCGAGCGTCCGTATCACTCCTCCGTATCGGTGGAGGATATCCGCATCCCCACGACCGAATTCACGCAGTTCGTGAAGCTGTTCAACTGCGATACGACCGACAATATGATCGGCGCAACCTTGTGCACCGATCCCGACTTCGTGCGGGAAGGCACCGGTGCTTGGGTGAATGAGATTCGCGGGAATGCTCCCAAGGATTTCTTCGAATGCCACTTTGACCCGATCGACATCTCGTCGGTGGCGGATGGCTATCTGCATCTGTGGTTCTACTGCGACGACATCGAAAAGCTCGGTGAAGGTCAGATCGAGCTTACCAGCAGCGGTCGTCAGGACGTGGAAGAGCACAGTTTCGGCTTTGTCAACAGTCTGTTCCACAACGGCTGGAACGAGGTGTACATCCCGATGCACTGGGCAGACCGTTCTCCCGAGCCGTGGAACCCGAAGGCGATCAACTTCATGCGTATTTATTCCGATTTCGGTGACTGCAAGGTTGCGTTTGACGACATTTAT
Organism: Acutalibacteraceae bacterium; assembly: GCA_045591985.1. Lineage (GTDB taxonomy): Bacteria > Bacillota > Clostridia > Oscillospirales > Acutalibacteraceae > SIG588. The sequence continues at coordinate 11,890 of JAZNTV010000056.1, forward strand.
ATCTGTAAATAAAAACTGTCTGTAGGATCGAGAGGTGTATACGATGGGTGCATGTGTCCAAGAAACCGTTCGCATTATCGAAACGGTGTTCCCGACCGAGGATGTGGTGCTGGCGAATATCGTGGCAAGTGAAGCCCCTTACGGGTGTGACCCGACGGGCGAGAAGGACAGCACGGCGGCGTTGCAGCAGGCGCTCGACGATTGCGGTGCAAACGGCGGCGGTGTGGTGTTTTTGCCGGTCGGTCGCTATCTTTTGACCGATACGATTACCATTCCCGAAGGGGTCGTGCTGCGCGGTGACTGGCAAGACCCCGATGCCGTGACGGCGGGCGAAGCGCTCACCTACGGCACGGTCTTGCTGGCAAAACCTGCGCCGCTTGCCGAAGGCGCATCGGTGACGGACGGCGCCTTGTTCCGTCTTCGTTCCAACAACGGTCTGATCGGTTTGACGGTGTACTATCCCGAACAATCCGCAAAAGACCCGAAACCCTATGGCTACGTCTTTTATGCGGAGTTTGCTTACACGCTGACATTCCGCAACATCACGCTGATCAATGCGTGGCGCGGTATTGGCATCAACGGTTTGCGAGAGTTTCACGAGATGGCGAAGCTCGAGCACATTCGCATTACCGCGTTGGATAATGCGAATATGATGCACTCCTCCACCGAAGTGGGATATACCTACGATTTTTCGGTGTCGCCGTCCTACTGGGTCAATGCGGGCGAAGGGTATGCTCCCGACGATGCCGAGGCGGTCACGGCGTATTGCCGCGCCCATTGTGTCGGTATGCTGCTCGGTGATTTGGATCTGGAAACGTTGTCCGAAATCCGCTTGGACGGTTGTCAAACGGGCATTTTGTTCGATTGTTTTGGCCGTGCCGGCTTTTGGGGTATATTTTACGATGTGTACATCACCAACTGCGATTACGGTGTGGTGGCGAAAAAGTTCTCACGCCCCAATCCGCCGCTGTTTTCTCGCGGTGTGATCGAGGGATCGGTGGCGGCGGTGTCCTCGGTTTACGATGAGTCACCGTTGCATTTCTGTGACGTGAAGCTGGTGGGTGAGAAGAGCGGTTTCATCATCGAAGATGAGGAAGATCTGTCCGCCTACCCGATGACTCACGGCACCTTCCGCCGCCCGACGTCTCATTTGTACGTCGCGCCGATTGCGGAATACGATCGCAAGGACGTGGACGTGGCAGAGTATATTCAAGAAACGCTGGACCGTGCGGCTGTAACCGGCGGTGTGGTGTATCTGCCGGGCGGTGTGTACACCGTGTGCAAGCCGCTGAACGTGCCCGAGGGCGTGCAGCTGACCGGCAACGTGCCGATCATGTTGACCAACATTTCCCAAAACGGTACTATTTTGCTTTCGTATGTGAGCGAGGGTGATTTCATCACCCTGCAATCCTTTGCCGGTGTTGTGGGCATGCGTATTTATTATCCCGAACACACGCCGTACGTGGTGGAACGTAAGGTGGAAAACGATGAACCCGCCATACGGACACAGACGGCGGTGCGCGGTGCGGGCGAAGGTGTGTACGCGCTGGATACCGTGGTCACCTGCTCCTTCATCGGCGTGGACTTTAGCGGCTGCGACCGCCATTTGGCACGTAGTGTGTACGGCTGCTGTTACACCACGCTGGTGAAGTGCGGCGGTAAAGACGGTTACGTGGAAGAATGCTTGGCGAATCAGCACTACATTCACCGTAGCGTGCAACACCCCTACTATTTCCGTGCCAATGAAGAAGCGCGCGTGGAGTGGGACGAGCTGCATGCGTTGAGCAAGGTGAATGGTGAGATACCGATCAACGCCATTTTGTCGCGCGTTTTGCATAAATCTTGCATCGCGTATCACGTGGTGGATGCTACCCGTCAGAAGCTGAACAACTGCTTTATGTATTCGGCGCGCGAATTGATCTTGTGCGAAAACTCTACCGACGCGCAGTTCTTAAACGATTCGGTGGACTTGCTCCCCGGCAAAAAGCCGATGTTTGATATTCGTTACAGTACCGCTTTTGCGGCGAGTGCGATGCGCGTGTTCGGTACGTCGGTGAAGAATACCGATTCGGTGTTCGATATCGTCTGCCGTAACGACCGTCGCGAAGCGTTCGAAAAGTCGTATCACTCCTCCGTTTCGATGGAAGACGTGCGGGTGATGCCGACGAATCTTACGGAGTTTATACCGTTGTTTTCGTGCGATACCGACGACGTTGTGGAACACGCCACCTTGTGTACCGATCCCGCTTTTGTCAAAGAGGGTAGCGGTGCATGGGTGAACGAAATTCATTCGCAAGAGCCGCAACCGCTGATGATTTGTCACTTCGATCCGATCGACATTTCTTCGATGATGCGGGATGGCTATCTGCATTTTTGGTTCTATTGCGACGATATTGAAAAACTCGCCGACGGGCAGATCGAATTGACCAGCAGCGGTCATCAGGATGATCAGGAATACGGTTGGGAATTCTTGGGCTGTCTGGAGAAGAACGGCTGGAACGAATTGTATCTGCCGCTTCGTTGGGCAGAAAGGACGGGCGATCCGTTGAATCCCAAAGGCGTGAACTTTATGCGTATTTACGCTATGTCCGGTGATTGCAAGGTTGCATTTGACGACTTTTATTTCTGCAAGTAAGCAGATTTTATGAAAAGAAAGGAGGGACGGTATGGCAGTAACGGTAAGCGGCGTGCGGCCGCACTCGCCCGCGGCGCGTAAACGCATCGCGGCGGGGGATGTGCTCAAAAGCATCAACGGTCATGCGATCGAAGACGTGCTGGATTATCAGTTCTATCTGTCGGATGGGCGCTTGACCTTGTGTCTGGACACCCCGCGCGGGGAACGCACGGTGACCTTGCGGGCGGACAAGCAGGGGGATATCGGGCTTCAGTTTGATACCTATTTGATGGACAAGCAACGTTCCTGCCGCAACAACTGCATCTTCTGCTTTATTGACCAACTGCCGCAGGGACTTCGTGAAAGTCTGTATTTCAAAGACGACGACAGCCGACTGTCCTTCCTTTTCGGTAACTATATCACGCTGACGAATTTGAGTGAGCGGGATGTTGATCGCATCATTGCGATGCATATCAGTCCCGTGAACGTTTCGGTGCATACCACCGACCCTGTGTTGCGATGTCGCATGATGAACAACCGCTTTGCGGGGGAATCTTTGAAGCATCTTTATCGTTTGGCCGAAGCGGGCATAGCACTCAACTGTCAGTTGGTGCTCTGCCCCGGCTATAACGACGGCGAGGCGCTTACCCGCACGATGGAGGATCTGGCGGCACTGTTTCCCGCGGTGCAGTCGGTGGCGGCCGTGCCGGTGGGGCTGACAAAATTCCGCGAAGGGTTGACACCGCTTCGCCCTTTTACGGCGGCTGAAGCGGCAGACGTTATCGTGCGTATGGAAGGTATGGCCGACCGTCTGGAAGCGGAGCACGGTCACCGCCTCTTTTTCCCGTCGGATGAATTTTATCTTACCGCGGGCCAGCCGATTCCGACGGCCGATCGTTACGGCGACTTTTTGCAACTCGAAAACGGTGTGGGCATGATCGCTTTGATGCGCGGGGAATTCTATGCCGCACTGGAAGAGGCTGAAGAGCTTGTTCGCATCCGTCGTCTGGTGGTGGCAACGGGCGTATCCGCCGCCCCGCTGTTGGAAGAGTTGGTTGCGGCGGCCAAAGTCAAGTTCCCCGCTCTGCAAGCAGAAGTCAAGACGGTGGAAAACCGTTTCTTCGGTGAGCGCATCACCGTGGCGGGTCTTCTTACGGGCGGCGATCTGATGGAACAGTTGCGGGATGTGCCCGCCGATGAAATTACCGTTCCGCGCTGTATGCTCAGGCGGGAAGGTGACGTATTTTTGGATGATACCACACCCGCTGACGTGGCGGAGGCGCTCGGTGTGCCGCTCACGGTGAATGACGGCGACGGTGCGGATCTTTTGCGGGTGTTGTTGGGGTGAGCAGTAAAACCCCAAGGAGGAGAGATAAGTATGGCTATTGCAGGAGGACGGCCGGTAGTCGCGGTTGTAGGGCGCCCCAACGTGGGCAAATCCACCCTGTTTAATAAATTGATCGGCCAGCGTTTGGCCATTGTGAAAGACACCCCCGGTGTCACGCGTGACCGACTGTTTGCTCCGTGCGAATGGGACGGGCGCACCTTTATGTTGGCAGACACAGGCGGTATTGAGCCGCGATCCGACGACGTGATCCTTTCGCATATGCGCCATCAGGCGCAACTCGCCATTGAGCAAGCGGAGGTCATCGTGTTGGTGACCGATGTGACCGCGGGCGTCACCGCCAACGATATGGATGTGGCGGTGATGTTGCAACGTAGCGGCAAACCGGTGGTATTGTGTGTGAACAAGTGTGACCGTGTGGGCGATCTGCCCGCCGAGTTTTACGAGTTCTACAATCTGGGACTCGGCGACCCGATCGCCGTGTCGTCGGTACACGGGCACGGCACGGGCGATCTGCTGGATGCTGTGATGGAATATCTTCCCCCTGCCACCGAAGAGGCGGTGGAGGAAGACGTTATTCGCGTGGCGGTCATCGGCCGCCCGAACGCGGGCAAATCCTCTCTCGTAAACGCCATCACGGGGGAAGAGCGCAGTATCGTGTCGGATATGGCAGGCACCACCCGTGATGCCATCGACAGCGAAGTCAAGAATGAGTACGGCAACTACGTTTTCGTAGATACGGCGGGTCTGCGCCGCAAGAGCCGCGTGGACGACGAAGTGGAGCGCTACAGCGTTCTGCGCGCCCAGATGGCGATCGAACGTGCGGACGTGTGTGTCATTATGCTGGACGGCACGGTGGGTTTCACCGAGCAGGACAGCAAGGTGGCGGGTCTGGCACAGGAGCAGGGCAAAGCCTGCATCATCGCGGTGAACAAGTGGGATGCCGTGGAAAAAGACGATAAGACGATGGCGATCATGCGCAAACAACTGGAAAATGATTTCAGTTTTATGTCTTATGCGCCGTTCATCTTCATCTCTGCCAAAACGGGTCAACGGTTGCCCCGCTTGTTTGAACTTATCAATTATGTGTATCAGCAGAACTGTACCCGCATTGCCACGGGTATGCTGAACGACCTGTTGGCGTTGGCGACGGCGCGTGTACAACCGCCCACCGACAAGGGAAAGCGCTTGAAGATCTATTACGTTACACAGGCGAGTACCCGTCCGCCTACATTCGTATTTTTCGTGAACAATGCGGAACTGTTCCATTTCTCCTATCAGCGGTATTTGGAGAATCAGATCCGCGAAACGTTTGGGCTGGAGGGTACGCCCGTGCGGTTTATTATTCGGGAACGAGAGGATTGACGATATGTTTGTGAATTTGTTGCCGTATTGGCCGTATTTGCTTGCGACGGCGGTGGTAGCGTATCTTTTCGGCAGTATCAGCACCGCCATCTTGGTCACACGGGCGGTGGCGCATAAGGATATTCGCGATGTTGGCAGCGGCAATGCCGGCATGACCAACGTGTTGCGCACGCTCGGCAGTCGTCCCGCTGTGTGGACGACGCTCGGTGACGTGGGGAAAAGCGTGATTTCGGCTCTGCTCGGCGGGTTGCTTCTCGTCTGGGCTTGGGAACGCACCCAAACGGGTGTGGAACCGCCTGCGTTATCTGAGGAACAAGCGCGTATGGCGGGACAATATATTGCCGGTTTATTCTGTACTCTCGGCCATACCTTCCCTGTGTTCTTTGGTTTCCGCGGCGGTAAGGGTGTGTTGGTCGGACTCGGTATGCTGATCGTAACCGATTGGCGTGTGGCGCTCGCGGTAGTGGCGGTGTTCGTTACGGTGGTAGCGTTGTCGCGCATGGTGTCGCTGGGTTCACTTTGCGGTGCGGCTACGGCGATTCCGGCAACGTGGCTTCTTCGCTGGTTGGTCGATGGCGACAGTACCGGTACGATCGTGTTTGCGGTGGTGCTGGTTACCGTTGTGGTGGCTATTCTGTTTATCATGCATCACGGGAATATGCAACGCATCGCCCGGGGGTGTGAGCGTAAACTCTCGTTTGGGAAAAAGGAGAACTGACCGTATGGCACATGTTGTGGTTTTGGGCGCGGGCGGTTGGGGCACTGCGCTGGCCATTATGGCGTATCGTCACGGCAATGCCGTCACCTTGTGGTCGGCATTCCCGGAGGAATTGGATGCCATTCGCCGCCATGGGCAACACAAAAAGCTGTTGCCGGGTGTGGCGGTCTCGCCGCATATCGATATGACCGACGACCTCTCTTGTGTAAAAGGGGCGGATCTGGTGATTTTGGCGGTGCCGTCATTTGCTATCGACGATATGGCGAAAAAACTTGCCGAGGTATTGCCGGCAGGCGCACTTCTTGTGAACGTGGGTAAGGGTATCGATGCCGAAAGCAATCGCCTGTTTGGTGACCTGTTGACAGAGAGGTTGCCCGCCGTGCGGATAGCCGTCTTGTCCGGCCCTTCTCATGCAGAAGAGGTGGCGCGCGCGGTGCCGACTTCGGTGGTCAGTGCGGCGGCCGATGCCGCTACCGCCGAAGAGGTGCAGAAGATCTTGATGAATCCCACCTTCCGTATCTACGCCAACACCGATATGGTGGGGGTGGAACTCGGCGGCGCGATGAAAAATGTCATTGCGCTGTCGGCAGGTATTGCGGACGGATTGGATATGGGCGATAATGCCAAGGCGGCGCTGATGACGCGCGGACTTTCCGAAATTGCGCGTCTCGGTGTGGCGATGGGGGCGCGTCCCGAAACCTTTGCGGGGTTGTCGGGTATGGGCGACCTTATCGTGACGTGCGGCAGTATGCATTCCCGCAACCGCCGCGCCGGTATTTTGATCGGGCAGGGGATGTCTCCGGCCGATGCGATTGCCAAGGTCGGGACGGTGGAAGGCTATCTGGCGGTGGCGGCCGCCCGTACATTGGCCGGACGATATGGGGTGGAATTGCCCATTTCGGAGCAGTGTTACCGCATTTGTTACGAGGGAATGGCACCGAAAGAGGCGCTTGCCGCGTTGATGCAACGTCCCCGCAACTACGAAACCGACCGTAACTGGCTCGGGTAAAACCAATACCGAACAGGTCTCTGTGAAATTCACGGAGACCTGTTTTTTTCGGCAAAATCCACTGCCGTCGGGTGTTACAATATACCCTACCGAAAGGATGGCGGCGGTATGATTCTCTATCTTGATATTTTGTTTGTGACCAACTGGGGTATGGATTTTTTGTTGCTTCACGGGACAGCAAGACTTCTGCGGATCCCGCGCCGCGGCGGACGCTTGGTGGCGGGTGCGGCGGTGGGGGCACTTACGGCGTGCGCGGTGTTGTTACCGCCGATGGCGGCGTGGCTTTCGGTGGCCTATAAAGCCGTTGCCGCGTGGCTGACGGTCGGGACGGCATTTGGGTTTGGCGGGCGTGCCGTATGGCGGCGATGCGGCGTCTTTTTCTTGCTCTCTGCCGCCGCGGCAGGGGTCGCGGTGGCTCTCTGTTTCTTGTTTGCTCCGCAGGGATTGGCGGTGGTAAACGGCGTTGTGTACTGCGATATGTCGCCGCTGTTGCTTGTCGGGTGTACGGCGGTATCTTATTTCCTGTTTTGCCTATATGATCGTTTGATGACTCATCGGCGGGTGACGGGGCACACCTATGCGTTGCGGATGCAGCACGGTGGCGAGACGGTAACGCTGCCGGCATTTTACGACAGTGGCAATTGTCTGCGCGAGCCGTTTTCGGGGGCGGCGGTAGCGGTGGTGCCGTATGGGCTGGTACAAAGATGGCTTTCGCCCGCATGGAATCCCGCGTGTGCGGGTCTGCCGCGCGGGGCGCGTCCCGTACCCTATACATCGGTGGGTGGACGGGGGGTGTTGCCTGCGTTTTGCCCCGAGCGCATGTGGGTGGTATGCGACGGTGAGGAGCGAGAGGTTACGGGGTGTTTTGCGGCGGTCAGTTACGACGCGGGCGAGCGGGTGTTGATCGGTGCGGATTTTGTGCTTAAAAGGGAGATGGCGCTATGCTGAAACGGATATGGTGTTGGTTGCTTTGCCATACAGTGCGACAGAGTGTGCATTACATAAACGGGACGGATACCCTTCCGCCGCCGCTTTCGACAGAGGAAGAGCGAGCCGTATTCGCACGCTTAGAGGCGGGGGAGGAGAATGCGCGGGAAGAATTGATCGTGCATAACCTGCGTTTGGTAGTGTATATCGCCCGCAAATTCGAAAATTCGGGAGTGGGCATTGAAGATTTGATCTCCATCGGTACGATCGGACTCATCAAAGCGGTGAATACCTTTTGCCCTTCGCGCGGGATCAAGTTGGCGACCTATTCCTCGCGGTGTATTGAGAACGAGATCCTGATGCATTTGCGCAAATGTGCGGGACAACGGGGTGAGGTATCTATTGACGAACCGTTGAATGTGGATTGGGACGGCAATGAGTTGTTGCTTTCGGACGTGCTCGGCAGTGATCCCGAGGAGATTCATCGTGGTGTGGAGCAAGAGGCGGAACGCGATCTTTTACACGCGTGTATTGCGCGTTTGTCGGCACGGGAACAGACGATCATGAAACTGCGCTTCGGTATGGCGGGCGCGCGGGAACACACCCAAAAAGAGGTGGCCGATCTGCTCGGCATTTCGCAATCCTACATCTCGCGCTTGGAAAAGAAGATCATCCGCCGCCTGCGCACTGAAATGGAAACGGCGGAGAGATAAAAACAGAGAGAATGTACCCTTTGACGGTGCATTCTCTCCTTATGTTTTGTGAATATTCACTTATCCTTGAAAGAGGCTGTGACCCTTGGATCCCTTGTCTAAAGGGGGCTGGCATTCGCCACCCGTGAAATGGGTGAGCGGATGACTGGGGGATTTCAACGACCAATCACCTGTTTCATTCTTGCAATAGTCTTGGTGTGCGTTTTAATGATAATTACGATGCCAATTCGAGTAATTTCTTGTTCACTCTCGCTTGAACGTCAATGTAATACGCCAATTCGGCGGCATTCATATCTTCGTCTTCCCATTCTCCGAAGGCTTCTACACAATCGGCATATTCGCTCATATAGTTTGCATAATCCGTAAGAAGGCTAAGGTTGGTTGGATCGGCTTGATACTTTTTCATAAAAGCGACGTATTCATCCATAAATTCCTCATAACTATCCATTGCCGCCTTGAAGTCTGAATCTATGGTGTTGTTGTCCACACTTGGGTCGGTTGTCTTAGTGGGGACGGTGGTGTTTTCGTTTTCTTCTTTCGGTGCATCAATACGGATGCTCATTACGTTATTTCCCTCATAGGCGAGAGAAATATGCCATCCGTCATTGTTGTCAGCACGATAGTAGTCGTCTCCTTTGGAGAAATCAACGCTGAATCCTCTTTCGCTACAAGCGTTTACGTATTCAGCATACTTTTCTTTTGAGGTGTTGCCGACATATACAGAGAAGTTGTCGTCATATTCGAACGAAAATTTGCCGATTGTAGATTCGGGGGGGAGGTAATAATTGACCTGCGGTGCTTGTAGGCCAGGTGATGGCAGTGAATTCCATAGGTGTTTCTAACCGGATGCGCATATCAGCATCACTACCATAGTGTCCGAGAGAAAGTTTATAGCCATCAGAATTGAAAGCTTCATAGGACGAAGATGTAGACTGAGCATCTACGGTAAAGCCTTTTTCTTTGCACGCATTAACGTAATCGGCAAATTCTTTATCGGAAATATTATCGATGTCAATCCAAAGGGCTTCCGAGGAGTTGCTGTGGATTTCTCCTTCGCTTTTGGGCGGCGTAGGTAACGTATTGCCAAGAACTACGTCGCTCCAGACGATTTTATCAACACCGCAAGCGCTGATAAAAAGGACGATCAATGCTGACAAGAAAGCGCATAAGATTTTCTTCATAAATGATCCCTCCAATATATATTTACATAAGTATACACTTAAACAAGTGGATTGTCAAGTGGATATATATTTATTAGAATGTAACCGTGAGGTGGTTTTGTGATTCGGATCTGTTTGGATAAAGCTTTGGCGAAGTACGATATCAGCCGTTATGAACTGGCGAAACGTACGGGAATACAGTATCAGATCATCGACAATTACTATAAAAACCGCGTGAAACGGTACGACGGCTTCGTTTTAGAGCGGATTTGTGCGGCGCTCGACTGTGACATAAGTGATATACTGGAACTTGTAAAATAACGGCACCCGATTCCAACCGAATCGGGTGCCGTTGTTTTAAAAAAGAAGTTTCGACAGATTGGCGTGCGAATCGTTATCACTCAGTTTGCGGGCAGGGACGCCGCCCCATGTGGTGCCGGCCTCGGTAATGGAGCGTACCACCACGGCGTTGGCGCCGATGGCGACGTTGTCGGCGATCGTGATATCCCCGATGATCTTTGCGCCCGTGCCGATAAATACGTTGTCGCCGATAACGGGCGCGGCATCACTGCCGTTGGTCGCGCCGATGTTCACCCCTTCGTGGATACGGCAGTTTTGGCCGACCTTCGCGTGGGGGTGCACCACGATGGTGCCGTAATGGGCGATGGAAAGTCCTTCGCGGAACACGCCCGCGGGAATGGAAAATCCCAGTTTGAAGGAAAGGTTACGAAACCGCAGGTGGTTTACAAGAAGAGGGAGGAGAAATGCGATCTTTTTGCCGCGTGAAAAGGAGAGATAATACTCCCGCCGACGCAGACAGCGTTCGAATTTCCAAATATCGTCGCCGAACAGCTTGGGGCGAGAACGCCGTTGCCCGAGGGCACGGGCGTCCTGTGCGAGATAGGTGCGGTACTCATTTTTCGTGGTGATCATACGTTTTCTCCTTTTTTTACAACCTGTGATACGAGGGTGTACTCGTTGGTGAGGATGGTGTCGATACCCATATCCACATAGGTTTTGGCCTCGTCGGGGTCGTCTGCGAAGAACACGTTGCAACGAATCCCGTGCCGGTGTGCTTTGTCGATCATTTCTTGATTGAAATACGGCTTGAACAACTGTACCTTTTCACAACCGAACGCGATCGCACGGTCTACAATGTCCCACGGGCGTGTTTCCAAATGCCCGACGCACACGGCGATCTCGGGGGTGTATGCCTTGAACTGTCGGATCTGATGATCGGTCTCGAGCATAAAGTAAACATAGTTTTCGCACCCGTATTGCCGCACGAGTGATACGATCTTTTTCAAAGCCTCTTCGGGGTACGGGTCGGTCATCGAGAGCGGTTTGACGTGTAGGTTCATCACGACCTGTCCTGCGAATTTTCGCAGGATATCTTCGAATTTAAGAATGCGTAAGCCTTGGAACGACTTGCCGAATTGGATACCGAAATCCAAACGTTCCAGTTCGGCCAGTGTGCAGTCGGTGACAAGCCCTGTGCCGTTGCTGACGCGATCCAATTCGCGGTCGTGACAGGCGACGATCTCTCCGTCGACGGTTGGCCACAGGTCGAGTTCGATCTCGTTCGCCCCCATTGCCACCGCTGCACCGTAGGCGGGCATGCTGTTTTCCGGGGCGATCGTGCTGAAACCGCGATGGGCACACACCCGCGGGTAGGGCATGGTCTTGTCGTCGTTTACAATGGCACTGCCGGCAAAGCGGTATTGCCACGGGGCACGGCCGTATTCGATATACTCGTGGTGCGCCGCATCGGGATTGCCGTAACCTGCGGGCTTGTAGTGCTTGTCACGAGGGTCAAACTCCACCGTTGCCGCGCCGAATCGGCCACGCATATTGTGTAATACTCGGCCATAGGGCGACACCGCCATCGAGGCGCCGCAGATATCGGACTCTTCCGAAAAACTGACCGACGAGCGAAGAACATAGGCATTGGTGTTGTATGCCAAAAAGCGGCACATGATCTCGATTGCCTCGTGGGTGTCACTGCGCTGAAGCGAACAGCCGATGATAATGTCCACGTTTTGTTGTGCTATGGCGGCAAAGGCTTCGTAAAAATAAAAGTCGTAACAGGTGAGGAAACCGTACCGTAATCCATCGATCTCCAATACATACGGCGCGGAATATTCGCGGGTATATCCGCCGTCCAGTTTCAGCACATTCACTTCAAGCGGGGGAAGGTGCTTTTTAAAGTATTTACCGACGACCTCGCCGTGTCGGTCGATGGCATAGGTGGTGTTGCGGTAGTTGCCGTTTACCTCGCACAGGGCGTTGACAAATACGATGGCATTGCAACGACGGGCGGTCTCGGCACATTTTTTAAGAAGATTGTTTATGTATTTCTTATGGTAAAACAGTGTCTCTTCGAGCGTTTCGACGGCGCACGGTACGTCGCTGTATTCCGGCAACACGATAATGTCCACCGACTCGTCGCATTGGTCGAGCAGATCCAGTTTGTAGTTGAAATATTCATCCGAAAACGAAACATCGCGGGAGTAGGGTGGTTGGATGATGTAAGCTTTCACGGTAATCACCTCGACAAACAACAATTAACTAAATGATACCATTTTCCGGCAAATTTTTCAAGATGCCTGCGTGAATAAAAAATTTATGAAAATCCTTGTGTTTTCTTTGAAATGGTGATATACTGATTCTTGCGAAACAAACTGGATATACAAAGTCTTGCACCGGTGTAAGACTTTGTTCTAAAAATGAAACCCTCATCAAAGGGTTTCATTTTTATGTTGTAGTTTAATTAATTTTAAAAAAGTCGAATGGCATAAGTTTATCTAAAAACAAAGAAAAGTCCTTGAAAACAAGGACTTTTCTTTGTATCAACGAATGTTGACGACTATGGTGGGAGAGGGTGGATTCTCTTCTCACGAACGCAACAGTCCACCGGACTGTTGTTCCCAAGCCTTCGGCATCCGAGATGCCTCACGCTTGGAGTTCGTTTCGAATCCACCCACGCAAAAACAAAAGAAGCATCCCCATTGAGGATGCTTCTTTTGTTGGTGGGAGAGGGTGGATTCGAACCACCGGAGTCAGAGACAACAGATTTACAGTCTGCCCCCTTTGGCCACTCGGGAACTCTCCCATATCAAGCGACGTGCATTATAATACCACGAAGGGGAGGGAATGTCAAGCCTTTTTTTGAAAAAAATTACTTTTCTTTTGCGAAAA
>JAZNTV010000057.1:0-13808 GCA_045591985.1 Acutalibacteraceae bacterium
GCCCCAACTCCTTGGCCCACAGAACGACATGGCTACGATCCGACTTGGGTCGGGTGGTTGAGAACCTCACTGCCGCTTCTCCGTTTTCGTGTTGTTACCGCTTGTCTGTTACGACCGCTTCAACAAGCACAAACCACATTCTCTCTCCGCCCCGGCCGACAAAAGACCCGACACACACGTGTCGGGTCTTTTGTTACGGTTGTGACGAATGTTTGAGGACCTCACTGTCGATTTTCGGTTGTCGCGCCGCCCCTTTCGCCCGGGCAGAGGCAACTTCCTTTTTCGGCGCGTCTCACTTTACGCGGGTGAGGAACTGGCAATAGACGTATACGTTTTGGATCTTTTTGGCCTCTACCCCATCGTCCGCTTGGATGATCGGTTGCGTTTCGGAAGGGGTAATATACAACTTAAATACCAGAGCATCCTGGCCCACTCGCATATTGCGGATACGCTTGTAGGTGAACTCACGTTTCGCAACCCCCAGATAGTCGAAAATGATGGTTTCGATATCCAGGTTGCTGAAGCATTGCAAAATGTCCTTTTCGTTATACACATCCAACATGTGCTTTGCCTCTTCAAAGGTGAGATTATGGCATTGGAACTCCCCTTCGTTCAGCACACTCATCATACTGCTGTTATCCAGCAACAACAACGGCAACGATTCACTCATAATGCAAGCCTCCTTGTGTTTTGTTGTTTCTATTGTACGGTAATTTTTGCAAGTTGTCAATAGTTTTCTTTCATATTTTTTCGTTTTTTTAAAATTTTTGCCGTTTTTTGTCTAAAAATGAATTTGTCGTTTTCGAAAATTGCGTTTACGCTATCGTCCAGATCAACTTCCGAACAACAGGCACGAGGGCACGCAGGAGCATCAGCAACAACGGTATGCACACCGTTTTTTCAAACGATGCCGAAAAAAGAAGACCGGTTACACCGATCAGCGCACAAAGCGAACTCCACAATACCGGATCCGTGATGCACATCACAACCGCCGATCGTCCATCCTGTCCTATCCACTCACCTCATCTCCTTGCCCGGTTTAATAGTATAGTCATATTTATGACTATACTATTAACTTTCTCCCGTATGTTAACAATAGAGAAAGTGGACGGTGGTATGCGTTGATAAGTTACGAGCCGTTTTGGCGCACACTGCAATGCACCGCCTATTGAATACGTTCCATAATCCTCTCGTTTTGGGGCATACTAAGTCCCAAAGGAGAGGATGTTTTTATGTGTACGGCAATTTGGCACGACGGCTGTTTCGGGCGCACACTGGATCTTGACCGTCACTACAGCGAGTGTGTAACGGTAACGCCGCGCCACTTTCCGCTTGCTTTTTCAGACGGAGCGGTACTCAGAGACCATCATGCTTTGATCGGTATGGCAACGGTAGCCGAGGGGTATCCCTTGTATTACGAAGCGATGAACGAACACGGGTTGTGTATGGCGGCGTTACGCTTTCGCAGTGCGGTGTATCGTCACACAACCGAAAGGGCCTACACCGCCTCGTATGAGCTTATCCCGCGGGTACTCGGATCCTGCAAGACCGTGGAAGAGGCGCGCGCCTTGCTCGCGCGGCTTACCGTGACCGATCGCGCCTTCAGCGAGCATCTGCCCCCCACACCGCTTCATTGGTTGGTGGCCGACCGTAGCGGCGCACTGGCGGTGGAACCGCTTGCCGACGGTCTTACTGTGTGGGATGCCCCGGAACGGGTGCTCACCAATGACCCCTGTTTTGAAGAACAAACCGCCAATCTCGCACATTTTTCCCATCTCTCCCCCGCGGCGGGGAATCGGGCACGGGGTCTGCCGGGGGATTGGTCATCCCGCTCCCGCTTCGTGCGGGCGGCGTTCGCCAAAAAGCACACCCTACCCGCTACAGATGATGCCGCGCGGGTGGCAACCTTTTTTCGTTTGCTCGGTACCGTAACCATTCCGCACGGGTGTGTGTTGACCGACGAAGGGCGTTGCCACGCGACCGTGTACGCCTGCTGTTACGATGTTGAAAACCGCACCTACCACTACACCACCGCCGCCGATATGCAAATGGTAAGCATCCCGCTTACCGCCGCCGACGGGGATACCCCCACCGTGCACCTTATGTAAACGAGAGGATGTATCGCAATGATACATCCTCTCGTTTTACGATTTATCCTTCGATCTGGTACACAGCGCCGCGATCAGACTGAAGGTGACCGCCGCGGCAATACCGCCCGCCGTGGCGGTGAGTCCGCCCGTAAGGATACCGAACACACCGTCTTTGGCAACTGCTTCCCGCACCCCCATCGCCAAAGAATAGCCGAACCCCGTAAGCGGCACGGTTGCACCCGCCCCCGCAAATTGCACGAGCGGATCGTACACGCCGAGCGCGGTAAGCAACACCCCCGCCGTGACGTAACCGACCAATATACGGGCCGGGGTAAGTTTGGTGAGATCGACCAGCAGTTGCCCTATCACGCAAAACCCGCCGCCCACTAAAAACGCCTTGAGAATCATCCACCAATCCATAGAGCACACCTCTGCGATTTTTCAATTAGTGTGCCCCGCAAAAACGAAATATTCCCCTAAAACAGCAAAAACCTCTCTGTTCACACAGAGAGGTTGGTTTGCCGTTGATTACGCATTCGCCTTTTTCGCGAGAGCGGACTTTTTGCGGGCCGCAGTGTTCTTGTGCAGCAAGCCCTTCGCCACCGCCTGGTCGATCTTCTTGATCGCCGCGCGCACCGCTTCATTCTTGTTTTCCGCGTTGGTTTCGATCGCCACGTTCGCCTTCTTGACCGTGGTCTTCAGCGCGGAACGGTTCGCCTTGTTGAGCGCCGTCTTAGTCGCAATAACCTTAACACGCTTCTTCGCAGACTTAATGTTGGGCATGGTCACACCTCCTTGTGGATGAATTGCCGGATAGGCAATAAAGCAATAATTCCGGTCATGCACCAGTTATCATACCACTAAACTTTTAAAAATGCAACTCTTTTTTTCAAGAATAAGCAAACTTTTTTCGGAAATCCTGTTTTTATCGAGAATTTTAGGGGTGATTTTATGTTTGGACGCACCGATCTCATGTTGGAAACAGCGGCCGATCTGCCGCCAACCGACGGATTAACCCATCACACCATACGCGGCAACGGTATCACCATCACCCGTACCGCGGTGGAGACCCCCACCGCCGCACAGACGGTGGGACGCCCGATCGGACGATATATTACCGCTGAGTTTTCGGCGCTCAGCGACGACGAAACCCATCTTGCAACACACGCCGCCGCCATCGCCAAAGAACTGGCGTCGCTTTTGCCCGCCACGGGAGAGGTATTGGTAGCCGGGCTCGGCAACGCCGCCGTCACGCCGGACGCCATCGGCCCGCAGGCGGCGGATATGGTACTTGCCACCCGCCACATCCGCGGCGAATGGGCGCGCAGTTTGGGTTTGTGCGATTTGCGTTCGGTAGCGGTCCTTCGCACCGATGTGCTCGGGAAAACGGGGATGGAAAGCAGCGAGATCCTGCGCGGAGTATGCCGCACGATACGTCCCGCCGCCGTCATCGCAGTGGATGCTCTTGCCGCTCGCTCCCTTTCCCGTCTCGGGCGTACGGTGCAACTGTGTGATACCGGCATTGCCCCCGGCTCGGGGGTGGGAAACGCCCGTCCCCCGCTCTCACGCGACGCGTTGGGGATCCCTGTCATCGGCCTTGGTGTGCCGACGGTAGTGGATGCCGCTACCATTGTGCGCGAATTCGGCGGGAATACCGACGCTGAAGACGCTTCCGCCATGATGGTCACCCCTCGTGAGATCGATCTTATGGTGCGCCGTGCCGCGCGCCTGATCGCGCTGGCGATCAACGGTGCATTGCAACCCGACTACGCCCCTGAAGAACTCGTCGCCGCCGCCATGTAATATTATGCCCGTCCCTCTCATACATTTTCGTTAGGGGGTGTGGCATAATGAAACAACGAATCGCGCGTATCGGCCTTGTGTTACTCATAACAAGTGCACTGCTGTTCGGTGCCTCGCGTCTGCCGCAAGAGACCTGGACGCAGTTGGGACAAACCATGGCGATGGCTTCGGTATCACTGCAACAGGCGGAAAACACGGCTGAACGGCTGTCGGCCGGGCTGACGCGTCCCACCGCACACGCCGCCGGTATCACCACCCCTTCGACGCTTCCCACAGGCGGCGCCGAACAACAGCCGATGACCGAACCGACCGCTGTGCAAACAACGGACAGCGTAATACCGCCCGCCGAAAACGGCAGCGGCGGGAAAGTGGTGGAACAAACGGTGGGCGGGGGCGAGAGTATCGGCGGTATTTGCGTAAAAAACAAAAGCGGTGTCAGTGTGGACGTAACCGCCGCGTTGGAAGCCGACCTGCCGTTTTCGGTAGAGATCGGCAGTCCCGAACCGCAGGTGCTCATTTATCACACGCATACTACCGAAGGGTATATGCCGTATGACACGGGATATTATAACGCCGGGGATGTGCCGCGCAACGACACGTATACAAACACGGTCACCGCGGTCGGCGACGCGTTGGAAGCCGCATTGACTGCGGCGGGCATCGCTGTGATCCACGATACCACCGTGCACGATTTCCCGCAATACCGCGGCGCATACGAGCGTTCGGAAGTCACTGTGAAACAGATTTTGGAACAATACCCAAGCATTAAGGTCACCATCGACCTCCATCGCGACGGACTGATGGCGAATGAGACGGATATGCTGAAACCCACCGTGACGATAGGCGGAGAAAAAGCGGCACAACTGATGGTGGTGTGCGGTGTGCTCTCAACCGACGAATTGCCGCACAAAAACTGGAAAGACAATCTGTCGTTTGCCACTAAACTGCAAGAAGCACTTTCCCGACGCCACGACCGCCTGGCCCGCCCGCTCTCGCTCACAGCGGCCCGCTATAACCAATATCTCACAAGCGGTTCGTTACTCATCGAAGTGGGCAGCGAAGGCAACACATTGGACGAAGCCACCTATGCCGCCCGTCTGCTTGGGCAGACACTGGCGGCTATGTGGCAGGAATGAGGATCAAATGAAGAGTTTCTTTTGCACCTTGGCGATCACGCTGTGTGCAATATTGCTCGCAAGCGGTCTGCTGTGGGCAGACGTACACACCCGTGCCGTCACCTTTGACAGCAGCACTCCTCCGTATATGGTACGCCAAACGGCCGAAGCCGAACTACCGCTTCCCGTGGCGGGTGAAGTGCTTCGTTATCTGTACCGCGGCGAAAAAGCCATCCTGAAGTATCTGCTTCAAAAAACAGAAAATATCACATAAGTGAAACTTTTTGTCACAAGGGATAAAGAAAAAGATCCGCCTTTTGCGTATAATTAAGGGTGTATAGGCGCTGCCTTGCAACCACCAACAAAAGGGGGATACATATATGACCAAGATCATGGACCAGATCTTAACCACCGTTAACAAGATCGGCCAGCACGCCCATCTTCCCATCGGCGATATCCAAGGAGTGGAATATCAACCGTGCGGTTACAAGACCGACGACACCTTCCCGACGGAAGGCTGGCAACCGTGTCCGAAGGGCACGCCCGTACAAGGGTACGACGCGCACTTCTGGTTCCGCATGAAATTTACCACACCCGAAGCGCGGGAAAACTGCCGCATTCAACTCACCACTACCTCCATCAATCCCAATTACTGCAACACCCGCAACCCGCAAAGTATGGTGTATGTAAACGGCAAGCTCACCCAAGCCTTCGACAACAACCATCTGACCTTGCGTCTGCAACCCGCCACCGCATATGAGATCCACGTGTATTTCTATGTGGGTATGATTCACGAAGCCATGGCGATGAATTTCGCGCTCGAGTATATCCACGAACGCGTCGAAACATTGTATTACGATATGTATGTGCCGATGATGGGCACCCATCTCATCCCGCACAATTCGTATGAAAAAGCGACCGCGATCAAAGTGCTGGAGCACACCTGCTGTCTGCTCGATTTAAATTATCCGCACACGGCGGCATATTATGAGAAGGTCGAAAAAGCCATCGCCTATATGCAAAAACATTACTATGAAGCGTTGTGCGGCAAAGAACCGGTGATCTGCAACTGTATCGGTCACACCCACATCGACGTGGCGTGGCTGTGGACTCTTGCACAGACCCGCGAAAAAGCACAGCGCAGTTTTGCTACCGTGCTCGAATTGATGGACCATTATCCCGAATACAAATTCATGATGTCGCAACCGCAGTTGTTCCGCTTTGTAAAAGAGGACAACCCCGCCCTCTATGCGCGCATTTTGGAAAAGGTGCGGGAAGGCCGCTTTGAAATCGAGGGCGCAATGTGGCTGGAAGCGGACTGCAACCTCATCAACGGTGAAAGCATGATCCGTCAGATCCTGCACGGCAAGCGCTTTATGAAACAGGAATTCAACGTCGACAGCCGTGTGTTGTGGTTGCCCGACGTATTCGGCTATTCCGCCGCCATGCCGCAGATCCTCAAGAAGAGCGGTGTGGAGCATTTCATCACTTCGAAGATCAGTTGGAACGACACCAACCTGATTCCCTACGATACCTTTATGTGGCGAGGGCTCGACGGCACCGAAATGTTGACCGACTTTATCACCACCCGTGACTTTGTGGGGAACGGCAGTTATCAAAACCCCTGTACCTACGTCGGTCACATGACCCCGTCCGAGATCCTGGGTTCATGGCAACGCTATCAGCAAAAAGACTACAACAACGTGGTCATGACCTCGTACGGCTTCGGTGACGGCGGCGGCGGCCCGACAGCGGAAATGTTGGAAATGCAACGCCGCATGGCACACGGTTTGCCCTCACTGCCGAAGACACGTATGAGCACGTTGGCCGAACATCTGGAAATGACCGAAAAGAATTTCGCCGAAAGTTGCCGCGAGATCGGTCGTACCCCGCGTTGGGTCGGTGAACTGTATCTCGAGTTCCATCGCGGCACCTACACCTCGGTGGCCAAAAATAAGCGCTACAACCGTTTGGCCGAAATGGCCATGCAGAAAACCGAAGCGGCCGAAACCGCGGCGACTGCGCTGCTCGGCAAGACGTATAACAAAAACGTGCTGTACGGTCTGTGGGATACGGTACTGCTGAACCAGTTCCACGACATCATTCCCGGCTCTTCCATCCAGGCCGTATACGATGACAGTTGGGCACAATATGACGGTTTGCTCGCTAAAGCAGACAGCCTGCTTACCGACTCGCTCGGTGCGATCGCCGAAAATGTAAAGACCGACGGCGGCGTGCTTGTGTACAACTCGCTGGGCTTTGCTCGCCGCGGCACGGTCACGATAGACGGTACCTGCTACGAAACCGACGAGATCCCCGCCGAAGGTTGGGCCGTTGTCCGACCGAAGGCAGAAGGTCGCGTTTCGGTGCAGGGACTCACCGCCGAAAACGACTTCTTCCGTATGGAATTGGACGAAGCCGGCCGTATCGTAAACCTGGTGGACAAACGAATCGACCGCCAAGTCTTCTTCAAACAGGCACCCGCGAACGAATGGCAAGTTTTTGAGGACATGCCGCGCGTATACGACAACTGGGAACTGGCGGAATATCACAAATCGAAATGTACCGTGTTGGACGGCAAGGCAGACATTACACCGATCGACGAAGGGGGCCGTAAAGGCTTTAAGATCTGCCGTACTTATCACAACTCCACCATCGAACAGCGGTTGTATCTGTATGACTCCCTTGCCCGTGTGGACGCCGAACACGATATTCATTGGGAAGAGAAACAGCAGATCTTGAAGATCGCGTTCCCGACCGATATCAACGCCACCACCGCGCGCTATGACATTCAGTTCGGCAATGTGGAGCGCCCGACCCACGAAAACACCAGTTGGGACGAAGCTAAATTCGAAGTGTGTGCTCAAAAGTGGATGGATCTGTCGGAATACAATTACGGTATCAGTATCCTAAACGATTGCAAATACGGTTTCAATACCGAAGGAAGCACCATGAAACTCACCGTTTTGAAGAGCGGTGTGTATCCGAACGAGCAAGCCGACGTGGGCGAACACACCTTTGCCTTCGCCATCTTCCCGCACGAAGGCGATTTCCGCGCGGGCGGTACCGTGCGCGAAGCATACAGTTTCAACCAACCGCTTTCGGCCGTGTCGGTTGCGGCGAACGCCAACGGCAAACTGGCAGACACCTTCTCGTTTGTTTCGACCGACCTTGACAACATCATCATCGATACGGTGAAGCAATGCGAAGACAGCGACGATGTCCTCGTCCGTCTGCACGACACCTTCGATTGCAAGACCGCCCCGACCGTCACCTTCGGTGTGCCGATAAAAGCGGTGGCGGTGGCCGATTTGATGGAAAACGCCCTGTACGATCTTGCGGTAGAAAACAACGCGGTAAAACTGCCGGTGAAGAACTTCGAGATCATCACCTTGAAGGTCACCTTGGCATAACGTGAACACGCAGACCCGACGTTAAAATCAAATGACCCGATGCGCATGCATCGGGTCATTTTTATCCGTTTTTACGGAATTTGGCCGGTGATGTACCGTATTTGCGTTTAAACAAGGTGTAGGCCCATGACGTATTTTCGAAACCGCAGGTATAACACAGGTCGATGATCGGCAGGTTGGTGGTCACAAGCGAGTTGGCAAGATAATTCAGACGCAAGTCGTTCAAATATTCCGAAATGGACTTGCCGAAATGTTTTTTGAGTGAGCGGCACAGATGCTCACGGCTTTTGCCCGCGAGTTTCACCATATGTTCTGCGCCCTGTGAGAAGTGTTCGAGATGTCGCATCTCGCGATCGAGTGCGGCAAGCCACTGCGGGAGTGCACTCTCCTCCGCCCGGAACTGCGCGAAATAGCGCGTGAAGATCTTCAAAAGCAACATACGCGCTTGATATTGCCTTTCGGCGGTATCGTAGCGGTCGGCGGTATTCAACTCGTCGAGTTTATCGGTCAACCACGCAATATCCTTCTCACTCAACATGACTTGCGGCGGGAAAGGTGCCGCAAGCAGGCGTTCGCCGCCGAATCCTGCCGATAAAAAAGTGAATAACTGGGTCAGTATTTCCTCGGAAAAGGACAGGTTGATAAAGGACTGTGCCGTTTGTAAAAAATCGGGATAATGGTGGCAATCGTCTTTACGGATAAAAAGCAGTGCCCCGCGCGGAAGCCGTTCTTCCCGCCCGTTGATCTGATGGCGAATACCGTCGGATAAGGTCAAAAACAGTTCGTAGTATTCGTGGCAATGCATTTTGGAACTTTCGGTGGTAAGCAATACCCGCCGAAAGCGAAATCCGACATCGCCGTCCAATTGCTTTTCCGCCGTCAAGCGTTTGATCTCCATGCCGTCCCCCCCTTTTTTCAAAAGAATACCACAAAAGCGGCGGTGTGTCTACCCCCAAATCACACAACAAACAAGGGCAAGCGATCGCTCGCTTGCCCTTGCTGTTTTCTTTATCTTATGCCCACCTCATGCCACGGGGAATTTCTCAATCTTTTTCACCGCATATTGCAGGATCAGACGGGCATCGGTGGAATCCACCTTGCCGTTACCGTCCACATCCGCCACAGAGATGTCCAATGCCGATCCGGGGATCTTCTTTACCGCATACTGCAACACCAGACGGGCGTCGGTGGAATCGATCTTACCGTTGCCGTCCACGTCGCCGTATTCGGCCGTAAAGTCGAACTCCACGATCGTGGTTGCTTTCTTACAGACAGAGCAGGTCTTGGTGATCTCACCCGCTTCGTCCTTGGTCGCGGGTTTGGTCACAACGCCGTCGTCCCACGTGTGCGGGACACGCGCGATCTTCTGGCCTTCTTTGCAAACCTTGTTACACACCAAGCACCACGTGTCGCCGCGGTTGCCCTCTTCGGTACAGGTCGCTTCCTTCACGTTGCGGATCTCGGTCTCGTGCGCGGGGATGACCGCACCCTTGTCTTCTTCTGCGATAAAGCCGCAATCGTCGCACGCCATATCGCCGCTGTAGCCTTCGGCGAGGCAGGTCTCCTCCACGTAGTTGACCTTCACCTTGCCGCCGTCGTGCAAGCAATCGACGAGCAACGCACGCGCCGCTTCCAGATCGGCGGTCGCTTTCGCGATCTCTTCCTCGCTTGCCCACGCATTGTCGGCAACCTTTTTCACCTCTTCCACGACCGCCAAATACTGTGCGACCGAAGCCGAGGTCTTATAGAGGGTATCCTCTGCCACGGAATCCAAGATGGCGGTGAGTGCCGTCTTATCCTTGATGGCATAGACCTCAACCATCGCGAGGTCGCGACCCACGGGGTTACGATCCACGTTCCACACGCGGAAGGAGGTGTTGCCGTTCAAACCGTTGGTGAACGCCGCGTCTTCCAGCACGATCTCACCCACACCATTGAATACTTCCACGTCCGTGTGGCCCCACAGACCTTCTTCGGGGGTCTTACCCTTCTGATAGGAGAGGGCGATGCGGGTCACTTCGGATTCTTCCTTCATGGTGAAGCGGATGACGACCGGTTGTTTCGCCTTATCCGCCGCCACCTTGGAATGGGTCACGACGAAGTAGCGGTAGATAACTTCCAGACCGTCCGCACCGTTCGGCTCCTGCACGTCCTTGTAGGACAAGCCGTAGGCATCCTGCACGGTGTACTGGGGATAGTAGACGGGGCTCGTTGCGAATTCCCTTTCAAAGTCGATGTATTCGCGGGAGGTATCCTGCTCGAGAACCTGATACTCGTCGGCATCGTAAATGGTGATGGACTTGATGTACACCGCCTTTTCCTCGTTCATGCCGTCTTTCCAGACGATGAAACTCACCTGCGAGCCGTTCACCAGCGCCTTTGCCATGGTGAGGGTTTCCACCTCACGCGGCTCGTCAAACTTGTCGTTGGCACCGAACTGGCCCTTGGGTGCAACGTAGGTGTGATCGCTGCCAACCAGGAAGCTGTTCATATACAACTTGCCGGTCTTCAGCTGATCCGCGGGGTTGACGCACACCGCATCCCAGCAGTGATCGTTATAGCCGCCGTACAGCGCCATGTTCGTGCTGCCCTCTGTGCCGAAGGTCAAACGCGGAGTGCCCGTGCTGTCGGCCAGATAGTATTCCACCGAGATGGCGAGATTCTTTTCACCGCTCGTGATATCCTCTTCGGTGATTCCAAAGGGCACGAGCGAGAAGGAGAAGCCGGTGTTGTGCTTATCGATACGCACGCCGTACGCATCCGTTTCGGGGATCTGCACGGGCACGAGCGACGTGCCGACGTTCTTCACACTGGTGTACTTCGCCGTACCGTCGGAGAAGTCGAGCCGAGCAAACGGCTGCATCAGCGGGAGATCTTCACCGTCGGCCACCTTCACGCCGCAGTGTACGCAGTACAGGTCGCCCGAGTAACCGGGAACGGTGGTGGTGGATTCCACACGGCCCTCACGCTTCAAGTTGCCGTTGGCTTCGGTAAACAGGGTGTCGTGATACGCTTCGCAATTCTCGCGCAGGTCGTACACCTGGATCTCCAAAAGATCTTCGAGATCGTCGCCGCCCTGCAACACGTAGTTGTCGCCGTCTTTGACGTACATCGTGTCACGGAAACGCAACGAGCCCGCGTTGTTCAGACCGTTTTTGAAGATCGCATCGGGGAGGATGACCTCAAAGCGGCCGTTTTCAAAGGTCGCGGTCTTGCCGCCGCTGAACGCCGCACCGCCGTCCACGAGCGAGATCTGATACTGATAGTAGAGAGAAGTGATGTCGCTGCCCTCTTTCGCGATCAGCACCAGTTTCACGGGCGTGGGCGCGTTGTTCACCGTGATCAGATCGGAGGACACACGGGTGTACAGATAGTTAAAGCGTACATACTGCTGCGCGGTATCCTCGGGATAGTATTCCGCGGTGGAGGGAGCGCCGGCCAGACCGTAGGAATCGGCCACGGTGTACTGCGGATAGTAAATGGGATCCACCGCAACCGGCTCGAAGTTCTGGTAGTAGTAGCCGCGATCTTCGTTCACGGGGACGAGGTCCGCCGCATCGTGAATGGTGATGGACTTGATGTACATCGCCTTATCCGGCGTCATACCGTGCAACCAGCCGAGGATCGACACCGAACTGCCGCCGATCAGCGCTTTGGCCATCGTGAAGGTCTCCACATCCACGGGCGAGGTGATCTTATCCACGCCGCTGAACTGACCTGCGGGGGCGTGATACGTAATATCTTTACCCACCGTGAAGGTCGCCACGTTCAGTTTGCCGATGTCCATCGCGGTGTAGGGGTTCACGCACACCGAGTCGAGACAGGTGTTGCGATAACCTGCATACAGTGCGAGGTTCTTGCTGCCCGCCGTGGCAAACGCCAAACGCGGGTCGCCCGCATTGCTCGAAAGGTAGTATTCCACCGAAATGGCGAGATTCTTTTCACCGTTCAGCACCTGCTCTTCCGTAACGCCGAAGGCATCGAGCGCGAAGGAGAAGGAGGAGTTGTGTTCCACGTAACGCAGGCCGTAGAATTCCGTGCCCGGAATCTGCACGGGGGTCAAAATGGACCCGTTCAGTGCTTTCACACCGGTGGTCACCGCACCGTCCGCGTTGTTAAAGTCGATCTGTGCGTAGGCCGCAAGTTGCGGGATCTCCGTGTTTTCGGAAAGGAGTTCACCGCAGGTCGCGCAGGTGACGGTGCCCGTCCAACCCGACGCGTCCGCCGTGGGCGCCTGATACCCTTGCGCCACGATATTGGTGGAGGTGCGGAGCATCTCGGCGTGCAACGTCTCCTTCATCTCACGGGACGCACCCGCCTCGTTGCAGTAGGTGCTGACTTTGTACACCTCAATACGTTCGATCTTCGCCGCCATAGCGGTGGAGAAGCGGAAAGAACCGCGGCCGTTCAACCCGTTGGTGAAGCACACTTCGGGGATGTACACGCCGCCCTCACCGTTTTGCACCGTGATGCTGTAGGCGGGAGCACCCGTCACGGTGTTGTGGTTGGTGCCGCCGTTTTTGTAATGCTGATAGGTGTTGATGCCGATGGAGGTGTTTTCGTTCCCCTCGGTGGTGTACACCTTGATGTAGACCGGCTCGTTCGCGCCATGCGAAGAAGCAAGTGCCTTGGTGACGGTGAAGTAGCGGTAGCCCGCCTCGCCGTCGTTATATGCCATGCCCGACACATCCGGCACGGTAATTTCGGGGTAGTAGTCACACAGCACCTTGCCTGCGCCGAAATCGTAGTAATCGTTCGCAGGGGCAGCGCCGAGGTCTGCATACTGTGCATCGAACATGCGGACCGACTTGATATAGAAATCGCCCGCGGCATTGGTGCGCTGGAAGTTCAAGCGCATATCATTGCCCCATGCCGCCACGTCTTCGGGGGTGAATTCCACGAAGATCAGCGAGGTCTCGTTCGCCTTTACCGTGCCAACCTTCGAATGGCCGACGAAAATGCTGTTGTTACCGACAAAGCGCAGGAAGTCGCCCGCCGCCGTCGCATAGCATTCGATCGCCACCACCACGTTGGTGTCGGCAGGAACGGCACCCTTCAGGTTGCCGCCCACGTAGAAGCCGGTCCAGTCGGCGGTCAACTTAATACCGTACATACCGGTATCGCCGATAGCCACCACGTCGGTGTTACCCAGAATCGTGGCAGAATTGTGAACCGGGCCGGTGCCGAAGTTCGCTTGCAGCGTGCCGCTTGCCGTTTCAAGATACACATACGGCTTCGGCAGATCGCTCGTCGCGGGGATCTCTTCGCCCGTCTTCAGCGTCGCATCGCAGGTCGCACACTTCACGTCGCCGGTATAGCCCGCTTCGAAGTCGCCGGCATCCGCCGCCCCCACCAGTTTGGTGTTCAGATCGTTCGCCAACATATAG